>CAYUZY010000023.1:0-19395 GCA_964448645.1 uncultured Flavobacteriaceae bacterium
CTTTAATTTTATATCGTTTAATTTCAAGTTTCCAATACTACCTATATGAGTATGACTTATTTTTTTATTGGGGATATATTTTTTGTTTTTTAGCTCTGATTTCATTTTTTTGTAAGCATCTCTAAATGGCATACCATCCTTAACCCAATTGTTTAATGAGTCAACTGTAAATAGATAATTATATTTTGGATTGTCAATAATTTTTTTATTTATGATAATTTTTTCGATAGAAAAACTAAATATTTTTAGACAGGATTTTAATTCATAAATTGACTCAATAAGAGGCCCTTTTGTTAGTTGCATCTCTCTATGGTATCCACTAGGTAAGTTAGTTGTTAACAAGCTTATTTGATTAGGTAAACCTTGAATAAGGTTGCACTTTCCTCTTATTAATTCAAAAATGTCAGGATTTTTTTTGTGCGGCATTATACTTGAACCAGTGGTTAAATTTTCTGGAAAACTAATAAAATTGAAATCTTGCCCTATATATAAACAAAGATCCATGCAAAATTTAGAAAGAGTTGAGGCTAGAGAACTAAGAGCGGTTAAAGTTTGTTTTTCAATTTTACCTCTACTCATTTGAGCTGCTAAAGAGTTATATTTTAATTCCGAAAAATTCAAAGACTTTGTTGTTGATTTTCTATCAATAGGGAAGGATGTTCCATACCCAGCAGCACTTCCTAAAGGATTTTGATCAACTATATATAAAGCATTATTAATTGAAATAATGTCATCAATTAATGTTTCAGCATAAGCTGAAAACCAGAGGCCAAAAGATGATGGCATGGCTAATTGCATATGAGTGTAACCAGGAATAATTGATGATTTATGTTTTTTAGAAAGTTTTATTAATTTATTAAATAGATTAGAGACCTCCTTTTTTATTGATTTTAGTTCCTTTTTTAGAAAAAGCTGAATTGATACTAAAACTTGATCGTTTCTTGATCTTGCAGTATGTATTTTTTTACCAAGATCTCCAAGTTTTTTGATTAAAATGAATTCAATTTTGGAATGCATATCTTCAAAATCATCTTCTATTTTGAATTTGCCTTCTTCTATATCAATAATTATTTCGTTTAAAACTTTATTTAATTTTTGACTTTCATTACTTGATATGATATTAACCTTTGCAAGCATTTTTGAATGTGCTATAGAAGCTTCACAATCATATTTTGCCAGTATAGTATCATATTCCCTGTCTTTTCCAACAGTAAATTGATCAATTATTTTATTTCTTTTTATATTTTTTTCTTCCCAGAGTTTCATTGGCTATAAAATTTGTTTTAACAACTTAATGTAAAAATTAATTCCTTCTTCAATTTCATCTAAATATATAAATTCGTCAGCTATATGAGATCTTTTAGAATCACCAGGACCTAGCTTTAATGATGGACAATTTAATGCAGCTTGATCAGAAAGAGTTGGTGATCCATAAGTTTTTTTACCAAGATTTATAGCTGCTTTAACTATCTTATGATCACTAGATATTGAAGAAGATTTAAGATTTGTTGATCTAGGAATAAGTTTACATGGAGCTTTTTTTTGTAGGATTTTCACAATTTCATTATTTGTATATAATTCGTTTACTCTAACATCAACTACAATTTCTACTTCTGAAGGAATGACATTATGTTGTGATCCAGCATTTATTTGAGTAATTGTTAATTTAACAGGACCTAAAAAATTAGAAATTTTTTTAAATTTGAAATCTTTAAACCAATTTATTATTTCAGACAATTTATTAATTGCATTATTTTTGTTTTCATGTGCTGCATGACTAGCCGTTCCATGAATTTTTCCATCAAAAACTACCAGACCTTTTTCTGCTATAGCTAATTTCATTAGAGTAGGTTCTCCAACAATAGCAAAATTTATCTCAGGTAATTCTTTTAATAATAATCTAATACTATTTTTTCCGGCAATTTCTTCTTCAGCTGTTGCAGCGATAATAATATTGTAATTTAAATCAGACGATTCATAAAAATATTTAAAAACTGACATTAATGATACTAAGGCTCCCCCAGCATCATTACTTCCTAAACCATAAAGTTTATTCTGAACTATATCTGGTTTAAAAGGATCTTTTGTATATGATTCGTTTGGTTTTACAGTATCATGATGAGAGTTTAATAAAATTGTAGGTTTTTTATTGTCAAAGAATTTATTTTTCGCCCATATGTTATTTTTATTTCTTTTGTGTTTGATATTATTATTGTTAAACCATTTTTCAATTAAATCACCAGTAAGATTTTCTTCACCTGAAAAAGATTTAATTTTTATAAGGTTTTTTAATAAATCAATTGAATCAAGAAATAATTGTTTATTCATTTTTATATTTTTAATTCAGTAAAATTATTTTTTTTTGAAAAAATTTCATTATTACCAATTCTTACAAGCTTTACTCCATTTTTTATTGCATAAAAACAATTTTCTAGTTTAGGGATCATTCCTTCTGAAATATTCTTGTTCTTTTTTAATTTTTTATAATCATTCCAATGAATTTCTTTAATAAATGAATTTTCATCATTTATGTTTTTCAAAACACCTTTTTTTTCAAAACAATAAAACAAATTAGTTTTATATGAATTACTTAAGTTTATAGCAATTTCAGAAGCAATTGAATCTGCATTTGTATTTAATAATTGTCCTTTATTATTATGAGTAATTGCACAAAAGACAGGTGTTAAATTATTATTTATTAATTCAATAATAAATTTTGTGTTAACATTTGTTATATCTCCAACATAACCATAATCGATTTTACTATTTTTTCTTTTTTTAGAGATAATTGAATTTCCATCAGCACCAGACAATCCAATGCAATTACAATTTAACTTTTGAAGTTTACTAACAATTTTTTTATTTAATTCTCCTGCATAAACCATAGTCGCTATTTCAAGATTTTTTTTATTTGTAACTCTTCTGCCATCAATTATCTTAACATTTATGTTAAGCTGTTTACATAATTTTGAAACTTTTTGACCTCCTCCATGAATAAGAATTTTTGGAAATTTTAACATTGAAAATTTTTCTAGAAAATCATTTAATAGAAATTCGTTTTCCATTAATTTCCCTCCAATTTTAACGACTAAAATTTCATTCATTTTTCAACAATTTTTCCATAATATATTGAGCTGAGTAAATTCTATTTTCAGCTTGTTTTATAACAAGAGAATTTTTGTTATCCAGAACTTCATCTGATGCAACTATATTCCTTCTAATTGGAAGACAATGCATAAACTTTGCATTATTTGTTAAAGCCATTTTTTCTTCATTAATAATCCAATCATCTTTGCCTTTTGAAATTGATCCATAGTTATTATAGGAACTCCAATTTTTAGCATAAACAAAATCTACATCTTTAAATGCTTCCATTTGATTATAATATAAATTAATATCTTTTGAAATTATTGGATTAAGTTCAAATTCTTTTGGTTGAACTATACTTAATTCAACATTCATATGTTTCATTGTTTTAACAAAGGAATTTGGAACTGCGTGAGGCAAAGCTTTAGGATGAGGAGCCCAAGTTAAAAGGACTTTAGGCCTTTTTTTGTTTTTATTTTCAATAATTGTTACAGCATCAGCTAAAGCTTGAAGAGGATGTGCTGTTGCACTTTCCATATTTATAATTGGCACTTTGCTATATTTTATAAAACTTTTTATAACAACCTCAGATTCATCTTTTTCTTTGTTGTTAAGTGAAGCGAAAGCTCTAATAGCTATCATGTCGCAATATTCTGAGATTACTGCAGCAGCCTCTTTTATATGCTCAGACCTTAGACCACTCATTTTTGTGCCATTTTCAAATTCCAGTGCCCATGCTTCATTAGAAAAATTCATAATCATCGTTTTAACTCCTATATTTTGAGCAGCTTTTTGAGTACTAAGTCTTGTTCTAAGGCTAGGGTTAAAAAAAATCATTCCAATAGTTTTATTAGATTTTTTATATGATTTTTTATTTTTTAAATAATCATTTTTTAGATCTAGAGTTTCTTTTATAGCTAGATTAACATTATTAAGATCATTAATTGTTACAAAATGTTTCATGTTATTTTTTTTAATGATTTGAAAAAAAGATCAATATGTTTTTTTTCTATTGTCAATGGGGGAAGTATTCTAATTAGATTTCTATTGCTACTTCCTCCTGTAAATATTTTTTCTTTTAGTATTAATTTTTTTCTAAGTTCTTTAACTTCATATTCAAATTCTAGTCCTAACATTAATCCTCTTCCTTTGATTTTTTTTATTGAACTAATTTTTTTAGCTTTTTTTCTAAAATAGCTTTCTAGTTCAATTATTTTATTTTTCAAATCCATTTTTTCAAGTATTTCTAATACAGATAAACTAGCACTACAAGCAAGATGATTTCCGCCAAATGTTGTACCTAAAAGACCATATTTTGCTTTTATTTTTGGATTAATTAAAATTCCTCCAATTGGAAAACCATTACCCATTCCTTTAGCCATTGTGATTACATCGGGTTTAAAATTGAATTTTTCAAATGCAAAAAAATCACCAGTTCTATAAAAACCAGATTGAACCTCATCTGCAATTATACAAGTGTTGTATTTTTTTGACACTTTTTTTAAAGTATTAATAAACTTTTGATTGACTTGATCTAAACCACCTACTCCTTGAATGCATTCAAGAACTATAGCACAAACATCTCCTTTTTTTATTTCCTTTTCTAGGCTTTCAGAGTCATTAAGTTTTAAAAAAGTAACTTTTTGTTGTTTGTTTATAGGAGATTTTATGTTATCATTATCAGTTATAGCTATAGCTGCTGAAGTCCTTCCGTGAAATGAATTTTTAAAAGAAATTACTCTTTTTTTATTTGAGTGAAATGAACATAATTTTAATGCGTTCTCTATTGCTTCTGCACCACTATTACAAAGAAACAATTTGTATTTTTTTAATGAAAAATGTTCTTGAATTTTTTTTGCAAGTTGGTTTTGAAGTGGATTTTTTATTGCATTTGAATAAAAAATGATCTTTTTAATTTGTTCATTTAATTTATTAATAAAACTTGGATGAGAATGACCAATTGAGATCACAGCATGTCCTCCATAAAAATCAAGATATTTTTCTTTTTTATCGTCAATTATATAAACACCTTCTCCACTAATAGGTGTTACATTATACAATGGATATACTTCAAATAGTTTCATTTATTCAGTTGAAATTTCATTTATTTTATTGTATGATGCATTTAAACCTTTAATCAATGAAGAACTTAAACCTTGATGTTCCATTTCATTAAGGCCTGTTATTGTGCAACCTTTAGGAGTAGTTACTTTGTCAATTTCTGCTTCAGGGTGTGTTTTTGAATCAATTAGTAAACTAGCAGCTCCCATTGCTGTATGCTTTGACATTTTTAAAGCAACATCAGCATCAAAGCCTAGTTGAACCCCTCCTTGGGTTGTAGCTCTAATTAGTCTCATCCAAAAGGCTATACCACTAGCACAAATTACTGTAGCAGCTTGCATTAAAGACTCTTCGATTTTTATTGTTGTTCCTAATCCATTAAATATAGCTTCTGCAACTGGAGTACTTTTAATGCCTTTTTCATTTGAACATATGCAAGTCATTGAATTTCCAACAGAAATAGCTGTATTAGGCATAGTTCTTATTATAGGGATTGAAGATCCAGTAATTTTTTCAATCCTATTAATTTTAAATCCAGTAATTGTTGAAATAATTACATGTTTATTATTAAGTTTTGATTTTATTTGATTTAATATTTCCTCAAATTGACCTGGTTGAACTGAAAAAATTAAAATATCAGAATTAGAAATTGCCTCTATATTATTGTTTGTAATATATACATTATCATATTTTTTCCATTTTTCTATAGGTTCAATCTTTTTCTTTGTAAGATAAAGAGTGGTATAAAGGTTATTTGTAATTAGTCCTTTTGCTATACTTAATCCTAAATTTCCAGTTCCTATTATTGCTATTTTCATATATCGTATTTTAATAAATAGAGGCTTTTAATTTTAAACCTAAATTTTCATTCCAGTTCATCATTAAATTTAAATTTTGTATGGCCTGACCAGAAGCTCCCTTTGTTAGATTATCGAGAACACTTGTAATTAATAAAATATTTTCATATTTGAATAAGTGAATATGACATTTATTAGTATTTATAACTGATTTTAAAGAAATTTCTTCATCAGAAATCTCTGTAAAGGGATGATTTTTATAATATTCTTTAAATAATTTTTTTGCTTTATTTAAATCTCCATTAAACTTTGTATATGTTGTAGAAAAAATACCTCTGGTAAAATTTCCTCTTTGGGGTATAAAAATCAATTTTGATTTTTGATTTAATTCATTTAATGTTTGATTTATTTCTAATAGATGTTGATGCTCAAAAGCTTTATACCATGAAATATTATTATTTCTCCAACTAAAATGAGTTGTATTAATATTTTGCATTCCAGCTCCAGTACTTCCAGTAGTTGCATTAACATGAACTGTATTTTTAATTAAGTTTTGTTTTGCTAGAGGAATTAAACTAAGTTGAATTGCCGTTGCAAAACAACCTGGGTTTGCTATAGCTTTAGCTGATCTAATCTTTTCTTTATTAAGCTCTGGTAATCCATATATGAATTTATAACCATTAAATTCATTATTTTTTATTATTCTAAAGTCATTGCTTAAATCTATAATTTTAGTTTTAGTTGAAAATTTATTGTTATTAAGAAAGTTTAATGAATTACCATGACCAGTGCATAGAAATAAGACATCTATTTTTTTTTCGGTAATATTTGTAAATTTTAATTTGGTTATTCCTAATAAATCTTTGTGAACTTTATATAAATGATCACCACAAAATTGAGTGCTATAAATAAACTTTATTTCTAATTTTGGATGATTTATAATTAATCTGATTAACTCTCCCCCAGCATATCCAGATCCTCCAACTATTCCAACTGTTTTCATTTTTCTTTATTTATTTTATGATAAATTTTTCCTGCATTAGCATTTATTTTAATGAATCCTTTAACATCAGTTGCAGTCCAATTATTATTTATTTCTCCATAAGTTCCAAATCCTTTATGCATTAGGTCATTTTTCGATTTGATTCCTTCAAGATCAAAACTATAAGGCTTTAATTTGAGGTAAACTGTTCCACTTACATTTTTTTGACTATTTGATAAAAAAGATTCTATATCTCTCATTACTGGATCAAAATATTGTCCTTCATGTAATAACATTCCATAAAAATTTGAAATTGATTCTTTTTGAAATTGTTGCCATTTAGAGAGGGTGTGTTTCTCAAGAAGGTGATGTGCTTTGATTATTATTAATGGAGCTGCTGCTTCAAAAGCAACTCTCCCTTTAATTCCAATTATTGTATCACCGACATGAATATCTCTTCCTATAGCATACTTTTTAGCAATATTTTGTAATTGTCTTATTATATTTATTGGAGAGTCTTTTTTTGAATTAATTGAAATTAACTCTCCATTTTCAAATTCAATCTTAATTTTTTTATCTTTTTTTAATTTTAGCTGATTAGGGTATGCATTTTCTGGTAGGGGTAGTTTTGAAGTTAATGTTTCACTTCCGCCTATTGAAGTTCCCCAAAGACCTTTGTTAATGGAGTATTTAGCTTTTTTCCAATCTATTTTTACTCCTTTTAATTTTAAATAGTTTATTTCATCTTCTCTAGAAAGTTTGTTATCTCTTATTAAAGTAATTATTTGAGTATTAGGAGAAAGGATTTGAAAAATTTGATCAAATCGAACTTGGTCATTTCCTGCTCCAGTTGAACCATGAGAAATATAGTTGGCTTTAATTTTATTTGAATAGTTTACAATTTCTATTGCTTGAATTATTCTTTCTGAACTAACTGAAAGAGGATAGGTGTTGTTTTTTAAAACATTTCCAAAGATTAGATATTTAATAATTTTATTATAAAATGGCGTAATTGCAGATATACACTTATATTTTTTAGCTCCTAATTTTGTAGCTTTTTTTGAAATTTGATTTATTTCTTGAGTTGAAAAACCACCTGTATTAATTGTTATCGCATGAACTTGATAACCGTCTGAGGATAATTTTTTTAAAGAGTAGGAGGTGTCTAATCCTCCACTATAGGCTAATACAACTATTTTATTTTTCATTTTTCATTTTTTTTTGGGTCATACAACATTCCAGTACAAAGGCACATTGTTCGATTTGTTCTTGTTAGAACATCATAGTTTTTACATGTTTGACATCCTTTCCAAAATTGAGGATCATCTGTAAGCTCAGAAAAATGAACTGGTTTATATCCAAGTTCATAATTAATTTTCATTACTGCTGTTCCTGTTGTAATTCCAAAGACTTTTGAATTTGGATATTTTTTTAATGAAAGGTCAAAAACTTTTTTCTTTATTTTTTTTGCAAGACCTTGATTTCTATAGTCAGGGGAAACAATTAATCCTGAATGGGCTACATATTTTCCATGTCCCCAAACTTCAATATAACAAAATCCAGCAAAAATATTATTATCAATAGCAATAACAGCATTCCCGTTTTCAATTTTCTTTGAAATGTATTCGGGGGTTCTTCTTGCTATGCCTGTGCCTCTAATTTTTGCAGCATCATCAATATGACCACTTATAGTTTTCGAATATTTAATATGTTTAGCTTTTGCTAGAATTATTTGCATTTATTTTAAATTAATTTATTTGAAAAATCCTTTATTTTAAGATTTGAAAATTGGAGAAACCAATTTTCACGAGTAAATTACACCCACAAGGGGCGGAAAGGAAAATGACGAACAGAAGTTTTATTTCGAGTATTTAAATCAATATTTGATAATTGCTCTAGCATTTCGGCTGCAAATATGAGTTTTTTTTTATTTACTACCAAAATAATAACAATTTATAATTGAATAAATCAATTTAATCTTTAAGAAAGTTTATGTTAGAGTTGTTTTGCAGATAGTTTTTTAAAATTATTGATTAAAAAATTTCTGCCAACATACATCTTGCACTTCCTCCTCCTAATTTTTCTATTGTTTTTAAGTCACTATGAATAATTTTTGCATGTTTTTCGAGCTTATTAATTTGATCTTTAAATAATGATTTATAAGCTGATGTACTCATCACTAAAATAGGATTATTTAAATTTTTTAAAAGAAGCATATTACCAGCAAATTGTTCAATTTGATTCTCAGATATAGATATTATCTCTTTACTATCATTTTCTAACTCATTATGAACTTTTTCTCTTTCTAAAATATTATCAATTGAATCTAAACCAACTACCGCAAATGAATTTCCTAGACTTAACATTAAATTAGTATGATAAATTTTAAGTCTTTTGCCAGAAACTGTTTGAAATGATGAAAAAATAAATGGAGTATAATTCATTTTTTTACAAAAATCTAAAATTAGAGGCTTATGAGTTCTTTCAGACAATGAAGCGTAAACTTTTTTGTTTATTCTGTCTAATACCATACTGCCAGTTCCTTCTAGAAATAAGTTTTGATTTTCATAACTTGTTAGATCATAAATAATCTTAGATTTTACACCATTATTTAAAAGTGATTTAAAAACATCATTAGATCTTTCATCTCTTCTGTTTTTAGCAAACATTGGATAAATAACTACTCTGTTTTTTTTATGAAATGAAATCCAATTATTTGGAAATAGAGAGTCAGGTGTTTCAGGTAATTTAACATCTTGATGGATTGTAACCTTTATGCCAGTTTTAATTAGAACATTAGCTAATTTATCAAATTCTTTATGAGCTAATTTATTTATTGTATTAGCATCTAAATCACTATCAGATTGGTAATAATTGTTTATGGCTGTCTGATTATTTTTCATAAATACATAAGGGCGAACCATTAACACATGATTTGTTAGTCCATTCATATAATCTATGAAAATTTGAGTTTTTTATACTTATTAGCTAGAATATAATAATTTTTAATTAGAATAATCAATTTAAATTTTGAGAAAGTTTGTATTAACTTTGCTTTGTGAAGAATAATATAAGTGATAAAATTGATAAAGATTTAATTAAATTTAGGTCAAAAAAAATTCTTTTAGCTCATAGCGGTGGAGTAGATAGTTGTGTTTTAGCTGATATTTTATTGAATTTGAAAGTAGATTTTTCTATAGCACATTGCAATTTTCAGTTAAGAGGAATAGAAAATGAAAAAGATTCAAATTTTGTTTCATCATGGAGCCAAAGGAATAAAATTTCTTTTTTTTATTCTAAATTTTCAACTAAAGAATATTGTGAAATTAATAACATTAATATTCAATTAGCTACAAGAGAGTTAAGATATCAATGGTTTTTTGAATTGCAAAGTATCTATGATTTTGATTTTGTTTTTACAGCTCATCATTTAAATGATCAATTTGAAACTTTTCTTATTAATTCAACAAGAGGGTCTGGATTAAAAGGTCTTCTCGGAATTCTTAATACAAAAAAGGTCTATAGACCATTATTAAAGATTTCAAAAAAAGAAATCGTTGATTATGCTAAAAGAAATAATCTGTCTTGGAGAGATGATCAATCAAATTTTGAAAATTATTATTTGAGAAATAAATTTAGAAATAAAGTTCTTCCAGAAATTGAAATGATAATTCCAGAATATTTAAATAAATTTAAGATAACTTTAAATAATCTTGAGGAAACACAATTATTTGTAAATAATTCTATTGAAAAAACTAGAAAAAAAATTTTTAAAAAGGAAAATTCATTAATTAAAGTAAATATCAAGAGTTTACTAAAATTAAAACCTTTCAATTTTTATTTGCATGAATTGTTTTTTTTATATGGATTTAATTCTAAAGACATCTCAAAACTATTATTGTCTAAGACAGGTAAACAATTATTTTCAAAAACACATAGAATATTAGTTGATAGAGGTTTTTTAGTTTTAAAAGAACTAATTGAAAAAGAAAAAGAGAGTTATTTACTTGATTTAAATAAAAAAGAATTAAAATTACCTATTAAACTTGATTTTAAATATGTTGGTAATTATGATAAAAAATTATTAAATCATAATTTTGCATCTATTGATTTTATGAAAATTAAAGAACCTTTGATTTTAAGGAAACCTCAATCTAAAGATTATTTTTATCCAACAGGAATGCAAGGAAAAAAATCTGTAAGTAAATATTTTAAAGATGAAAAATATTCAATTTATGATAAAGAAAATCAATGGTTATTAGTTTCTAATAATGATATTGTATGGGTTGTAGGAAAAAGACTTGACAGTCGTTTTGCTGCTACTAAAAAATCAATTAAAGTTTTGGAAATAAAATGTTTTTGATAAGATTATTTATTTTAAATTTTTTAATCGGTTTTAATTCTTTTTCACAGATTGAAGAACCAGTTATTTGGAATTCAAATATTAATAAGGTATCTGATGAAAATTATTTAATAACTATAGATGCATATATTGAGAAAAACTGGCGATTATATTCTCAAAATTTACCTAAAGGCGGAGCTGAACCTACTGAGTTTATTTTTATAGATAAACTAGGATATGAATTAATAGGTTCTTTTAATGAAAGTGAGTCCATTAAAAAGTATGACAAACTATTTAAATTAGACTTAAATTATTTTGAGAAAGATGCTGTTTTTAATCAAGAAATAAAATTAATTGATAAAAATTTACAAAAAATAGATATAGAGATCAATTATCAAGCTTGTGATGATAGGCTCTGTATTTTTAGATCAGAAATAATTACAATTCCTTTAAGTGAAAATTATGTTTCTGTCGATAAAAAATTGGATAAAAAAAGTATTTTAAAATCAAAAGAGTTATATCTAAATATTAAAAACAAAGATTTTTACAAATCAAGTGAATCTGATAGTAGTAAAAATAATTCTTATTTTAAAATTTTTATTTTAGGTTTAATTGGAGGGGTTTTGGCACTTTTAACACCTTGTGTTTTACCAATGATGCCTTTAACTGTTTCTTATTTTTTAAAAAAATCAAATAATAAACAGAGCGGAATTATTAATTCTTCACTTTATGGTTTTTTTATAATTCTTGTTTATTTTCTTTTAAGCCTTCCTTTTCATTTTCTTGATTTTTTAGATCCAGGAATTTTAAATACAATATCGACTAGTGTTACAACTAATTTTGTTTTTTTTATTGTTTTTGTGTTTTTTGCATTTTCTTTTTTTGGTTATTATGATATTTCTCTACCAAGTTCTTGGGCTAATAAGTCAGAATCTTCTTCGACTTTAAGGAACATTTTAGGTATTTTTTTTATGGCTTTAACATTATCAATTGTTTCTTTTTCATGTACAGGTCCAATTTTAGGATCTTTACTTGCAGGTGCATTAAATTCTAATGGTCCAACTGAATTAACTTTTGGAATGCTTGGTTTTGGATTTGCTTTGGGAGTGCCTTTTTCTATTTTATCATTTTTTCCTAAGTTAATTAATAATATTCCTAAATCGGGAGGCTGGATGAATAACTTAAAAGTAACTCTTGGATTTTTTGAATTAGCATTAGCCCTGAAGTTTTTGTCCAATGCAGATTTAATTGGAGAATGGAACTTTTTAAAAAGGGAAACTTTTATTATTATATGGGCTTTAATAAGTTTTTCATTAGGTTTTTATTTGATTGGAGGATTAAATTTTATTAAAAATTTCAATTCCAATTTAAGGTTGAAATTATATAGTTCTATTCCATTTATTTTTAGTTTTTATCTTATATATAGTTTATTTACTGATAAGAATGAATTGAAATTTTTGAGCGGTTTTCCTCCTCCAGAATTTTATACTATTCAGAATACTGATAATGATTGTCCATTAAATTTAAATTGTTTTAAAGATTATAATAAAGGATATGATTATGCAAAAATAAACAATAAGCCAATTTTAATTGATTTTACTGGATGGGCATGTGTAAACTGCAGAAGAATGGAAGAAAATGTTTGGTCTGATCCTGAAATATACAGTTTGCTTAAAAATAAATTTGTTTTAATTTCTCTTTATGTTGATGATAGAAAAAAATTAGATATCAAAGATCAATTTAATTTTAAATTTTTAAATGGCAGAATAAAGAAAATTGAATCTTTAGGTGAAAAATGGGCTACTTTTCAGGCTATAAACTTTAATTCTGCATCTCAACCTTATTATGCTCAAATAAATACAGATTTAGAATTATTAAATTCACCGATACAATATTCAGGAAAAAAGGAGTTTAAAAATTGGTTGAAAAAAGGCTTAGAAAAATCTGGTGAACTTTTAGATAAAAAAAACAAAAATATTTACAATTATAATTTATGGTAAATTGATTCAAGTGGGACTCTAAAACGTTTTCCGTAAATTCCTTTTTCAGTTCTTATTCCACAACTAATTACCATATTGATTTCTGATTTTTCAGGTAGTTTAAGAATTTCTTTTATTTTTTTTGAATCGAAACCCTCCATAGGACAGGTATCATATCCAAAAGAAGCCATTGATATCATGAAATTTTGAGATGCTAGAGCAAGACTTTTGTGAGCAACAATTCTTAAATCAGTTGATCTAACTTCACGGTATGTAGGTTTAAATAATCCTCTATATTTCATCATAATAGAATGAAGAAAACCTCTAAGAGGGGAAAATCCTTTATATAATTTGGGAATAATTTCTTGGTAGTATTTTAAAGCACTTATTATATTATTTTCGGAATCATCTTTATTATTTTTAATAAAATCAATATTTGATTTTAATCTGCTTTTCCATAGATCATGTCTTACAACTGGTATTACAAACTGTTTAGAAGTTTTAGCAGATGATTGATTAAAACAACTTTTAGATATTTCTGCACAAACTTTTTTAGAAGTTACATGATAAAATTCCCATAATTGAAGATTACTGCTATTTGGAGCTAATGTAGATAGCTTAATACATTCTTTTACAATTTTATCATCAATTTCTTTAGTCTTATCATAAACTCTTACAGATCTTCTGTATGATATTGACTCTCTTACAGTTTTTTCTTTCATAGTTTGTTTAATAAAAATTTAAGAAATTTTATTGATTTTGGATATGGGGCAAATCTCTGGGGGAGATCAAATAAAAATGATCTTTTAACAATTGGTTTTAAGTGTGAAAAAAGTTTAAAACTATGTTCTCCATGATAAGCACCCATTCCACTAGCACCTATTCCACCAAATGGAAGATTAATATTTGCAAACTGAATTAAAGTATCGTTGACAACACCTCCTCCGAAGGAAAATGTATTTAGCATCAAATTTATAAAAGATTTGTTTTTACTGAAAACATAGAAAGCAAGAGGTTTTTCCATGCTTTTAATTATTCTAAAAATTTTTTCATTCTTTTCATAAGAAATAATTGGGAGAATTGGCCCAAAAATTTCTTCTAACATTAATTCGCTATTTAAGTCTGGCTCATCAACAATTGTAGGACTTAAATAAAGATCTTTTTTATTATTTATACCTCCATATATAATTTTTTGATTTTTTAGAGACTTTATCAATTTTTCTAGATGATTTTGATGAATTATTCTACCATAATCTTTTGAATTTTCAATATTTTTCGAAAAAGCTATTTCAATTTCATGAATAATTCTATCTATTAGATCCTTTTTAATTTTTTTATCAACTAAAATATAATCAGGAGCAATACAAGTTTGGCCACAATTAATAAATTTCCCCCAAACAATTCTTTTTGCAGTTTTTTTAATTGGAGCAGAACTGTCAATTATGCAAGGACTTTTCCCTCCTAATTCAAGAGTAGTTGGAGTTAAATTTTCAGCTGCTGCTTTTGCAACATATTTTCCAACTCTAGTACTTCCAGTATAGAAAATATAATCCCATTTTTCTTTTAAAAGATTTTTAGCAGTATTTGCATCACCTTCAATTACTTTAACCCATTCTTCTGGAAAAACGGCGCAAATAATTTCATCAATAATTTTTGAAGTGTTTGGAGCAGATTCAGAAGGTTTAAGAACAACAGTATTTCCAGCAGCAACTGCACCAATTAATGGAGTAAGAGAAAGTTGAAAAGGATAATTCCACGGAGAAATCATTAAAATATTTCCATAGGGTTCAGGAATTAAATAGTCTTTTGAAGGAAAATTAATTAAAGAACTCGATATTCTCTTTGGCTTAGACCATTGTTTTAAATTGTTGATCATAATATTAAGTTCTTTATTTACAAGCATGGTTTCACTTGTAAAAGCCTCAAAATCAGATTTTTTTAAATCTTTATAAAGTGCGTCAAAAATATTTTTAGATTTTTCCTTAAGAACCCTTTTTAGTTTTTTTAGATAATTAATCCTTTTTTTGATATTTAAAGTGCTTTGATTATCAAAAAAGGACTCTTGTAAAGTTTTAATTTTTTTTATTAACAATTTATTTCAATTTGAAAAATCAAATATAATTGAAATGATAGAATAAAATACAATGATTGAATATATTAAAAAAAAACATGAAACTTATTGAAAATCAACATTTTGGGTATAACAGCTTTGATTTGACTGTAATTTTAGTTTTGTTAACTAAGGTATATATATAATGTTTTATAATTTAAATTAGTTGATTATAATATGTCAGTAGAGTTAAATAAATACAGTAAAATAGTCACTCAAGACCCTACTCAACCAGCAGCTCAAGCAATGTTACATGCTATAGGGATGAAGGGGGATGATTTTGATAAACCATTAGTTGGTATTGCTTCTACTGGATATGAAGGTAACCCCTGTAACATGCATTTAAACGATTTATCTAAGTATATAAAAAAGGGTGTTAATAGTAAAAGTTTATTAGGATTAATTTTTAATACTATTGGGGTAAGTGATGGTATATCAATGGGGACTCCTGGTATGAGATATTCTCTCCCATCAAGAGATATAATATCAGACTCAATTGAAACTGTAGTTCAAGCTATGTCTTATGATGCATTAATTACAGTTGTTGGTTGTGATAAAAATATGCCTGGCGCATTAATGGCAATGTTAAGATTGAATAGACCTTCAATATTAGTTTATGGGGGAACAATTGCCCCAGGTTGTTTAGGTGAAAAAAAATTAGATGTTGTTTCTGCATTTGAAGCATGGGGTGAGAGAGTTTCTGGAAAAATAGATGAAAATCAGTATAGGTCTGTTATTAAAAATGCATGTCCAGGAGCTGGAGCTTGTGGAGGAATGTATACTGCAAATACTATGGCCTCGGCTATAGAAGCTTGTGGAATGTCCATTCCTTATAATTCTTCGAATCCGGCTATTAGTAAAGTAAAAAAGGTAGAATGCAGTAAAACAGGTTCTTATCTTAAAAATTTATTAGAAAAGGATATTAAACCAAAAGATATTGTTACAAGAAAATCTTTAATAAATGCTCTTAGATTAATAATTGTTTTGGGAGGTTCAACTAATGCTGTACTTCATTTTTTAGCTATTGCAAAAGCGGCTGATATTAATTTAACATTAGATGATTTTCAAAAAGTTAGTGATTCAACTCCATTTCTTGCAGATTTGAAACCAAGTGGAAAATATTTAATGAATGATTTACATGAAGTTGGAGGTGTTCCAGGAGTTTTAAAATATATGCTTGAAAAAGGAATGCTATATGGGGATTGTATAACAGTAACTGGTAAAACACTTGCTGAAAATCTTAATAATGTAAACCCCTTAAAAAAAGATCAAAAGATTATTAAACTAATAAATAATCCTATTAAAGAAACAGGTCATTTGCAGATATTAAAGGGAAATTTGGCATATAAAGGTTCGGTTGCAAAAATTACTGGTAAAGAAGGATTGAAATTTGAAGGTCCTGCAAAAGTTTTTAATGGTGAGTATGAGGCTAATAATGGAATAAAAAAAGGACTTGTTAAAAAAGGAGAAGTTATTGTAATTAGATATGAAGGACCAAAGGGAGGGCCTGGAATGCCAGAAATGTTAAAACCTACAGCTGCAATTATGGGAGCGGGCTTAGGTAAAAGTGTAGCTCTTATAACTGATGGAAGATTTTCAGGAGGAACTCATGGATTTGTAGTTGGCCATATTGTCCCTGAAGCTCAAGAAGGAGGGGTAATTGGATTAATTAAAAATGGAGATATAATATCCATAGATTCTACAAATAATTCTTTAAACGTTAAATTAAGTAAAGAAGAAATAGAAAAGAGAAAGAAAGAATGGAAAAAACCAGCTTATAAATTTAATAAAGGTATTTTGTATAAGTATATTAAATCAGTATCTAATGCATCTGAAGGGTGTGTTACTGACCAATATTAATAATGGAAACAAGAAAAAAAACAAGTAATGGTAAAAAAATAATGAAGCAAATTTCTGGAGCAGAAGCTATGATTCATTCTTTACTTTTAGAAGGGGCAGATTTAATTTATGGATATCCAGGAGGGGCTATTATGCCTGTTTATGATGAATTATATAAATTTCGAGAAAAACTTAATCATATTTTAACAAGACATGAACAAGGAGCCGTTCATGCTGCTCAAGGATTTGCCAGAACATCAGGAAAAGTAGGTGTTGCAATTGCTACTTCAGGCCCAGGAGCAACCAATCTAATTACAGGTATTGCAGATGCTTTAATTGATTCAACTCCAATAGTTTGTATTACTGGACAAGTAGCTTCTCATTTACTTGGTTCAGATGCTTTTCAAGAAACTGATATAATTGGAATTTCAACCCCTGCAACCAAATGGAGTTATCAGATTACTAAAGCTAGTGAAATTCCTTATGTTATGGCTAAAGCATTTTATATTGCTCGATCTGGATGACCTGGCCCTGTATTAATTTATATTACAAAAGATGCCCAATTTGAATTATTTGATTTTGAATACAAAAAGTGTTTAGGTATAAGAAGTTATAATCCTATTCCTAAAATTGAAACAAAAAAAATAGATGAAGCAATTTCAATAATTAATAAGTCAAAAAAACCTTTATTAGTTTGGGGTCAAGGAGTTCTTTTAGGAAAAGCAGAAGAAGAATTAAAGTCTTTTGTTGAAAAAACAGGAATTCCTGCAGTATGGACAATATTAGGATTATCTGCTCTTCCAACATCTCATCCTATGAATATGGGAATGGTAGGAATGCATGGTAATTATGGTCCTAATTTATTGACAAACGAGTGTGATGTTCTTATTGCAGTTGGGATGAGATTTGATGATAGGGTCACTGGAGATTTAAATACATATGCTAAACAAGCAAAAATTATTCATTTAGAAATTGACCCTTCAGAAATAAATAAAAATGTAAAAGCAGATGTTCCTATTCTTGGAAATTGTAAAGAGTCTCTTAATCTTTTATGTAAAAAAGTAAAAGAAAATAATTTTTCTTCATGGATTAATCGCTTTAAGGAATTAAATAAAATTGAATATAATAAAGTAATAAAAAATGATTTTTTTCCTAAAAAAGAAGGATTGACAATGGGAGAAGCCATTGAATCAATAAATAAATACTCAAAAGGGGATGCTGTAATTGTAACAGATGTAGGACAACACCAAATGGTTGCCTGTCGATATGCTAAATTTAATTATAGTCAAAGTAATTTAACTTCTGGCGGCCTTGGAACAATGGGTTTCGCTTTACCTGCAGCAATTGGAGCAAAGATGGGTGTTCCAGAAAGAGAGGTTGTAGCTATAATTGGAGATGGTGGATATCAGATGACAATTCAAGAATTAGGAACAATTTTTCAAACCCAAGTTGCAGTTAAGATAGTAGTTTTAAATAATGACTTTTTAGGAATGGTAAGACAATGGCAGCAGTTATTTTTTGATAAAAGATATGCTTCTACAGAAATGACAAATCCAGACTTTGTTACTATTGCTAAAGGCTATCACATAGAGGCATTAAGAGTTTCAAAAAGAAATAAATTAGATTCTGCAGTAAAAAAAATGATGCTATCAAAAAAGCCTTTCTTTTTAGAGATTTGTGTAGAAAAAGAAGATAATGTTTTTCCTATGATACCTTCTGGAGCTAGTGTTTCAGATATAAGACTTGAATAAAATGAAATTAAAAAAATATACAATTTCTGTCTATAGTGAGAATAATGTTGGATTATTAAATAGAATTTCAGCAATTTTTCTTAAAAGACATATAAATTTAGATAGTTTTTCATCTTCTGAATCTGAGATTAAAGATGTTTATAGATTTGTGATTGTTGTCAAAGTAGAAATAAATAAAATAAATAATTTGGTAAAACAAATAGAAAAACAGGTTGATGTTATTAAGGCTTTTTATCATACAGATGAAGAAACAATTTTTCAAGAATCTGCTTTATATAAAGTTAAATCAAATTCTCTTTTTGAAGAAAAAAAAATTCAAAAAATTATAAAACAAAGTCAAGCAAAAATTGTTACTGTTTCACCAAAATTCTTTGTTATTGAATTGACCGGATTTAGAGAAGAAACCGATAAATTGTATAATGATTTAAAACCACTAGGTCTTTTACA
>CAYUZY010000024.1:0-19371 GCA_964448645.1 uncultured Flavobacteriaceae bacterium
TTGCATGTATTAGGCCTGCCGCTAGCGTTCATCCTGAGCCAGGATCAAACTCTTCGTTGTAGTTTTTTAAATAACTTAACAACTTTTAAAATTGACTTTGTCTCAAAATGGTATAACTATGCTTTTGTATCTTTTCAGATACGCGCTGTCATTTTTATTATATTTTTTCAATGAACTTAGAACTAAAAATTTGAACTAATCTCAAAATTTTAATGCTTGCAAATATAAAGCGCTTTTAGTTCCCAACAAGGACTTTATTGCTTTTTTTAATAAAAATTTTAAACAATATCATAAGATATTGAATTACAATATTTTATGATAAGTTACTGGAAGAAATTCCATACCAATCCAAAACGTATAGAAAAGTCCCTATAAGGAGTGTATGGAGCCGCATAATAATCATATTTTGCGTCTTGATTTAAAATATGCTCAATCTTACCAGATAAATTTTCAATTTTAAGAAAAACTCTTGTTTGCTGAATTTTTGCATTTAGAAAAAAATCAACTAATGGATATTCACCAATTTTAACATTATTTTGAGATACGAACTCTCCAATTAAAGGATTATATTGATCAGCATAATAATCTGTAAAAAACTTAAAAGAAAATCCTGTTTGAATATAAAGTGCCTTATTAAAAAGATCTGAAGAAAAAGCAATTGTATTTCTAGTTAACCACTCGGGGACATTTAACGCTAAAGGAGTAAAAAATAGATCAGGATCATCCTCTTGATTAACTTTTTGATACTGAACAGTATTTATAAAAGAAAACTTGCCAAATTCTATATTTTGAAAAAATTTAATCTTAATATACTCGATTTCCTTTTCTTGTTGAATAGGTACTATATCCATCCTTTCATTTCTGTAATTTATAGGTGTTATATTTAAAAAATAGGTGTATTTATTTAATCGATTCCACTCTCCCATTATATATCCCCATTTACGATGTTCAAGGGCAAACGTTAGAGTTGAAATTTCTTGATTATCTATATCTAATTGTTTCCAATTATAATTAACATAATCACTTTGATATAAATGAAAATTAAAATTTGGAGGAGTTGAACGAAATTGATATTTAGTTTTTATTAAAAACTGATCAAAAAGTATTTTAGAAATATCAACTAAATAATAACTGGAAGAATAATTTTTTTTTAAAGAATTATAAATTTTCGTTTTAAAATCAATTCCAAAAAATTTTTTTTCCCACATAAACTCTCCGGCAAATTGATTAACTTTAATGTTTTGATCAATTTGATCATTTTCCAAATACTCATCATTTTCAAAAAAATAATTCCAACTAATATGTTTGAAATTTAATTTAAACCTTCCTGTAAAAGGTTTATTATATTCTAGGAATATATTATTTTCTAATGTCTTAAAATTTGATCTATCCCTAATATCTTCATCAATGTAAGAATCTGAAAAATATTCATCATTTCTTACTTGAAAAAACTTATAAAATTTTGTTTCATAATTAATGCTATGACCAACTTTAATAAAGTTTTCAGAAATATTTTCAATTTTATAATTCAAAAAATAAATTTGCTCAACAAAATATCTTTTTCCTGATAAAATATTTTCAGCATTTTGAAGTTGAGTTTGTAAACGTGTTCTATCCATAAATCCACCATAATTTTCATACAAAGTTTCTCCATTTTCATCAACTTCTACCTCTCCTGTTTCAGGATTAACAATTGCAAAATTTGGAGAATTTTCAAAAAAATAGACAGAATCATTAGTTAAGCCTCCATTCACCTTATTTTCTAATTTTTGAGAAGTATGATGTAATCTTAAACGATATTTTTTATCGTAAGAATCATATTGCGAACTAAACCGAAACTGAGAAGCTGCACTTTTTGAATAAGAATATGAACCAAGTGATCTAAAACCTCTATATGCAATTGAAAAATTAAACCTCGGTGAAGTGTTTAAAGTAACTAAAGCATCTAAATGATGGCCTTGATCAATACTAGATTTAAAAAAAAGTTCTGTAAAAGGTGATGGCACATTATAATAAGGTATATCATCAACTTCAAAATAACCGAAATGCTTAACTCTAGCTCCAAAATCTGGAGTGATTTTTTCGTCATGAAAATTATATCCTAATTTATTAAAACCTTCACCCATATTTGGCAATGGTAATAATTCAAAATAATCTTCTCTTAAAAAATTAAAAAAATAATCTTTGAAAATTGTCAATGAAGTATCTACACTTTTTTCATTTTCATTCAAATACATGATTTTGTAATCATAAACTGTAACAGAATCAATTGGTTTTATTTTAAAAAGCAAAGGATTTAATTTCTTTTTTTTCTTCTTTTTCTTTTTCTTTTTCTTTTTTAAAGATTTTTTTTCAACTAATTTTAATGAATCTTTTTCTATATCTAATAATTTAGGAAGAGTATCAGTTTTGGGGAGGCTATCAATTTTTCTTTTACTATACTTTGAATATTTATTAATATTTAATTTATCATTTGACCTATTAATTTCAAAAGAAAACAAGTTTAGACTTTTAATAAAAAAAACAAGAAATAAAACTCTTATCATTAAATAATTTAATTTCTTAGCGAAGTTAAAATAATTGTAACTAAAAATTTGTCAATGCAAAAACATAATTCCAAATAAATGTTAAAACTTCAATACAAAAAAGGATTAGAAGTTGGAGTTGATGAGGCTGGTAGAGGTTGTTTGGCAGGCCCTATAACAGCTGCTTGTGTTATTTTACCCAATAATTTTTATTCTAATAAACTTAATGATTCAAAAAAAATATCAAAAAAAACAAGAGATAAACTAAGAATTAAAATTGAAAAAGAAGCAATTAGTTTTTCCGTTACTCATATTTCTAGTCAAGAAATTGATAAAATCAATATTTTAAACGCAACCATTAAAGCCATGCATGAATCTATTTCAAAACTTAATATTGTGCCTAAAAGAATAATCATTGATGGAAATTACTTTAAACAATATAAAAATATACCACATGAATGCATAATTAAAGGGGATGAAAAGTTTCAAAATATAGCTGCCGCATCAATTTTAGCAAAAACTTATAGAGATGAATTAATGAATTCCCTTGACAGAAATTTCCCAAAATATAGTTGGAATCAAAATAAGGGTTATGCAACAAAAAAACACAGAGAATCAATTAAAAAATATGGAATTACAATTCATCATAGAAAATCATTTAAATTATTGACATGGCAAACAAAACTTAACTTATTTATACCGTTAATAACATTTAACTAAAAAAATATAAATAAAAAAATGAGTTTCATATTTTTGATCCTAATATGATTAGGAAGATTTTTATTTCTTTATTTTTTTTGTTTTTATCATGTAAATCTAAAGATGGAGTAACTAATAATCTTTATGATTATATTCCTTCAGACACTGTTTTAGTAATTAAAATAAATAACCATAATACTATCAATAATGTTATAAAAAATAATCCTATAATTTCATCTCTGAAGTTTATTGATAAAAATCTTTTTAAAACCATAAGTGAAATTTCGCCTAATGAAATTTCCTCCCCTGCTTTATTTTGCTTCACTCCATATGGTAAAAATAAAATGGCAGTAACTATAATTAATAAATCTGTACCAAAAGATTCCCTTAAAAATTCAGACAAAAAATATTCTATTTATAATGGTGAAAAGATTAATGAAATAAAATCAAAAGAAAACCGATTTTTTAAAAGTCGAATAAAAAATATTGAATTTATTTCTAGCTCAAAATTAATTCTTGAAAATAGTATTAGACTTTTTCAAAATAATACTAAAGGTGTTCAGTCTAAAGATTTCTTTAATCTTGCGAATTTTTTAGACAGTGATTCTCCTATTAATATTCTTATAAAATATAATGCACATAACTTTTTTAAAAATATTTTTATGGAAACACCTTTATTTCCTTTAATTGGGGAAAGTTGGAGTTCATATGATTTAAATCTTAGGGTCGAACCCTTAGCTTTTGATGGTATTCATTTTATTAATGATTCCATTCCTAACAACTTAACTTTTATTAAAGATTTAGATCCAAAAGAAATCTTTTCTGAAAACATAATTCCTCAAAACTTTAAGTCTTTATTAATAATACCTGTTGATAATTTCGAAATTTTAGAGAGCAATTTTATAAAATATAGTCGTCATAAAAATTTGGCAATTAAAAAAATAGATTTTAAACCCTTTAATCTTATTAATGAAATAAGTTGGATAAATTACATGGATGAAAATGCAGTATTTTTGCATTTAAAATCTGAAGATAATCCAAATGATATTTTATATGAAGAAAAAAATTTTTTCAAAGAATTTCGAGATATTAAAATTATTAAAAAAACTCTTCCATATGATTTTTTAAATTTTTCTTCAAATTTTATAAAATCTCCAAATTTTAATTTATGTTCAAAAATTGATGATTTTATTGTTTATTCAGAATCTGAAAATTTATTAAAAAAGATTATTTCCGATTATAAAGAAAATAAATCTCTTAAACAAAATATTAATTTTAGAACTTTAAAGTCGACTTTAGCTTCAAAAAGTTCTTTTCTTTGGATAGGTGATTCAAAAAATTTAAAAAAAACTTGGGAGAAAAATCATATCAAAAAAGAAATAAACAAATTTCCTGCAGAAAAATTTCCTATGATTGCTCTTCAAGGAGTGAATGATGGTGAAATTTTACAGATAAGGTTCACAGCCCAAAAAAATATTGATAGTAAAAAACCCGAAAATGTTTCAAATCAATTCTCTTTATCAGTTGATAATCCAATTAGCATTCCGCCAAAATTTTTATTTAATCATTTAACTAAAAAAATGGACATAGCTGTTCAAGATGATAATAATATTCTTTATTTATTTTCTAACACTGGAAATCTCTTTTGGAAAAAAAAGTTATCAAATCAAATTATCGGTGAAATAAACCAAGTTGACATATTTAATAACAAAAAAACTCAAATGGCTTTTAATACTCTTGATGAATTTATTGTTATAGATAGAAATGGTAAAAAAGTTAATCCTTTAAATATAAAGTTTTCAAAAACTAAAAAAATTAATCCTCTTTCAATCTTCGATTATGATCAAAATAAAAAATATAGATTTTTAATTAGTACAGAAGAGAAAATTTCTATGTATGACAAAAAAGCAAAAAAAGTAAAAGGTTTTAAATTAGAAAAAACCTCAAATAAAATTTTATTTCCTCCTAAACATTTAAGAGTTAAAAATAAAGATTATATAACAATACAATTGAAAAATGGAATTTTAAAAATAATAGATAGAAAAGGAAAAGACAGAATAAAAGTAAAAGAAAAAATTGATTTTAGTAATAATGAGATTTACTTATACAGAAATTCTTTTACAACATCGGACAAAAAAGGAAATTTAATTCAAATAGATCTAAATGGAAATGTTTTTAAATCTCCGCTTGATCTCTCTGATGATCATAAAATTAATATGACATCAAAAACATTAGTGACACTTTCTGAAAATATTTTAACAATAAAAGGAGTTCCTATTACTCTTCCTTTTGGAAATTATACTTCTCCTCAAATTTTCTATATAAATGATACTATATACATATCAATTACAAATATTGATAGCAGTAAAGTTTATTTGTTTTTTAGTAATGGTAAATTGGTTGATGGATTTCCTGTTTATGGAAAATCAAAAATTGATTTATCAAATATTGACAATGATAAACATCTTGAATTGGTAGTTAAATCTGAAAACGATAGTTTTATTTTATATGAAATCCCTTAATGAAGAAATTCAACTTGAAATTTTTTTGAAAAATAATATTGAATCTTTTCTTTTATTGAATCTTTAACCAAAACTTTTCCTAATTCTTTTTTCATTGAAGTAACTCCTTTATCCTTTATTCCACATGGTATAATTTTATTAAAATAATTTAAATCAGTATTTACATTAAGTGCAAATCCATGCATTGTTACCCATCTACTAGCTCTTACCCCTATGGAGCATATTTTAAATAAATTTGATTTTTTATCTTTAACCCATACTCCTGTTTCTCCTTTTGTTGATTGACTTTTTATTCCGTAATCATTTAACGTTTCTATTACAACTTCTTCTAAATAACGAAGGTATTTATGAATATCAGTAAAAAAATTATCCAGATCGAGAATTGGGTAACAAACGATTTGTCCTGGTCCATGAAAAGTAATATCACCTCCTCTGTTAGTTTTATAAAATTCTATCTTATTTTCTTTTAAAACCTTCTTGTCCACTAATAAATTTTGAATCTTTCCGCTATTACCTAGCGTGTATACTGGAGGATGCTCAACAAAAACCATATAATTATTTGTTAATACTTTTTTTTTAGTTTTTCTATTAGATACTTTTACTGAAATTATTGAATCAAATAATTGATTTTGATACTCCCAAGAGCCTAAAAAAGATTTAAGACCTAAATCAATAATTTTTACTTTATTATTTTTTATTTTCAAAATCTTTAACCTTATTTTATAACTCCAATTATTTATTTTTTAAATAAAACTATCAACATGTAAAGTTATAAAATTAGATAATCTATGATCTTTGATTAGTATGTATCTTTGTAAAAATTTTTGTAAAAATGTCTAAACTCTCTGAGCAAGAAAAAATTAGAAGAGATAAATTAAACTCTCTTTTAAAAATGGGAATAAACCCGTACCCTCCAGAACTTTTTCCAGTAAATTTTTATTCAAAAGATCTTTCAAAAAAATATAAAGAAGGTAAAAAAGTCATTATTGCTGGAAGACTAATGTCAAGAAGAATTCAGGGTAAGGCAAGTTTTGCCGAATTATTAGATAGTACAGGTAAAATTCAACTATATTTTAATAGAGATGAAATTTGCACAAATGAAGATAAAGCTTTGTATAATGAAGTTTATAAAAAATTACTAGACATTGGAGATATAATTGGATTAGAAGGAAATCTTTTTACAACGAAAGTTGGAGAAAAAACTGTGCTTGTAAAAACTTTTAAAATTTTAAACAAATCTTTAAGGCCACTACCATTAACTAAAGTTGATTCCGATGGAAATAAATATGACGAATTTACTGATCCTGAACAAAGGTATAGACAAAGATATGTTGATTTAATTGTGAATTCAAATGTTAAAGAAACCTTTATTAAAAGAACTCAAATAACAAACTTCATAAGAGAGTTTTTAAATAATAAAAAATATCTAGAAGTTGAAACACCTGTTTTACAACCTATTCCTGGAGGGGCTTCTGCAAGACCCTTTATAACTCATCATAATGCATTAAATATACCTTTATATTTAAGAATTGCAAATGAATTATATCTTAAGAGACTAATTGTAGGTGGATTTGAAGGTGTATATGAATTTTCAAAAGATTTTAGAAATGAAGGTATGGATAAAAATCATAAATTTACTATCCTCGAACTTTATGTTGCATATAAAGATTATTTCTGGATGATGGAAATGACTGAAAAACTTTTAGAAGATCTATCAATGCATGTTAATAAAACTCATTCAATTAAATTAGGGGGAAATAAAATCAATTTTAAAGCATCTTATCCGAGAATTCCAATATTTGATTCAATAAAAACTCATACTGGAATTGATATTTCTGAAATGAATGAAAATGAGCTTAGAATAACTGCTAAAAAACTTAATATTAAAATTGATGAAACAATGGGAGAAGGCAAAATTATTGATGCGATTTTTGGAGAAAAATGTGAACATAATTATATAAACCCAACTTTTATAATTGATTATCCAAAATCCATGAGTCCTTTAACAAAAGAACATAGATCAAACAGTAATCTAACTGAAAGATTTGAATTGATAATAAACGGACAGGAGCTTGCGAATGCTTATTCAGAATTAAATAATCCAATCGATCAAAAAGAAAGATTTGAAGAACAATTAAAACTTAGTAAAAAAGGAGATAATGAAGCAATGTTTATAGATCAAGATTTTTTAAAAGCTCTAGAATATGGTATGCCTCCAACCTCTGGCATTGGAATAGGAATAGATCGTTTAGTTATGTTACTTACAAATAACCGTTCGATTCAAGAAGTTTTATTTTTTCCTCAAATGAAACCTGAAAATAAAAAAATTGAATTAAGTGAAAATGAAAAAAAAATTATAAATAATCTTAAAATTAAAAACCAATTTGAAATTAACATTTTGAAAAAAAAATCAGGCTTATCAAATAATCAATGGGATAAGTGCATTAAAAATTTAAAAAAGAAAGAAATTATAAAGGTTTTTAAACAAAAGAGTGAACTATTTGTTAAATTAATATTAAAAGTTTGAGCTCACATTATCATATGCCTCTGAAGTTAAATCAATATCTTTATTAGAGATAGCATCATTTAAAAAATAACTTTCAAAAGCACTTGGCGGTAAATAAATATTTTTATCTAACATTCCATTAAAGTATTTTTTAAAATAAACATTATCTCCTTTTTTAGATGTCTCAAAATTAACTACAGGATCATCTGTAAAGTGAATTGAAATCATAGATCCAATTCTATTAATTTGATATTTAACTTTATTTTTTTTTGAAATAAACCTTAAGTTTTCTTCTAGTTTTTTTGTTTTTTCTTCTAATCTATTATAAATATCTGGGTCTTCATCTAATATTTTTAATGTATTATATCCAGCAGCCATTGCTAATGGATTTCCGCTTAAAGTTCCCGCTTGATAAACATGACCTTTTGGTGCTAAATATGACATTATTTCAATATTTGATGCAAATGCTCCAACAGGCAATCCTCCACCTAAGACTTTACCAAAAGTTACTATATCAGCTTTAACACCAAATAATTCTTGAGCTCCTCCTTTTGAAAGTCTAAAACCGGTCATTACCTCATCAAAAATTAGTAATGCTTTATGATCATCACAAAGAGATCTTAAACCTTTTAAAAAATCTTTTTTGGGAGGAATGCAACCCATATTTCCTGCAACAGGCTCAATTATCAAAGCAGCTATTTCATTCTTGTTTTTATGAAATATGTTAGAAACATTTTCTAAATTATTAAATTCAGCAATTAATGTGTCTTTAGCTGATCCCTGAGTAACTCCAGGGCTGCTTGGATTTCCAAATGTTGCACCTCCACTTCCAGTCTGAATTAAGAAAGAATCTGAATGCCCATGATAGCAACCCGAAAATTTAATAATTTTCTCTTTTCCAGTAAATCCTCTTGCAAGTCTTATTGAACTCATACATGCTTCAGTTCCAGAATTAACAAATCTAATTTGATCTATATTTGGAACCATTTTTACTACAAGTTTTGCAATCTTTGTTTCCAATTCAGTTGGAGTTCCAAAAGAAGTTCCATTCTTTGTTGTTTCAATTATTGATTCTATTACTAGAGGATTAGCATGACCAAGAATCATAGGGCCCCAACTAGAAACATAATCTATATATTTATTATTATCCTCATCAAATAAATATGCTCCTTTTGCCTTTTTTATAAAAATAGGATTTCCTCCAACAGCTTTAAAAGCTCTTACTGGAGAATTGACACCCCCAGCTATAACTTCTTTAGCTTCTTTAAACAATTTACTACTTCTTTTATATCTCATAAAAAATTATGGAATCTTTAAAATTTGCCCTAAACTAATTTTTGTTCCTTTGATGTTATTATTTTTAATAATTTCTTCAATTGATATATTATATTTTTTTGAAATAGAATAAAGAGTATCACCTTTAACTACTGTATGAAAAACTTCGTTTACAAAATTCCTTGCTTTTGAATTACGATTATCAAAACGATCTAATTTGTATCTTTCTATTAAACTTATTAATTTCTTTGGATATTTAGGGTCAGTGGCATAACCAGCTTTTTTAAGCCCTTTTGCCCATGATTTATAATTTGTTTTTTTTAAATCAAACAAAAAATCATATCTAGATCGACTATTTAAAAAAATTGAATGATCTCTATAAGATAATTCTGGACTTTTATAAACTCTAAAACATTCTCCTTTTTCATCATCATCATGATACATTTTTTTTCCTTTCCATTTTTTATGACACTTTATTCCAAAATGATTATTTCCTAAAACAGCTAATCTTCCTTCTCCAATTCCTGATTCTAAAATACCTTGAGCCAAAGTAATACTTGCCGGAATTCCATGTTTTTTCATTTCAACTTCTGCTATTTGAGAATATTTTTTTATATAATTCTTGACTTTTTGATCATTAGTTAAATATCTATTATTAATCTCTAAAGGTTTTTTTTTAAAATTTTGTTTATTATTTGCTAGTTCAGAAACTTTTAAATTCTGGCTGGATATCTTTTTTCTTTTACCAATCTTTTTAGATGATCCACAAGAAATAAATAAAATTGAGAATATTACAATTAAAAAGTTTAATAATTTATAGTTTCCCATCCTCTCTCTTCTAATTTTAAATTCATACCATTAACTCCTTGTAATCCTCCTGAATTTATTACTAATATGTTTTTTCCCCATTTCCATTTATTTTTTTTTATCATATCAAAAATACCAAAAACCATTTTTGCATTATAAATAGGATCTAATGGAATTTTATGTTCTTTATAAAAGTAATTTATAAAATTAATTAATTCTTTATTAACCTTTGCATAACCATTAAATATATAATTATCAATAAGAGTCCAATTCATTCTAGATGTATATTTAAATATTTCTTTTTTCATTTTTTTATGCTTCAATGACAAAAATCCTATAACAAATTGATTTAAATTAGAACTTTCTATAATTCCAGAAATCGTACATCCCGTTCCTACAGAAACACATACAGAGTCATATTCTTTGTCATTAATAGTTAAAATTTCTTTGCATCCTTTAATGGCCTCCATGCTTTTCCCTCCTTCAGGAATAATTTTTATATTAGAATTTGAATTTATAATTTTTTTTAATTTAATTCCTGCTTCATATAAACGATATTCTTCTCTTGAAACAAAATATAATTCCATATTATTTTTTTTACAAAATAAAAGTGTAGGGTTTAATAAATATTTATTTTCCCATTCTTTTCCTCTAATAATTCCAATAGTTTTAATGCCATATAAATTCCCGGCTTTTGCAAGAGCTGATAAATGATTGGAATAAGCGCCTCCGAATGATAATAATTTATTTCTTTTGTCTTTATTTAATTTTAGAAAAGTATATTTAAGTTTTCTAAATTTATTGCCAGAAATCCATTTGTCAATTTGATCCTCCCTTTTTAAAGTAATCTTATGTCCTTTTATTTCTATTGGACTTTCATTTTTACTAATTATTTTCTTTTCAAAAATTTTTTTTCTAATGTTAGGCATAGTTTTTGTAATTTAACAAAATAACCGTAAAGCTATTTAAATGAAATATTTTTCTTTGTTATTGTTTTTATTTCTTTTTTCATGTTCTTCTATATATGTTATAAGTGATCATGATTCTAGTACAGATTTTAAATCATACAAAACTTTTGCTTATCTAAAATCTTCTATTGACAAAGCAGAAATTTCAGATTTAGATAAAAGAAGAATTTTAAAATCGATAGATTTAGAACTTGAATCTAAAGGGTTAAATAAATCAAAAACCCCAGATCTTTTAATAACCTTTTCAACTAATGCAAAAGAAAAAATATATATCAATACAGATTATCTATATTCAAATTGGCATTACAATCCTTATTTTTATGGTGCAATGAGACCTTATCCTATTAATCAAATTGAAGGAACTTTATATATTAATTTAATTGATTCTAAAACTAAAAAACTTATATGGCAGGGTAAAGGAAAAGGAGGACTAAATGAGTATATTAAAAATAGAGATGAAAAAATAAGTCATTTTGTTTCAGAAATTTTAAATAACTTCCCTCCAGCCCAGGGATAATTATAATTTATTTAAAATTAATTCTGCTTCAGTTAATGCTTTTTTTATTCCTTTGGGATTCTTTCCTCCTGAGGTAGCAAAAAAGGTTTGACCACCTCCAGAACCTTCTATATGCTTACCTAAAACCCTAACAACATCAACAGCGTTTATATCTTTTTTGTTAACTAATTCTTTAGAAATATAACAACTTATAATAGGTTTTCCTCCTTTATTAGAAGCTAATACTAAGAATAAATTATCTTTATTCTTGCCAATAAGAAAAGCAAGATCTTTTATATTTTTAGAATCTAAGTCAACTTCCTTTGCAAGAAATAATAATTTATTTTTATCTATTAAAGATTTATTTATTTCATCCTCTATATTTTTCAAGTTTTTATGACTTAATTCCAGCAATTCCTTTTTTAAACTATTATTCTCTTCCCTAACTTTTTCGATAGTTTTTAAAATATCTTGAGGATTATTAAATTTATTTTCTAACAATTCAACCAAATCATTTCTTTTCTCAAAATGATCTTTAACAGTATCTCCTGTAATTGCTTCAATTCTTCTAATTCCAGAGGCAATAGAAGTTTCAGAAAGAATTTTAAAATGCCAAATATCATGAGTGTTTTTAACGTGAGTACCTCCACAAAGCTCATAAGATTGTCCAAACTTTATGGTCCTAACAACATCTTCATATTTTTCGCCAAATAATCCAATTGCGCCTTTATTAATAGCTTCTTTGTAGGGTTCATTTCTGTTTTCTTCTAAAGGAATATGTTCCATTATTCTAGAATTAACAAACTGTTCAATCTCAATAATTTCTTCCCTTTTCAACTTTGAAAAATGAGAAAAATCAAATCTAAAAATTCTCGAATGAACCATTGATCCTTTTTGTTCAACATGATCTCCAAGAATTGATCTTAAAGCTTGATGTAAAAGATGAGTTGCAGTATGATTAGAAGAAGTTAATATACGTTGTTTTGAATCTACAACTGCCTTAAAAACTTCTCTTAAATTAGAAGGTAGATTTTTTGTATAATGAAGAATTACATTGTTTTCTTTTTTTGTATCAATTATATAAAAAACATCTCCATTAACAGATTGCAGATATCCTTTATCCCCAACTTGCCCTCCTCCTTCAGGATAAAATGGAGTAAGATTAAAAACAAGTTGATAATAATTTCCTTCTTTAACTGATTTTATTTTTCTATATCTAGTAATTTTTACATCTGTTGACAAATAATCATATCCAACAAATTCTTCAACATAATCAGATTCTAAAACGACCCAATCTTCTGAATTTAATAATGAAGCAGCTCTAGATCTTTTCTTTTGAATATTCATTTCTTTATCAAATTCATCACTATCAATTGAATATCCTTTTTCACTAGCTATGAGAGCTGTTAAGTCAATCGGAAAACCATAGGTGTCATATAATTTAAAACATTTAGAACCACTTATAATCTTATTTTTTGAACTGGATATAATATTATCTAGAAGTGTTAAACCCTGATCAAGTGTTTTTAAAAAAGACTTTTCTTCTTCTCTTATAACATTTAATAAAAGATTACTCTCTTTAGTTAATTCAGGAAAAAATGATCTAAGTTGTTTTTCTAATGTTGAAACTAACTTATAAATAAAAGGGGTTTTTTGATCTAAAAATGTAAAGCCATATCTTATGGCTCTTCTTAAAATTCTTCTGATCACATATCCAGCACCATTATTACTTGGAAGTTGGCCGTCAGCAATTGCAAAACAAACTGCTCTTATATGATCAGAGATAACTCTTATGGCTCTATCAATAACTTCTTTTTTTCCATAATTAAAATTAGTCAAAAGTTCAATTTCTCTAATAAGGGGAGTAAAAACATCTGTATCATAATTTGATTTTTTATTCTGAAGAACCATACAAAGTCTTTCAAACCCTAAACCAGTATCAATATGTTTTTCAGGTAATTTTTCTAAACTTCCATCAGCTTTTCTATTAAACTCAATAAAAACAAGATTCCATAATTCTATTACTTCTGAATTATCCTTGTTAACAAGAGAAGATCCTGGTAATTTTTTCTTATCCTTTTCAGATCTCAAATCAATATGAATTTCAGAACATGGCCCACATGGTCCTTGATCTCCCATTTCCCAAAAATTGTCATTTTTATTTCCCAACAAAATTCTATCATTTGGAACTATTTTGCTCCAAAAATTATAGGCTTCAATATCTTTTTCTAAACCATCTTCTTTTGAACCTTCAAAAATAGTTACATATAAACTTTCCACAGGAATTTTGAAATTTATTGTTAATAATTCCCATGCCCAATTAATTGCTTCTTCCTTAAAGTAATCTCCAAAACTCCAATTTCCAAGCATTTCAAAAAAAGTATGATGGTATGTGTCAATTCCTACTTCTTCTAAATCATTGTGTTTTCCAGAAACTCTTAAACATTTTTGAGTATTACAAATTCTTTTATTTATTGGTTTTGAATTACCTAAAAAATATTCCTTAAATTGATTCATCCCAGCATTTGTAAACATTAAAGTGGGATCATTTTTAATAATCATCGGAGCTGACTTAACAATTTCATGTTTTTTGTCAGCAAAAAATTTTAAAAACTCTTTTCTGATTTCCGATGATTTCATTTAACAAAAATAATTTTAAATAATTAATTAATGATTAAAATATTGTTATATATCAATATTGCTATATTTGTTATATAATTTTAATTACTAAATGTCCAGAATTAAATATTACTACGATCCCGAATCTTTATCATATAAGGAAATTAAAGTTACTAATAAGCTAAGAGTTTCAAACTTTATGTTATTTATTTTTTCTTCCTTTTTATTTGGTATTGTTTCTCTCTTAATTATTCTTAATACTGATATTATTGATACCCCAACAGAGATTAACCAAAACAGAGAACTTACAAATTATAAAATTCAATTTGATATACTAAACAAAAAATTAAATCAAGTAGAAAATGTTCTTTCAAATCTAGAAGAAAGAGATAATAATTTATATCGTCTATATTTTGAAGCTAGTCCTATTCCAAAAGAACAAAGAATTGCAGGTTTTGGTGGTGTAAATAGATATAAAGATCTAGAAGGTTTTGACAATTCAGCCCTAATTATAAATGCAACTAAAAGATTAGATGTTTTGATGAAACAGACTGTAGTTCAGTCAAAATCTTTAGATGAAATTGAATCCTTAGCTATAAATAAAAAAGAGCTTCTTGCATCTATACCTTCGATCCAGCCTATTAAAAATAAAGATCTTAAAAGGATGGCTTCTGGTTTTGGTTATAGAACTGATCCTTTTACAAAGAAGAAAAGAAAACATTGGGGAATGGATTTTTCAGCAAAAAGAGGAACTCCAGTATATGCTTCAGGTAATGGAATAATCAAACGAGCAGATAATAGATCTGCGGGTTTTGGAAAACATATTAGAATTGATCACGGTTTTGGATATACAAGTTTGTATGCTCATTTGCAAAAATATAATGTTAGAAGAGGTCAAAAAATAAAAAGAGGTGATCTTATTGGTTATGTTGGTAATTCCGGAAGATCAGTAGCTCCTCACCTACATTATGAAATTTTTAAAGATGGTCAAAGAATAAATCCAATTAACTTTTACTATGGGAATCTTTCCCCAGAAGAGTATGATATCCTTCTTAATCAAGCAAGTCAGGAAAACCAATCCATGGACTAATAATGAACTTAAATCTTCCTGAAAAACGATATTACTCTATAGGCGAAGTTTCAAAAGCTTTTAATGTCAATCCTTCATTACTACGTTTCTGGGAAAAAGAATTTAATGAAATTAAACCCAAAAAAAAAGAAAGTGGTACAAGAAAATATACCCCAGAAAACATCAGCATTTTAAAATTAATTTATCATCTAGTTAAAGAAAAGGGAATGACAATTTCAGGAGCTAAAAAACAACTTAAAGTCAAAGATTCTGAAGACGTTAAAATATCTTTATTATCTAAATTAGAAAAAATAAAAGTTGATTTAAATTTTCTAAAATCAAAACTTTAACTACTTTTTTCTGAAAAATATTTGTATTGGTGATCCACTAAAATCATATTTCTCTCTTAATTTATTTTCCAAAAATCTTTTATAAGGGTCTTTAAGGTACTGAGGTAAATTACAGAAAAAAACAAACTGAGGATGAAATGTTGGTAATTGATTACAAAATTTAATTTTTATATACTTTCCTTTTGATGATGGGGGTGGAAATTTTTCAATAATAGGAAGTAAATAATTATTAAGTTCTTTAGTTGAAATTCTTTTTTTTCTATTGTTATAAACCTCAACAGCTTTTTCAATTGATTTAAAAACTCTTTGTTTGTTTAAAGAAGAAATAAAAATAATTGGAACATCTTCAAATGGTTTAATTTGTTCTTTTATAGTCTTTTCAAAATCTTTTGTTGCAATTTTTTGCTTATCAATTAAATCCCATTTATTTATCAATATTAATAACGCCTTATGATTTCTATGTGCTAACCAGAATATATTTTGAACTTGACCATCAAAGCCTCTGGTTGCATCAACAATTAAAAGACATACATCAGAATATTCTATTGCCCTTATTGATCTAATAACAGAATAAAATTCAACATTTTCTTTTACTTTAGATTTCCTTCTAATACCAGCAGTATCAACTAAATTAAAATCAAACCCAAATAGATTATATCTTGAATAAATACTGTCTCTTGTAGTGCCTGCCTTTTCAGTAACAATATTTCTCTCTTCTCCAATTAAACAATTTATATAAGAAGATTTTCCTGCATTTGGTCTTCCTACAACCGCAAATTTTGGAATTTGAGTTTCATTTTCACTTTTATCTTCTTTTAAACTTAATACAATATCATCCAATAGTTCACCCGTTCCGCTTCCATTTATACTTGATAATGGATAAATTGGGTCAAAACCTAATTCATAAAATTCACCTGTAATTTTTAATTTACTTGAATTGTCTACTTTATTTACTACTAAAAAAATTGATTTTTTAGATTTCCTTATCAATTTTGAAATGTTCAAGTCCATTCCCGTTAAACCATCATTAACATCAACCATAAAAATAATTGCATCAGCCTCATCTATGGCTATATTAACTTGTTTGTCAATTTCTTTTTGAAAAACATCATCACTATTCTCAATGTATCCCCCTGTGTCAATTAACGTAAAAGCCTTTCCATTCCAATCACATTTTGAATAATGCCTGTCTCGAGTAACTCCACTAGTTGGATCAACAATTGCTTCACGTCGATTAATCATCCTGTTAAAAAATGTTGATTTTCCAACATTTGGTCTTCCTACAATTGCAATTATATTACTCACTAATTAAATTTAAAAGCAAAAATAATCTATTTATAAATGAGTTTTAATTATATCCAAATCTCTTCAATTGATTTGGGCTAGATCTCCATTTTTTTGAAACTTTAACATATAATTCAATATGAATTTTCTTTCCGAAAAACTTTTCTAATTTTTTTCTAGTATTAATCCCTACCTTTTTTAAAGCCTTTCCTTTATTTCCAATAATTATTCCTTTTTGAGACTCCCTTTCTACGTTAATTATTGATCGAATTCTAATAATTTTTTTGTCTTCAAAAAATTCTTCTGTATTTACTTCTACAGAATATGGAATCTCTTTTGAATAATTAATAAATATATTTTCTCTAACCGCTTCATTTACAAAAAATCTTTCTGGTCTATCTGTTAATTGATCCTTAGGAAAGTATGGAGGGAATTCTGGTAATTTTTCAATTAAAATTTCAAGAAGCTCTTTAACAAAAAACCCTTTCAAAGCTGAGATAGGATAAATTTTAGCTTTAGGTAATTTTATGGCCCATGAATTAACTTCCTTTTCTAAAGAATCTTGATCAAAAAGATCAATTTTATTTATTAAAACTAGTAATGGTACTTTAGCCTTTTTAATTTTATCAAAAATCGCTTCATCCTTTGTCTCAATATCGTTAATAGATGTCATATAAATTATAATATCTGCGTCTAAAAGTGAATCTTTTACAGACTTCATCATAGAATCCTGCATTTTATATGAGGGTTTGATTACTCCTGGCGTATCAGATAAAACCATTTGAAAATTATCTCCATTAATTATTCCTAAAATTCGATGTCTAGTTGTTTGAGCTTTAGCCGTTATAATAGAAATATCTTCTCCAACTAAAGAATTCATCAATGTTGATTTACCAACATTTGGGTTTCCAATAATTGAAACAAAACCAGATTGATGTTTTTTCAAAATTACTTTTCTGTAAAGATACAGTCTTTACAAAAAGGTTGTTGCACGGTCTAGTTTAAATTAATACATTTGCAAACTAGCGCGAGGTAGAGCAGTAGGTAGCTCGTTGGGCTCATAACCCAAAGGTCGCAGGTTCGAGTCCTGCCCTCGCTACTAAAACAATAAAATGGTTATACAATTATAGTGTAATCGTTTTTTTTAACTTATAAATGTTAAAAAAATAAATAACTTTAAAAAAGAAAAATAATAGTTCTACTTATTTCAATTTAACGCATTTTGTTTATTATATCTATTCTGCATATTTTTTGTTTGTAACTCAAAATTATTTGATATTTTTTTTAAACGTTTATTTTTTTTTATTTTTTCAAGGTTTTCATATACCTTATTCCAATCTCTTAAAACAAAATAAGCTACAGCAACATTATAATATAATTCTCCTATAATTTTATCACCAATTCTAGTTCTTCTTTTTTTTGGTATATATTGTTGAATTGCAATATTCCATATTTCAATACATTTAAGTATATTTTTTTCAAATTCTTGAGTTATGTCATGACCATTATATTCTTCAAGTGTGTTTTTAAAAATATTGAAAGCGCTTTGTAAATCTGAGTAATCATATTTTCTTCCTTTGCCGCGGGCAATAGAATATCGGCTTTGTTTTAATGGAAATCCATAACTGTTATTTATTTCATATTTAAAATCTCCTAAGGCAGAATTATATAAGCTATAATTCAATTTGGCTGCATGATTTTCTTTATTTTTTTCAAAAGCTTTTATTGCTTCGCCATAGGTTTTATACCTATATGATTTGAAAGAATTTCTAATGGATATACCTTCTTTTGAAATTAAGACTTTGTTATTTTTAACATCCTCAACGTATTTACTATAATTAAGAAAAGCTTCAATGTTATAAATTCCTCCTATTCTTTCTATTGAAACACTATCATTTATTTTTTCTCTGTATTTAGATTCAATTGGAGCCCCATTTAAAGAAATAGAGTTGACAACAAATTTAATTGTTAAATCAGCCTCAGAAATTGATGGTGCGGTTTTATAACCAATTAACTTAATAACTTTGTTTTGGCTAGGAAAAGGAATAGGTAAATAAACAGATGTTAGATTAATAACTCTTGAAGTATATAATTTTATATTTTCCGGAAGCGGTGTTTCAGGAGGGATTAAATATTTTAATTGAACTTTTTTTGTGTTTGGTCTTTGTGCCTGTAAAATATTAATTGAAAAAAAATAAACCAATGGGATAAAAACCAAAATTATAAATAGCTTTTTAAATTTATTATAAAA
>CAYUZY010000025.1:0-19289 GCA_964448645.1 uncultured Flavobacteriaceae bacterium
GATAATGATTTAGATAATGATGGAATTCCAAATTACCTTGATTTAGATAGTGATGGAGATAATTGTCCTGATGTTCTAGAAGCTGGTTTTGAAGATGGAGATAATGACAGAATTCTTGGAAGTAGTCCTCTATCATTTGATTCCTCTGGAAGAGTTATTTCTAGTTCTGGTTATACTAAACCAAATGATTTAGATTTAAATGGAATTGACGACTACTTAGAATTTGGATCTGAAATAGAAATTACAAAACAACCTAAACCAATTAATTCTGTTAATCCTGGAAGACCAATAACATTATCAATTGATGCTGAATCAGAAGGTACAAGAAGCTATAAATGGCAAGTAAATAATAATACCCAATCCATTAGTTCGAAAAAACAAACATGGGTTTCCATTAACGATTCCAATCTTTATAGTGGAACTGAAACTGAAATATTAACCATAAAAAATCCATCAATAAATATGATAGGTTGGAAATATAGAGTCATTATTTCTAATCCATGTTATGTCTGTGGAGAAGATGTTATTTCTGAGGAATCTCTTCTAAGTAAAAGGGATTTAAATATCCCTAATGCCTTTTCTCCTGATGGTGATGGAGTTAATGATAAATGGGTAATAGAAGGACTTGAATATTATACTAAACATCATATAAGAATTTATAATCGATGGGAAGCTAAAGTATTTGAATCAATTAACTATCAAAATGATTGGGATGGTATTCAAACACATGGAACAACTCTAGGTAATGACAAAAATTTACCTGAAGGAATATATTTTTATATTATTGAGTTAGGAGAGATAAAAGAACCAATTAAAGGATTCATTTTCATTAAACGTAAAAAATGGTAGTATTATGAATAGATTCTTTTTTATAAAAATTTTCATTAGTTGTTTTATTTTTTCTTTTAAATCTATTGCGCAACAGGAGTTTTCTTTTTCCCAATATATGTTTAGTCATCAGACTGTAAATCCAGCCTATGCTGGTTCTAAAAAAGTTGGAAATTTTACTGCTTTACATCGTTCTCAATGGGTTGGTTTTGAGGGATCTCCTTTAACTCAAAGTTTTACATTTAATGGTCCCTTTAACTCAAAAAATTTAGGTTTTGGTATTAGTGCTGTAAATGATAAAATTGGTCCGATACTGAATACTTCAGCTAATTTTGATCTATCATATCACTTAAGGCTAAATGAAGCTAATACTCGATTATCTGTAGGGTTAAAATTTGGATTACATAATTATAATTTGAATTCAGATCTAATAAATACATTAGAACCTTCTGACCAAACATTTATAATAGATAAAAAAATGAATATTCTTCCAAATATAGGATTTGGTGTTTACTTATATTCACTCAAATGGTATCTAGGGGTTTCAGTACCTAAAATGATTAAAAATGATATATATAATATGTCTATGCATGGATACCTATTATCAGGAGCTCTTTTTAATATTGCTCCAGACTGGGAATTAAAACCTAGTTTATTTGTAAAATACAGCCCAGGTTCTACCTTGGGTTATGATATTAGCAGTCTCATAGTTTATAAAGAAACTTTTTGGTTAGGTCCTCAATTACGAACAACCATAGATTCTCCAATTCCAGATGCACAATTTGGAGGAGGCTTTGGCATTATTGCTGGTCTTAACATAAATAAAAATATTTCTTTAGGCTATTCTTATGGATCTTCAATGGGAATAACAAGTTTAGGTTTTAATAATGGAACACATGAAGTTATGTTGAGATATGAACTCACACCTAAAGTAATAGGTCTTCTTCGATCACCAAGAATTTTTTAAACATGAAAAAAACAATATACATTTTAACTATTCTTTTTTGTAGCTTATCTCTAGGTCAAGTAAAAGATTCAAATGAAAAATTACTTAATTGGGGTGATTACTATTTGATGAATCAAAATTACTATAAAGCAATTGAGTTATATACTCAATATGATAAAACTCTTCCTTTTAAAAATCAATTAAATCTTGCAAAAGCTTTTATTAATATTGGTGATTTAAAAAAAGCCGAAGAATCTTTTAAAATAGTTGTTGATTCTAATAAAGCTGAGGTAGTAGATTACTATGTTTATGCTGATTTATTAAAATCAAATCCTTCTTTAGCTACTGAATATAGAGAAAAAGCCTATAAAATTCCTTTAACATTTAACTCTTTAAATAAAGAAACATCAAATGACAATAAAGCTCCTGATGAAAATTATAAAATAATTAATCTAAATATTAACTCTGAAAAATCAGATTTTGGAGCTTTATTTATTAACCCCTTAGATCCAGAAGTTATTATTTTTTCTAGTCCGCAAGAGATAGATTTTAATAAAGTTATGAGAAAGAAATTTAAATCCAACTCTCCTGTTTACAACATTTTTAAAGCCAATTTAAATACTTCTTCATTTAATATTTCAAATATTACTCCACTTCCTGAATCAATGAATTCAATTTTCCAAGATGGACCTGCTTCTTTAGATTTGAAAAGAAATGTTTTCTACATTACTAGAAGTTCTAAAACTTTCGGAAAAGATAATCTCATACAACTCGATCTTTTTTCTATCCCTTTTGAAAATTCTAAAGGTAAAATCGCAATCCCTCTCTCAATTAATGGTCAAAATTATTCAACTATGCATCCATCAGTTAGTCCTGATGGTAATAGGTTGTATTTTTCAAGTGATCGACCAGGAGGATTTGGAGGTATGGACTTATATTTTGTTGAAATATTAAAAGATAATCAATTAGGAAAACCTATTAACCTAGGACCAGACATAAACTCATCCCTTGATGAAGTTTTTCCATTTAGTTTTTCAGAAAATATTTTATTCTATTCTTCTAATAATAATCAAGGAACTGAAGAATTAAATATAAAAATGGCAAAACATTTAATTGAAAAAAGATGGGAAACATTTAATCTTAAATCTCCATTTAATTCTAACCAAGACGATTTTTCTTTTTCACTAGATAAAAAATTAAATTTTGGTCTTTTTACTTCAAAACGTGAAGAAGGTAAAGGAGATGATGATCTTTATGCTTTTAAATTTACACCTAAAATAATTGGTAAAGATGACAAATATATCTATAATCCATCCGATACATTAGCTGTTTCCTTTAATGGAATCTTAAAAAATGATAATGAATTAATGAAAAATAGAGATCCATTAACAATATTGTTTTCTAAAAAAGCTCAGTTAATACAAAATGTAAAACATGGAAAATTACTATTAAATGATAATGGATCTTTTATTTATAAAAATAATGATAAATCAAAAGAAAAGGACTCATTTAAATATGTTGTAAATACAAATTATGGAATTTCAGATACTTTAAATGTTAACCTAATAAGAAAAGACTTACCTATAGAATCATTTGCTTCTATATATTATGATTTTGACAAATCTGATATTTTAACGAAATATAAAGAAAATATTGAAAAAGTTGTTTCCGCAATGAATTCTTCTCCTGAAATGAAAATTGAGGTTAATTCATATACTGATTGTAGAGGTTCTAAAGAATACAATTTAAGTCTATCTAACAGAAGGTCTAAAACAATAATTAAATACCTAAAAGAAAAAATTAAAAATCCTGAGAGGGTTTATGGAAAAGGGTATGGTGAAACTAACATTTTAAATGAGGAAATTTTCAATACAGGAATTGGCTCCTCTATATCTCAATCAACACCTGATCAATCAAAAATTAAAAATAAAACTCGTGATTACATAATAGTTTCTGGAATTTACAACTCTAAAATAAATGCAAACTATAAAAAACAAAAATTAGAGGAAGCAGGGTTTACTCCTTCTATAGAAGAAATAAATGGGAAATTTAAAGTTATTGTTAAAGATTTTGACAAATTCAAAAATGCCAAAGAAATTGTTAAGTCTTTGAAAGAATCTAAAATATTTGCATGGATTATAAATTGTGATTGTTGTAATGCTTCAGAAGAAAATCATGAATTAAACAGACGTACAGATTTTAAAATCATTAAATAAAAAAGTTTTATGTTGATTAGATTATTTTTTATATTCTTTACTGCTGTTTTTTGCCTGAAAACAATTGCTCAAAACAAAGATGCATACATATATAGCTATTTTATAAATAATGGTGCTGATGGTCTTCATTTAGCTTATAGTTTAGATGGTTATAATTGGAAATCATTGAAAAATAATAAATCTTTCCTTACTCCAACTATTGGAAATGACAAACTGATGAGAGACCCATGTATTATATATGGTCCAGACAAAAAATTTCATATGGTTTATACAGTTAGCTGGAGAGAAAGAAGTATTGGGTATGCCTCTTCACCAGATTTAATTAATTGGTCAAAACAATTAGAAATTCCTGTGATGAAGCATGAAGAAAATGCTCTAAATTGTTGGGCGCCTGAAATTTTTTACGATCGAAATTCAAAAAATTATGTAATACTTTGGTCAACTACTATTCCTGAACGCTTTAAAGAGACAGATAGTACTGGTGATTCTATTCATATTCATACTCCTTCCCGTTTAGAAGGAAAGACGGATTTAATACTAACATATAATCATCGTCTTTACTATGTAACAACTAAAAATTTCAAAGATTTCAGTAAAACTAAATTGTTTTTTGATCAAGGATTTAACGTTATAGACGGATCTTTAAACAAATCAGATGATACTTATTTACTTTTTCTTAAAGATGAAACAAGGTATCCCCCGCAAAAGAATATAAGAATAACAACTAGTAAATCTCTATTTGATAATTTTGAGCCAGTATCAGATCCTATAACTGGTAATTACTGGGCCGAAGGACCTTCATCAATAAAAATTGGTGATTATTGGCATGTTTATTTTGATAAGTATATGACAACTGGAAATAGAATGGGAGTTGTTAAATCTAAAGACTTAAAAAACTGGATTGATATATCAGATCAAATTAATTTTCCAGAAAATGCTTTACACGGCAGTATATTTAAAGTAAATCAAAACATTTTAAATAATTTACTCCAATCAGAGTAGATATTAATAAGGGTTCTTCTATAATAATATGTATTGTTATAAAGTAAAAAGTTTATTACTTATAATTAATTTTATAAAAAAATGCATTTTGAATAATTTATTTACGTTTTTTTCTATCCATTCATTACTAATATTCTTTGCTTCTCTTTTTTTTATTAGTTGTCAAGAAAATAGAAAAATAGATTATAGCTCTCAGATAAAACCAATTATAAATGACAAGTGTATTGCATGTCATGGAGGAGTAAAACAAAATGCTGGATTAAGTTTTTTATTTGAACAGCAAGCTCTTGGGAATACTGATGAAGGTTCTCCTGCTATTATTCCTGGAAATGCAAAAAAAAGTAGATTAATTCAACGTCTTCTTGAAAAAGATCCTGGATTAAGAATGCCTTATGAAAAACCTGCTTTAAGTAAAGAAGAAATTGATTTATTTGTAAAATGGATTGATCAGGGTGCAAACTGGGGTACTCATTGGGCTTATATACCTCCAAAAAAATCAAAAATTCCTCGAGTTAATCAATCTTTCAATAAAAAAGGATTTATACAAAATCCTATAGACAATTTTATTGCTGCAAAAATGGAAGATCAAAAATTAAAGCCAAATAATAAAGCAGATAAAAATGTTTTAGCAAGAAGAGTTGCACTTGATATAACTGGCTTACCTCCAAAGATTAATCTTTTCGAAAATTTTATAAATGGAGATATAACATATGAAAATTATATCGATTCTCTTTTGATATTAAAAAGTTATGGTGAAAAATGGGCTAGTTGGTGGTTAGATCTTGCAAGGTATGCAGATTCTAGAGGGTATGAAGGGGATGGTGATAGAATTGTTTGGAAATACAGAGATTGGGTAATTAATGCCTTAAATAAAGATTTGCCTTTTGATAAATTTACAATTGAACAATTGGCTGGAGATTTGTTTGAAAATCCAACTCCTGATAATTATATAGCTACTGCTTTTCACAGAAATTCAATGAATAACGATGAAGGTGGAACCAATAATGAAGAGTTTAGAACAGCTGCAATTATTGATAGAGTAAATACAACTTTTGATGTATTTCAGAGTACAACAATGAGTTGTGTTCAATGTCATGCTCACCCATACGATCCTATAAAACATGATGATTATTATAAGATTTTTGCTTTCTTTAATAATACTCAAGACTCTGATCAACCTGTTGATGAAAATCCTGTTTATATGACATATAATCAAACTGAAGAGTCAAAAATTAATAAAGTTCTTGACTGGATTAAAGCGTATGGTGATGGTGAAACTCACAAGAGATATAAAAACCTTTTTTACAGTTACCAGCCACAATATCAAGCAAACCATGCTGGAAATTTTATAAATGCAAACATAATAAATAAAAATAACTCATTATTTCTCAGAAATAATGGTTCTGCAATATTAAAAAATGTTTATCCAAAAGAAAATAGTAGAATTATAATACACTACCATAGTGATAGTCCTGGTTCAATAGTAAAAATTAGAGAGGGTTCTTCAAAAGGAAGGGTTTTAACTAAATTTAGAGTTCCTAAAATGAACTGGAAAAAAAATGGAAAATCATGGAGACCTGAATTACTTAATTTACCATTTAAAAAAGTAGCTGGCAAAATAGATTTATACATTGAGGCATATGATCCAATTAAAGATTCTAGAGAATTTAAACCAAACTCCTCAGGTGTAATAGGACTAGATAATGCAAAACCTCTTGTATTTTTAAATTGGTTTTCTTTTGTACCTGATATTCCAGGAAAAGAAAAAAAAGGATACTCTCAAATCAATAAATATGTTAATGAAATATTAAATGCAAATGATATAGTTAAAACACCTATTATGATAGAAAATGAGAATTTTCATAAACGATCTACATATGTTTTTGAAAGAGGTAATTGGCTTCAACCTACAAAAGAAGTTAAACCCAATGTTCCAGAAATCCTTAATAGCTGGAAGCAAAAATGGGAAATGAATAGACTAGGGTTAGCACAGTGGATAGTAGATAAAGATAATTCCCTTACTTCAAGAACTGTTATTAATCGAATTTGGAATCAAATTTTTGGTAGAGGTATTGTTTCAACAATTGAAGATATGGGAACTCAATCAGAACCTCCAAGCCATCCTGCTCTTCTCGATTGGATGTCAGTTCACTTTATCAAGGAACAAAATTGGAGCTTAAAGAGTTTAATTAGATCAATTGTTCTGTCTGGAACATATCAACAAAATTCAATTATTGATGAAAAAAATTATCAAAAGGATCCATTAAACTTATACTATGCAAGGGGTCCAAAACTCAGATTAAAAGCAGAAGAAGTAAGAGATCAAGCATTGGCAGTTTCTGGACTTTTAAGTTCAAAAATGGGTGGCCCTGCTGTTAAGCCTCCTTCACCAAAAAATTATGGAAAGCACAGATATGGTGCTGATACATGGATTGACAGTGAAGGAGAAGATAAATATAGAAGAGCCGTTTATACATATCAAAAAAGAACAATACCATATCCTTCTTTTTTAGTGTTTGATGCAGGAACTAGAGAAGTTTGTCTGACAAATAGAATCTCTACAAACACCCCATTACAAGCACTAATTACAATGAATGATCCTGTATATGTTGAAGCAGCTTATCATTTGGCAAAAAGTCAATTAGAGAATGAGAATATTGAAGATGCAATAAAGTCAATTTATAAAAAGGCAACATATAAAAATATTAATAACTTTAAACTTGAAAGCTTAGTGGAACTATATAATAGTGCAATTAAGCAATATGAAAATGATCCTAAAAGCTTAAATGAGTTTTTAAATATTGAAGATACTAATAAGCATCATGCTGGTCTAACTATAGTTGCTAATGCAATAATGAATTTAGATGAATTCTTAACACATGCATAATTATGGCTAAAAAAACAAAACTATTTAATGAGCTTATGTTAAAAAATGCTTCAGTAAACAGCAGAAGACATTTTTTAAAAAACTGTACATTAGGAATGGGCGGGATGGCATTTAGTAACTTATTAACCAATTGTAGTACTGATAAAAAAAGCTTATTTGATAATGGTAGATCATTGAATCCACTTGCTCCAATTTCTCCACCTAATTTAGGGAAGGTAAAAAGTGTAATATATCTTCATATGGTTGGCGCTCCCTCCCAATTAGAATTATTTGACTATAAACCAGAATTACACAAACTTCATAACAAGCCTTGTCCTGAGTCCCTTTTAAAGGGGAAAAAATTTGCATTCATAGAAGGTGTGCCGAAAATGTTAGGTCCTCAAGCTAAATTTAAAAAAGCTGGAGAATCTGGAAATTGGGTTTCTGACAACTTACCATATTTCAAGACAATAATTGACGAAGTTAGTTTTTTAAAAGCTGTTCATACTAATGAATTTAATCATGGTCCAGCCCAACTATTTATGCATACAGGAAGTCCTCGCTTAGGTAGACCAAGTATTGGTTCATGGGCTACATATGGTTTAGGATCTGAAAATCAAGATCTTCCAGGTTTTATGGTATTAACTTCTGGTGGAGGAACTCCTGATGGAGGTAAAAGTTTATGGGGAAGTGGTTTTCTGCCGTCTGTTTATCAAGGAGTTCAATGTCGGTCTAAAGGGGATCCTGTTCTATATCTTAGTGACCCTAAAGGTATTTCAAGGGATCTAAAAAGAGATTTAATTACTTCAATTAATGAAATAAATTCTGATGAATATAAAAACTACAAGGATCCTGAAATACTTACAAGGATTAGTCAATACGAAATGGCTTATAGAATGCAGATTGCAGTCCCAGAAGTAATGAATATAAATGATGAACCTGAGAGTGTAAAAGAAATGTATGGAGTTAAACCAGGGGAAGAATCATTTGCTAATAATTGTCTGTTAGCTAGAAAACTAGTTTCAAAAGGTGTTCGTTTTGTTCAGCTTTATGATTGGGGGTGGGATAGCCATGGTGATCTTGAAGAAACTGATTTAAATCTTGGTTTTAGAACAAAATGTAAAGAAATTGATCGTCCAATTGCTGCATTAATAATAGATTTAAAACAGCGTGGTTTATTAGATCAAACATTAGTTGTTTGGGGAGGCGAATTTGGTAGGACTCCAATGCAAGAAAACAGAAATGGGGTTCAAAATGCTTATACAGGAAGAGACCATCATGGGGATGCTTTTACAATGTGGCTCGCTGGTGGTGGAATAAAAAAAGGAATAGTACACGGAGAAACTGATGAATTCGGATATAAACCAGTCAGCGGAAGAGTTTCTGTTCATGATATCCAAGCTACCATACTTCATTTGCTTGGATTTGATCATGAAAAATTTACTTATGATTTCCAGGGCAGACCGTTTAGACTTACTGATGTTGAAGGTGAAATTATTCGAGAAATTTTAGCATAATTTGGATATTTTATTAAATCTTATTGGAAAATTCCATCCGCTTATAATTCATTTACCTATCGGGTTTATTTTAATTGGATTATTAATTGAAATAAATTCAAAAAAATTTAAAAGTCCAAATAAAATTTTAAAATTCATTTTTCTATGGTCTAGTATTACTTGTTTGTTTTCTGTTTTAACGGGTTTTTTACAATATCAAAGTGAAAGTCTTTTATGGGAATCCATTCAAGGTCATTTTATATCAGGAATAATTACTCTTTTACTTAGTGTTGCTTTTTATTTTTATTTAAATAAATCAAAACCTTTCATTACTATTCCAAGAAAAGTATATACTATAGCAATATTTGTTAATCTATTAATTACAGGGCACTTAGGAGGAAATATTACCCATGGTGAAGACCATTTAATTGAACCTCTACCCGATTCCATTAAATTATTTCTTAATAAAGATTCTGTAAAAGAAGAATATAGATACAAAGATGAAATTGATATAAATAAGCCTGTTTTTAATAATTTAATTCAACCTATTTTAGATTCTAAATGTGTTAGTTGTCATAATTCAAAAAAAAATAAAGGTAAATTAATGTTAAATAATTTTGAAGTATTAAAAAAAGGAGGAAAAAATGGACTTGTAATTAATTATGAAAGTCCTGAGTTAAGTGAAATTTTAGTCCGTATCCATTTACCTAAAGATGAAAAAAAACATATGCCTCCCAAAGCAAAAAAACAATTGACTAAAGCTGAAATAAATATTTTAAGTCATTGGGTAAATATGGGAGCCCCTGAAAATACCTTAATTAAAGATATGGAAATGAATGATGAACTTCTTTCAAATTTTATTCAAAAAGAAGAAAGCTTTTTTCCTGAAATAGATATTGATACACCAAATAAAAACTCTATTTCTTTTCTTAGAAAAAAAGGAATACATATTGCTCCTATAACTAAATCTTCAAACTTACTATATCTAAGCTCCTATAACTATCATGAATTTATTGAAGAAGATATATCTGAATTGAAAAAATTAAAGGACAATCTTGTCGACATGGACCTAAGTAATAGTTCTTTTAATGATGAAGTTTTTGAAATACTTAGCACTTTTACAAATTTAACTAGATTGAAGTTGAATTACACTTCTGTTTCTGGTAAAGGAATAGATAAATTATCCTCTTTGAAAAATTTAAAAAAACTACATCTTATAAACACTAACTTTAATTCAAATCAAATTAAGGTCATTAACTCTTTTCCTGCTTTAGAAAAAGCTTATTTATTTCAAAAAAATCGAGATTTAAGTAAAGAAGTTACTTTATCTGATGAAGATATTGAAAAATTTGACTTTGGTGGATATACAATTCAAGAATTACCTTAAGATTATTTTATAATAAATTTTATTCAAATTTAATTTTGATCAATTAAATTTGAATAAAATTTATAATTTATTTTTAAAAAATATTATATAATAATTTTCCTTTTTGGAATTTTTTCCTATTCTCAAACTTCTTATTATGTAGCAAAAAATGGAAATGATTCTAACAATGGAACTAGTATTTCAACTCCTTTTCTTACAATTGGAAAGGCTATTTCCGTAATATCTGCTGGAGACAATATTTATATTAGAAAAGGTGTTTATCATGAAGATTTAACTTTAAATAATTTAGATGCGTCCTCTGGAAATAAAACATTAATATCAAACTATAATGATGAAAAAGTTATTATTGATGGAACAATTCCTATAACAGGAGACTGGTCTAATGAAACTATAGGTTCAACTTCTGTAAAAAAGATAGAGAGCATTACGTCTTCTATTACTCAACTTTTTGTGGGTAATAATCAAATGGTAATGGCTAGATGGCCCAATGCTCAATTCTCTGATCTTTCGATTTATGATCATGATAATTGGGCTGAAGGTGTTGAAACAGGTAGTAGTGATGGTTCTATAATAATTGATGAATCCGTTGAAAACCCAGGTTCATTAAATTTAACCAATTCTATTGGAGTATTAAATCTTGGCTCTTTTAAAACCTATAATAGAACTATAAATTCGCATACCCAACAAGCTGGAAATGATGTTTTTACATATTCAAGCCAAATAGGAAGTGGTTTTAAAACCAAACATTATTATTTCTTTTTTGAAGGAAAAAAAGAATTTATAGATGCTCAAAATGAATGGTATTTAGATAACGCTAATGACATACTCTATTTAAATCCTCCAACAGGAGTAGATCTTTCTAAAGTACCTATAAGAGGTAAGGTTAGAGATTATTCAATAAATATTTCTGGAAGTGAATATTTAAAAGTTCAAGGACTTACTTTCTTTGCTACAACATTAAAAGCAGAGGGAAGCAGTTATATAGAAATTGAATCTTGTAATTTCTATTATCCTTCAAATTCAAGAAGAATGTTAAATGACCTCTCAGGAGCTAACGTAACTACTCTGGGGACCGGTTCAGGAAATTCAGCTAGAGTTGATAGCAGTACTGTAAGTGGATGTTTATTTATTGATACTGAAGGAGAAGCACTAGTTGTTTATGGAGATGATAACACTATCAAAAATTCTTATTTCAGAAATATTGATTGGTCAGCAACAGAATTAAATGGCCTTATGGTAAGTGTTTATGTAAATGGAAACAACAATAAGTTTAATAATAATGAAATCTATAATACTGGTGCTTCTGCAACTGTTTGGCCAGGAACAGCTTCTGAATTTTCATATAATATAGTTTCAAGCACGGGTCATGCTCAATCCGATGGAGCTGTATTTCAAGGAACTAGTGCATGTGTTGCTGGCTCTGAGGTTCATCATAATTTTGTTTACGATACCGAGAAATATGCTTTCCGTTATGATGCCCCAGGAGGCGATGCTTCACAAGCAGGCAGTTTCGGTAGAATGCATCATAATATTGCTGATAACACTCTTGGTTTAATGATAAAAGGCAATAACCAAGTAATTGCTCATAATACAGTTTTAAACACCATCAGTAATAGAAATGATATAATTATACTTTCTGAAGATTGTTCAAATAATAGTACTTGGTTTTATAATAATTTAGCTGAACGAATAGGGGCTCATAGAAGTGATTTAACCTTTTCAACTCCTGGAACCTCTCCACTGCCCATTGGAACTGATGGGTATATAAAAAATGGAAATAATTGGGAAGCTTGTGATTCTGGAGATTCATTTTTTTCAGGTACAGGAACTGGTAGCTCAACCTCAAATTATGATGGAATAAATGTTTCTCGTACAGGTATAACTTATGATAGTAACATAGAATCTTTAATTAGCTATAATGCTGGAAATGGTAAATCAATGGCTGATTATGTTCCTACAAGTAATAAACTTTTAGATAAAGGAGCTTCTCCAACAAATGTTATTTCAACTTCATTAACAACAACTGCTACTTTAAACACAATTGTACCCCAAACAATTTCTGGAAGTGCAATTGATATAGGAGCCTTAGAATCTGGTGCGACATGGACCCCTGGCCTTATTGGTTGGACACCTAGTCAAACCCTCGATTTGAATAGCATTTTTCCCTTAGAATCTTCAATTGTTACTAATTCATTAATCTTACATTTTGATGCCTCGAATTCTTCATCATATCCTGGGCAAGGAAATACAATATATGATTTAAGTGAAAATTACAATAATGGAACAATAAATGGAGCTTCATTTACTAATACTAAAGGAGGTGAAATATATTTTGATGGCTCCAATGATTATATTCAATTAGGCTCTCCATTCTCATATAATCAACATACAATTGAGTTTTGGGTTTATAATGAAAGTGGTGGAAATAATTTTTTGTGGGATGCAAGAGACGTTGATAATGATGGATATATTTTATTTTATAATAACTATCCAAGATATTATGCCGGAACTAATGATATAAAAAACGTTTATACAAATACACATTTAAACATATGGAGACATGTAGTGGCTACAAAAGATGGTTCTAATATAAAATTGTATGTAAATGGGGATCTTAAACATACTGTAGCATCTTCATATTCGATAAATACAACTACAAATGTTAGAATTGGAGCAAGGAGTTTTGACCCTGTAACTAATTATTTTAACGGAAAAGTTGCAATAACTAGATTTTACTCTAGAGGACTTTCTGCTGAAGAGGTTTCTCAAAATTATGATGCTGAAAGAGGAAGGTTTGGGGTAACACCTTATGATATCACATTAAGTCAGCTTGATACTAATGGATTAGTACTTTATTTGGATGGTGCAAATTCAAATTCATACCCAGGCACTGGAAATACATGGTCAGATTTAAGTGGAAATGGAAATAATTTTACACTATACGGTTCTCCTTCTTTTAATTCTGAAATGGAAGGTGGAACATTTGTTTTTGATGAATCTAATGATTATGCAAAATCTAATTCCACATCTGTTCTAAATCAAAATGCATATACTAAAATTGCTGTTTTTTACCCCAAATCAAGTACTTATAACATTGTTAGTGGAGGTAATGATGCCAAACACGCATTTTGGATGAATTCATCTACTAAATTAAGAGCTGGGCACAATAATGCATGGACTACAGTAGAACACACCCCCTCAGGAGGTATGCTTGATAAATGGCACTTTGGAGCAGTATCTTTTAATAACTCTTCGGGGTGGAAACTTTATTATAATGGAACCTTAGTTGATACAGATAATAGTACAGTTGTTTCAAATGGAAATGGATTAGTTAGAATTGCAGCACATGGTGATGGATTAAATTTATTTGATGGAAGAATTCCGGTAGTTTTAATATATAATAGAGTTCTCTCTGACTTAGAAATACAAAAAATCCATAATCATTTTGCTCCAAGATATGATTTAACCTATGGAACTAATTCTGTAACAATTAATGAATTTGCATTATCAGGGACAAAGGTGGGGGATCTTACTGCTGCTGACGTTGATTATCCTGTTGATATATTTAATTTTAGTCTAGTTAATGGTAACGGAACCAATGATCAGGATAATTCTTCTTTTACAATTTCAGGGACACAGCTACTTTTAAATAACAGCAATATATCTTATAATGAAAAACAATCTTTAAAAATCTATGTTCAATTATCTGATGGTTCTTATACATTTAATAAGGCTCTTGTTGTTAATGTGAATGATTTAAATATAGCCCCTACTGATATTAATTTAAGTTCTAACACAATTTCTGAAAACTCTTCTATAGGAAGTAATATTGGAACTCTCTCTGCCGTTGATTCTGACACTCTAGTTAGTAGTTTAACTTATACATTTACAAGTAGTGGTGATGCAAGAGATGATGATAATGGTAGTTTTACCATTAGTGGTACATCCTTATTAACAAGCACAACCTTAGATTATGAAACTAAAACCAGTTATAATATCTATATAAATGTAAGTGATGGTACGTCAAACTTTGCTAAAGCTTTTACGGTAAGTGTAACGATTGTTCCTGAAATAAAAAGAACTCAAATTGCCTTAAATAATTCTACCGTTTCTGTGACTTTTTCTGAACTTGCCTACGGAGGCTCTTCTAACTCTACTTCTACTCTAGAAGTAGCAGATTTTGCCCTAACTATGTCAGGAGGATCGGCTTCACATTCCTCAGCTACTCCCTCTAGTATAAGTGTTAGCGGAACAACTATAAGTCTTGGAATACCGCTATCAGGAACACCTAATGGTAGTGAATTGTTAACTATTTTGCCAGCATCCAACAGTTCTGTTTTTGGAGCTTCAGGGAATACTGTTTCAACTACTCAAACAAGTAATACAACTAAATTAATTTCTAACATCGTAACAAGTGGTTTAATTCTCTATTTAGATACTGATAATCCTTCTTCATATCCTGGGGCAGGATCGAATTGGTATGATTTATCAGGAAATAATTATGATTTTACTATTGATCCAAGTGCGTTTAGAACTTCTAGTGGTATAAAACACATGGATTTTGAGGGAAATTATGGACAGGCAATAAGAATTGTCAATGGATCCAGAACTGACGTTCCTGCTAATGCAAATGCTACAATGCAAGTATTTAGTAGTATAAAAAATTCAACTCTCCTTTGGAGAACGCTCACAAGAGGTGCTTCTGCTGATCATCAAGTAATTATAAATTCTGGATCTAATGATCTAGGAATGTGGGATAATGGAGGAGGTAACTTTATAGATTCAGGTTTTGATATTACTTCTCTACCAAACCCATATACTCAATTCAATTTTCTAGATTTTAAATTATCAACATCCTCACCCTATTATTCTTTTAAGTTTAATAATACTACTACTAATTATCAAATAACAAACTCTAATGCAACTTTTAACAATGGATTTGCTTCTATAGGGAATACTCATGGTAATGGTATCAATGTTAGCTCTAATGCTGGTCAACCTTGGGGTAAAATTGGAGTTTTTCTTTATTATAATAGAAAATTAACCGATTCTGAAACCTTACAAAATTATAATGCATTCAGATCTCGTTATAGTTTACCAGGTCCCCCTCCTACAGATATTAGTTTAAGTTCTAACAATATTTCTGAAAACTCTTCTATCGGCAGTAATATTGGAACACTTTCTGCTACAGATTCAGATACATCAGTTAGTAGTTTAACATTTACTTTTACAAATAGTGGTGATGCAAGAGATGATGATAATGGTAGTTTTACCATTAGTGGTACATCCTTATTAACAAGCACAACCTTAGATTATGAAACTAAAACCAGTTATAATATCTATATAAATGTAAGTGATGGTACGTCAAACTTTGCTAAAGCTTTTACGGTAAGTGTAACGATTGTTCCTGAAATAAAAAGAACTCAAATTGCCTTAAATAATTCTACCGTTTCTGTGACATTTACATCTCTTGTGTATGGGGGTACATCTAATTCCACATCCACTTTAGCAGTTTCTGATTTTTCATTAGCTATATCTGGTGGTATAGCTAATTTAAGTTCGGCAACACCCTCTAGCATAACTATAAGTGGTACTACTATAGGTCTTGGAATATCTCTTTCTGGAACTCCTAATGGAAATGAAATTCTGACTATTTCTCCTGCTTCAAATGCAATTTTTGCAAGTACTGGAAACACTGTGTCAACCACTCAAACTTCAAATACAACAAAATTGATTCCTAACATTGAAAAAAATGGTCTTGTTTTATATGTTGATTCTAGAAACCAAAGTTCTTATCCAGGATATGGGACAACTTTATATGATATTAGTGGGAACAACCATGATTTTACAATTAATGGTTCGATGAATTACAATACGACAGATGGTTTTACATTTGTTTCTGGACAAACATCGAAATACTTTCAACAAACGAATTTTCCTCATCCAGCAAATACTTTTACAAACGAAATATTTATAAAAACCTCTCAAACTAGTAAAGGAGGAATTATGAGTTATAATAAAACTAATAATGACAATGCAAATTTAGTTTGGATAGATAATAGTAACAGCGGAAATATTAGAACTCATACTAATGGAACAACTAAAAATACTAATGCAAATATCAGTAATAATGAATGGCGTCATTTTGTTCAGACTGTTGACAAGACTTCTGGAATTGAAAAAATATATGTTGATGGAATTTTAATTCAAACGTTTACTTCAAATAATTCATCAATTCCAACAAATGGATGTTTAGCTTTAGGACAAGACTATGATACAACTTGTGGTGGATTTAATACAGATGATGCCTTCGGTGGATTCTTTCCAGTATTTAGATTATATAATAAAGTTTTAACTCAGAGCGAGATTTCACAGAATTATAATACATTAATTATTTCGCCACCCCAAATTAATCGAACTCAAATTGCAACTAATAACTCAATAGTTTCAGTAACATTTGACGAGTCTGTTTTTAATACTAATTCAGGTAGTGGTAATTTAGAAGTTTCTGACTTCTCCTTGTCTATATCTGGGGGAAATGCAACACTGTCTTCTGCTACCCCTTCTAGCATTTCAATAAACGGAACATCTATAGGACTTGGCCTACCTTTATCAGGTACTCCCAATGGTAGTGAAGTTTTGACGATTTCTCCAATATCAAATGCTATTTTCGATTTAGATGGTAATACAGCTTCTACTAATCAAACTTCAAATACAGCAAAGTTAATCCCTAATATCGTGACAGGTAATTTAGTTCTCTTTTTAGATGCTAATAATCCAGCATCTTATTCTGGAGCTGGTAATTTTTGGCATGATTTATCAATTAATAATAACGACGGTTTTATTAACGGTGTAACTTATTCAAATGGAAGTATGAGTTTTGATGGATCCAATGATGATGTTAGAATTCAAGACAACAATACTCTTGACATTACTAACGATATTACAATTTCTTATTCTTTAGAACCAAACTGGGGTACTTATAGCCCATTTATATCCAAAGGTTATAATGACGGAACTTCTCGATATAATTACATTACTTGGGTCGGTAGTGACAAAGGAATTGATATAGATAACGGAACTAGTGGGTCAACGGTAAAACCTTTATATACTGCATCCTCTGAAATGGCAAATGGAAAATTATCGGTAATTACAATTACTATTAATAGCACTTCAGGTAATATCAAAACATATATTGATGGTGCTTTAAAAAATACTCGATCAGGTTCATTGGGAGCTGCTAACGCTACTGATTTATTAATCGGAAAAAACTATACTAGTAATAATAATGTTTATGGTTCTGGTAAAATAGGATATGTTTTAATATATAATACTTCTTTAACAGATAATGAGGTTCTTCAAAATTATGAAGCATTAACTAACAAACCTCCAGAAATTATATCAACCTCTATAGCCTCAAATAATTCAATTGTTTCAGTAACCTTTAGTGAAGCTGTATTTGATACTAATTCAGGATCTGGGGCTCTAGAAGTTGCAGATTTTTCTCTATCAATTAGTGGAGGAAATGCTACGCTTTCTTCTGCTACACCATCCAGTATAACTATTAATGGAACAACGGTGGGTCTAGGTCTTTCTCTCTCTGGTACTCCTAATGGTAGTGAAGTTTTAACAGTCTCCCCTGCCTCTAATGCTATTTTTGATGCGCAAGGAGCTACTGCCTCCTCTACTCAGTCTAGTAACACAATCAATCTAAATGCTGATTCAGACGGTGATGGAGTTACTGATCCCTTAGATCAATGTGCTAACACACCTAATGGAGAATCTGTTGATGCTAATGGGTGTGCCGATAGTCAAAAAGATCCTGACAATGATGGAATATCTGGAGTAAATGATAATTGCCCTAATACGGCTAATGCCGATCAAGCTGATTCAGATGGAGACGGCGTTGGTGATGTTTGTGATAATTGTAGTGATATTAGTAATACAAATCAATTAGATACCGATGGGGATGGTCTAGGTAATGCCTGCGACACCGATGATGATAACGACGGAGTATTAGATACCGATGATGCTTTCCCTACAAATCCTCTAGAAACTCTAGATACAGATGGAGATGGTGTTGGTGACAATCAAGACCTTGATGCAGATGATGATGGGCTTTTAGACACCTCTGATAATTGTCCTGCGGTTGTTAATGTCGATCAATTAGATACCGATGGAGATGGTCAAGGAGATGCTTGTGATATAGACGATGATAATGATGGATATTCTGATGGTGATGAATGGGGATGTGATAGTGATATGCTATCAGCTACTTCTACCCCACCAGATATGGACAATGACTTTATCTCAGATTGTTTTGATAGAGATATTGATGGAGATAATCTTGATAATTATGAAGACCTCTTCCCTGAAGATTCTAAAGAGTGGGCAGATACTGACTCTGACGGTACAGGAGATAATACAGACACCGATGATGATAATGATGGTTTTTCTGATGCAGATGAATCTCAATGTGGAAGTGATCCTTTATCGGCTAATTCTCTTCCTTTAGATTCTGATAGTGACTCTACCCCTGATTGTATTG
>CAYUZY010000026.1:0-4279 GCA_964448645.1 uncultured Flavobacteriaceae bacterium
AATTGGTTTTGTTAAAAATATCAAAAATTTATTTTAAAGTAACAAAACAAAATTATTCCAACAAATTTACTGTTTCAGAAAATAAAAAAAAAAAAAGTTAAAAATCAATACAAAAAAAAATTTTTTTTTACATTTTTTTTTTAATATTTGTAAATCAATGATCTCAAAAAAAAAACCTTTTTAAATAACACATAAACCAGTTTCATTTAAATGAATTTAGATGCTAATTCTGTTTGGAATAATTGTTTAATCTTTATTAAAGATAACATTCAAACACAAGCATATAAAACTTGGTTTAAACCTATTAAACCAATTAAGTTAGAAGATAATTCTTTGACAATTCAAGTTCCGAGTAAATTTTTCTATGAGTGGCTTGAAGAACACTACTTAAAAATTTTAAAAACTGCCCTAAACAAAGAGTTAGGAAATCAAGCTAAATTAGTTTACATAATTAAAATGGAGAATACTTATGGTAGTAAATCTCCATTTACTGAAAAAATCCCAAGTAATAATAAATCAAACTTTAAAGCTCAAGAGGTAAATGCACCAATATATTCTAGTTCTAATGAATTAAAAAATCCTTTTGTGATTCCTGGAATAAAAAATTTACAAATTGAATCTCAATTAAACCCTAATTATAACTTTGAAAATTTTTTAGAAGGAGATTCGAATAGATTAGCAAGATCTGCTGCAATGGCCGTTTCAAATAAACCTGGTGGGACATCCTTCAACCCTTTATTAATTTTCGGAGGTGTAGGTCTTGGTAAAACTCATCTTGCTCATGCAATTGGTGTAGAAATAAAAGAAAAATATCCTGATAAAACCGTTTTGTATATTTCAGCAGAAAAATTTACTCAGCAATATGTAGAGTCTGTTAAAAAAAATACTAGAAATGATTTTATTCACTTTTATCAAATTCTAGAAGTTCTCATAATTGACGATGTTCAATTTCTTTCTGGTAAAAGCGGAACCCAAGATGTGTTTTTTCACATATTCAATCAACTTCATCAAAATGGAAAACAAGTTATACTAACATCTGATAAAGCGCCTGTTGATATGCAAGATATTGAACAACGATTATTGTCAAGATTTAAATGGGGGCTTTCTGCAGAACTTCAATTACCAGATTTTGAAACAAGAATATCTATCTTGAAAAATAAATTATATAGAGATGGTGTAGAAATAAATCAAGATATAATTGAATATGTTGCTAAAAACATAAAAACAAATGTTAGAGAATTAGAAGGGGCAATAATATCTCTAATTGCTCAATCTTCATTTAACAAGGCTGAAATCACAATTGATTTAGCAAGAGATATTGTTCAAAAATTTGTAAAAAACACAAAAAGAGAAGTTTCTATAGATTATATTCAAAAGGTTGTTTCTGACTACTTTCAAATGGACATACAAACTCTTCAGTCAAAAACCAGAAGAAGACATATTGTTCAAGCAAGACAGCTTGCAATGTACTTTGCTAAAAAATACACTAAGGCCTCACTAGCAAGTATTGGAAATCAAATTGGCAAAAGAGATCATGCAACAGTTCTTCATGCATGTAAAACAGTTGACAACTTAAGTTTTACTGATAAACAATTTAGAAAATACGTTGAAGATTTAAGTCAAAAACTTACACTTTAAATTTATTAAAAACTGAAAATACTAACCTAATCCTAACTATAATTGGTGTGACAATTCATCATTTAATATTCTTTATTAATTAAAAAAATCAACGATATATTTTATTTTTATTTAACCAATAGATATATTTTTTTTTATTTCTGTTATGCCCAGTTAAATCTTCTGAAAATAAATGAAAACCAGGATTTTCAGGATCTGACACAAAGTATAAAAAAGAATGATTTTCTAAATTAAGAACTGCTAAAATAGTCGACAAATCTGGCATGCAAATTGGGGATGGAGGAAGGCCTCTATTATGATAAGTATTATAAATAGATTTAATTTTTAAATCCTTATACAAAACCCTCTTTATAATTTTTTTGAAATCATTACTTTCTTTTTTAATAGCATAAATAACAGTAGGGTCAGCTTGTAATTTCATGTTTCTTTTTAATCTATTAACATATACACCGGCAATTCTACTTTTTTCAATTTGCTTTATAGATTCTTTTTGAACAATTGAAGCTAAAATATAAACTTCTATTTTAGTTAAGTTAATTTTTTTAGCTTTAATTTCTAACTCTTCATTCCAAAAAGAATTGTATTCCTTCCACATTCTATCTCGAAATTTTTCAGAACTAACATCCCAATAAAAATCATAGGTGTTAGGAATATACATTGACAATGCATTTAAAGAATTAAATCCTTTTTGACTTAAAAAATCAGGATCTAAAAAACTATTTATTAATGATAAACTGTCAGTCATAACTTGTTTCGAAATTCTTGAAACTAAATCTTCTAACCTTTCTTGATTATTAAAAACAACATTAACTGTTAATCTATTAGTTCTTAAATTATTTATTATATCATTGTTGCTACTACCTTTTTTAATTGAATATTTTCCAGGTTTAATATTATTAACATATCCCTTTTTTTTAGAAACTTTTACAAAATTATTTATAGATTTTAAATAGGGTTTTAAATTATTAGCCAGTGAATCTATATTATCATCACTATCTATAAAAAAAGAAGATTGATTATGATTAAAATTTGTATTGTCACTAAAATATAATAAAAAAGCATTTATAAAATAAATAGAAGCTATTACTAAAATTAAAATAATAAAATATGATAATTTTTTCAATCTAATATTTTTTGATATAAACATTCATCATGAAATGAATTATCATAATAATTCCATTTTTTTTTTACACCTACTAAATTATATTTCATCTTCTTAAAAAGAAAAATGCTTTCTTTATTTTCATATGCAACATTAGCATAAAGCATGTGCAAATTATAATGTAATTTAGAATGATTTTCTATTAACTCTAAACCCTTTGATCCAAAACCTTGATTTCTATAATCTGGTAAAATTACTAACCCAACACCAGCTCTTCTATGAAACGATTCAAAATCAAATAAATCTACGAAACCAAAAATAATTTTATCATTATTAGACAAAACAAATCTTTTTTGCTTAGATTCTGAAATATCTTGACTTTGGATTTCAATATATTTTTTTAATGTATAGTTTGAATAAGGTTCATTCCTGTTTGAATATCTCCATAATTCAGAATCATTCTCAATTGAAAACAATACATCAATATCTTCAGGTTCTAATGCTCTAAGTTTTAGATCTTCCATATTAAATTGAAATTTGTCCAGAAAAAACTTTTTGGGCTTTACCAGAAAGGTATATCTTACTATACGTTTTTTCTTCAAAATTAAAGTTCACTTTAAGTGATCCTCCTAAAGTCTCAATTAAAATCTCAGAAAAATCCTTAACTAATCCATTATAATGAACTGAAACTGCAGCTGCAACAGCTCCAGACCCACAAGATAAAGTCTCATCCTCCACTCCTCTTTCATAAGTTCTTAATTTAATTTTATTTTCACATATATGTTCAATGAAATTAACATTAATCCCTTCTTTTAAAAACTTTTTTGAATACCTTATTGAAGATCCTAGTTCTTTAATGTCTATCTTGTCAAGATTCTTATTATATATTAATAAATGGGGAGATCCACTATTTATTAATACTCCAAAATCGTTTTTTTCTATAATCGAAATATCATTAAATGATAACTTTACATTACTGTCTGATAAAACAAAACCTTTATGAGGTCCATCATATGCCATAAAAACAGTTTCTTTTGAACAAATATTTTTTTCATATGCAAAAGCAACTGAACATCTGGCTCCATTTCCACACATTGAACTTAATAGTCCATCAGAATTATAATATATCATTTCAAAATCTAATTTATTGTGATCTTTAATTAAAATCATACCATCTGCTCCAATTCCAAAATTGCGATTACAAATATTCTTTATTTTAAGATAATCTATAAGTCTAAAGTCTAAAGATCTTCCATCGATTATAATGAAATCATTTCCTGCCCCATGATATTTATCAAAAATTAAATCCATTAAGCAACAAATTTAATCAAATTGAAAATTAAAATAGTTGTTAAATTCGAGTTAAAATGAAAATTTCAAATCCTGAAATTTATATTTTTGTAAAAAAAAAATAATGAGATCATTGCTTAAATTTGTTTTAATAGGAGTATTATCAAGTTTTATATCAATTGTTTTTTACAATAATTATTATAAATCTGAAACTATAGTCAACAATTTTGATAATAACAAGTCAGTTCC
>CAYUZY010000026.1:4289-19156 GCA_964448645.1 uncultured Flavobacteriaceae bacterium
ACTATTCAGATAAGAGTTCCACATCAACCGATTTTACTTTAGCTGCTGAAAAAACAATAGATGCTGTTGTTCATGTCAAGAACACAACATTAAGTTCAAATAATAATCAATCTTGGTATAGATTTTTTTATGAGGGAGAAAATGATATTCCTGAAAGAGTTGGAACTGGATCTGGAGTCATAGTATCTCCAGATGGCTATATTATAACTAATAATCATGTTATAGATGGTTATTCTGAAATTGAAATTACAACCAACAATAACAAATCATATAAAGCAAATTTAATTGGCACAGATCCAGGAACTGATATTGCTGTATTAAAAATAAATACAGATAAAATGCTTCCTTATATCTCATTTGGCGATTCTGATATTACAAAAATTGGAGAATGGGTTCTAGCAGTTGGAAATCCTTTCAATTTAAACTCAACAGTTACAGCAGGTATAATAAGTGCTAAATCTCGAGATTTAAATAAATATGACAATAAAAATGAATCATATATTCAAACTGATGCAGCTGTAAATAAAGGTAATAGTGGAGGCGCCCTTGTTAATACTAATGGACAGTTAATTGGAATCAACACAGCAATAAGTTCGGTCACTGGAGGATTTGTTGGTTATTCCTTTGCTGTACCAAGCAATGTTGCTAGAAAAGTTTTTGAAGATTTAATTGAGTTCGGTGATGTTCAAAAAGGTTTATTAGGAGTTATTGGTCAAGCTCTTAATTCCGATGTTGCTGAAAAGTTTGGTGTTATTGAAACTGAAGGTTTTTATATTAATGAAATTGAAAAAGGATTTGGTGCAGATATTTCTGGATTAAAACCTGGAGATATTATTAAAAGTATTGATGGTTTAAAAATAAATAAATTCGCCGATCTTTCAGGATATTTATCAACAAAAAGACCTGGGCAAAAAGTTTCAATTATGTTTATTAGAAATAATCTTAAAAAAAATGTTATGATTACTTTAAAGAAAATTAACAGAATAAACTTTTACGGAATGGAACTTAGAGAGTTAAATAAAAATAAAAAAGAAGAATTTAATATTGATGCAGGTTTAATTATTTCAAGAATGGGAAATGAAAGATTATATAGAAATGGTATCAATGAAGGTCATATTATTTTAGAAATAAATAATAAAAAAATTTACAAAGTTTCAGATGTTGAAAAGTTTAGTCCATATGATTTAGAGAGTATATTATTTATAAATCCTGATGGTGAAAAAGAAAGATTATTTTTTAGATAGTATATTTAATTTAAAGTGAATATAGATATAATAACATTATTTCCTGAAATTTTAAAAAGTCCATTTAGTGTTTCAATAATAAGAAGAGCCATAAAATCAAAAATTGTTTCAGTAAATTTTCATGATTTAAGAGATTATGGTATAAAAAACCAAAAACAAGTTGATGACTATCCATTTGGTGGTGGCTCTGGAATGGTTCTTATGATTGAACCTATTGATAATTGTATTTCTAATTTGAAAAAAAAACGAAAATATGATGACGTTATCTATCTTACACCAGATGGAGAAAAATTAAATCAAAAGATTTCAAATGAATTTGCAGGTAAAAAAAATATTATTATCCTTTGTGGACATTATAAAGGAGTAGATCAAAGGGTTAGAGACCATTTAATTACTAGAGAAATTTCAATTGGTGATTTTGTTTTATCCGGAGGTGAGCTAGCAGCTGCCGTGTTTTGCGACTCTATAATCAGACTAATTCCTGGTGTTTTAGGAGATGAATCATCTGCTCTAAATGATAGTTTTCAAGATGAATTATTAGCTCCAGAAGTATATACAAGACCTTCAAATTACAAGAACTGGAATGTGCCAAAAGAATTATTATCAGGTAATAAATCATTAATTGAAAAATGGAGAGATGATAATTCTTTTAAAAGAACAAAAAAATTAAGACCTGATTTATTTTAAAAAAATATTAAAATCAAAACTTCATAAGATATAATTATCAATTAATTTCATTTTTGTGTAGTTTAAAATTAATCTTATTTTTGCAAGCTAAAATAGTATTAACCTCTGACGAAAATCGTGAATGTTATCCTATTCAATTAAATTTCTCAAATAATGGAAAATTTAGTAAATTTTGTTGAAACTCAATTTATTGAAAAAAAAGATTTCCCTCAAATTTCATCTGGTGATACTGTAACTGTATATTATGATATTCGTGAAGGGGATAAAGTTAGAACCCAGTTTTTTAAAGGAGTAATTATAAAAGTTAAAGGTACTGGTTTAACAAAAACATTTACAATTAGAAAAATGTCTGGAAATATTGGAGTTGAACGAATTTTCCCTATCAATTTACCTACAATTCAAAAAATAGAAGTTAATAGTAAAGGTAGAGTTAGACAATCCAAAATCTATTATTTCAAAAAACTAACAGGTAAAAAAGCTAAAATAAGAGAACAGTAGAAAAGTTTACTCCCTTTTTATAATTGCATATAAAATTATAAATTAAAATAACCTGATCATGTCAAAAATTAAAGTTTTAAATCCAATTGTTGAAATAGATGGAGATGAGATGACAAGAATAATATGGAAATTTATCAAGGATAAGTTAATTTACCCTTATTTGGATCTTGATATAAAATATTTTGATTTAGGTATTAAAAATAGAGATTTCACTGATGATGAAGTTACTATAAATGCAGCTAATGCAATCAAAAAATATAATGTTGGTATCAAATGTGCAACTATAACTCCAGATGAAGATAGAGTTCAAGAATATACTTTAAAAAAAATGTGGAGGTCTCCAAATGGGACTATAAGAAATATTGTAGGAGGAACTGTTTTCAGAGAACCTATAATTATGAAAAATATACCGAGGTATGTCCAAGGATGGACAAAACCTATATGTATTGGTAGGCATGCTTTTGGAGATCAATATAAAGCAACCGATATTGTAACTCATGGAAAAGGTAAACTTACAATGACTTTCACTCCAGAAAATGGAGATAAATCAAAATCCTGGGAAGTATATAATTTTCAAGAAAATGGAGTTGCTATGGCTATGTATAATATTGATTCTTCTATATATGGTTTTGCAAGATCTTGTATGAACCAAGCTCTTTCAAAAAAATGGCCATTGTATTTATCAACAAAAAATACTATTCTAAAATCCTATGATGGTAGATTTAAAGACATTTTCCATGAGGTTTATGAAACTGAATTTGTAAATAAATTCAAAAATGCTGGTATAAAATATGAGCATAGACTAATAGATGACATGGTTGCTGCTGCTATGAAATGGAGTGGTGGTTTTGTGTGGGCATGTAAAAACTATGATGGTGACGTTCAATCTGATACTGTTGCCCAAGGATTTGGCTCTCTTGGGTTAATGACTTCTACTCTTGTAACTCCGGATGGGAAAACAATGGAAGCTGAAGCTGCTCATGGTACTGTTACAAGACATTTTAGAAAACATCAAAATGGTGAAAAAACATCTACTAATCCAATTGCATCAATTTTTGCTTGGACAAGAGGTCTAGAGTTTAGAGGGAAACTTGATGGAAATAATGATTTAATTTCTTTTTGTAATTCTCTTGAAAATGTTTGTGTTAAAACAGTTGAAAATGGAAAAATGACTAAAGATTTAGCATTATTAATCTATAATGAAAATTTAACTGAATCTGATTATCTTAATACTGAAGATTTTCTTTTTGAAATAGAAAAAAATTTAAAAAAAGAATTGAAAACGTAATAATTTTAATTTAATGGGTTTTGAAAAAATAACTGAAAAAGATTCTCTTTATAATGATCTTCATAAAATGTCAACTGAAGAAATTATAAATAATATTCACAAAGAAGATCAAAAAGCAGTTAAATCAATCAATAAAGTATTACCTAATATCTCTATTATAATTGATAAAATATTTGAAAAACTTGATAACAATGGAAGGCTTTTTTATATCGGAGCTGGGACAAGTGGTAGACTTGGCGTGTTAGATGCCTCTGAATGTCCTACTACATTTGGAACTAAACCTGGAAAAGTTATTGGTATAATAGCAGGTGGTGATTTTGCTTTAAGAAATTCAATTGAAAATTCTGAAGATGATAAATTACAAGCGTGGAAAGATCTCAAAAAACATAAGATTTCTAAAAATGATTTTGTTATCGGAATTGCTGCCTCTGGAACAACACCCTATGTTGTTTCTGGTATAAAAGACTGTAAAGACAATAATATCTCTACTGGTTGCATAACTTGCAATCCAAATAGTCCATTATCAAATAATTCTGATTATCCTATAGAAATTATTGTTGGCCCTGAATTTTTAACAGGAAGTTCAAGAATGAAAGCTGGAACAATTCAAAAGCTTATTTTAAATATGATTTCAACAACTGTAATGATTAAACTTGGTCATGTAAAAGGAAATAAAATGATAGATATGCAATTAAGTAATAATAAACTATATGATAGAGGAACTAAAATATTAATGAAAGAATTAAACATTGATAAAAATAATGCTGAAAAATTAATCAATAAGTATAAAAGTTTAAGAAAGTCTTTATCACACTATAATAATGAATAAAATTTTATTTAAAAAAAGTTTAAAACAATTATCATATTTTTTATTTTTTGCTTTTTCTGGACCAATCACAATTTATCAAGCTTTTAAAAACAAAGAACATATTTTATATATCCCAGTATTAATAATTGGATTAATCTTATTTTTTCTTGCAATTTTTAAAGGCTTTAGAGGTATTAAAATTTTAGTGAATTCATTTTTAGGTCAAAGAAAAAACAATAGATAATAAATTGAATTGTAATCCATCGTAATACAACTTATCTTTACAACTATTAATAATTTATAAGATGATTAAAATAAAATTTCCTGATGACTCTATTAGAGAGTATAAAAGAGGAATTACAGCTATTGAAATTGCTAGAGATATAAGTGAAGGGTTCTCTAGAAATGTTCTTTCAGCAAATTTTAACAAAAATACGATTGAAACATCAACTAAATTATATGAAAGTGGTTCATTAAAATTTTTCACTTGGAATGACTCTGAAGGGAAAAAAGCTTTTTGGCACTCTTCAGCTCATGTTTTAGCTCAAGCCCTACTCTATTTATACCCTAATTGTAAACTTACAATTGGACCTGCTATTGATAATGGATTTTATTATGATGCTGATTTTGAAGGACAAAATATTTCAGAAAGTGATTTAAAAACCGTTGAAAAAAAAATTTTAGAATTTTCAAGAGAAAAGTTTAATTTCAAAATGAGAAATGTGTCTAAAAAAGATGCTTTAGACCATTATAAAAAAAACAAATATAAAACTGAATTAATTGAAGACTTAAAAGATGGTGAAATCACATTCTGTGATCATGCAAATTTTACTGATCTTTGTAAAGGAGGTCATATACCGCATACTGGATTTATTAAATCTGTTAAGTTATTAAACATAGCCGGAGCATATTGGAGAGGAGATGAAAAAAACAAACAATTAACAAGAATTTATGGTATTTCTTTTCCAAAAGAAAAAGAATTAAAACAGTACTTATCCCTTATTGAAGAAGCGAAAAAAAGAGACCATAGAAAACTTGGTAAAGAACTTGAATTATTTACATTTTCAGAAAAAGTTGGCCAAGGTTTACCTCTTTGGTTGCCTAAAGGTGCAGATTTAAGAGAAAGATTAGAACTTTTTCTTAAAAAAGCTCAAATGAAAGCAGGTTATGAGCAAGTAATTTCCCCTCATATTGGAAATAAAGAACTTTATGTTACTTCAGGTCACTATGAAAAATATGGATCCGACAGTTTTCAACCAATATTAACGCCTTCTGAAAATGAAGAGTTTTTATTAAAACCAATGAATTGCCCTCATCATTGTGAAATATATAAGAGTAAACCTTGGAGTTATAGAGATCTTCCCAAAAGGTATGCAGAATTTGGTACTGTATATAGATATGAACAAAGTGGTGAACTCCATGGCTTAACTAGAGTTAGAGGGTTTACCCAAGATGATGCTCATATTTTTTGTAGACCAGATCAATTAAATGATGAATTTAAAAAAGTAATTGATTTGACTCTCTATGTTTTTAAGTCTCTTGGTTTTGAAGATTTTGTAACCCAAGTTTCACTTATGGATGAAAATAAACCTGAAAAATACATAGGATCAAAAGATAATTGGGACTTAGCTGAAAATGCTATAATTTCTGCTGCAAAAGAAAAAAAATTAAGTTATATAACAAAAAAGGGGGAAGCTGCATTCTATGGTCCAAAGCTAGATTTTATTGTCAAAGATGCTCTTTACAGAGAATGGCAATTGGGTACAATTCAAGTTGACTATAACTTACCTGAAAGATTTAAACTTTCATATAAAGGTAAAGACAATGAACTTCATAGACCTGTAATGATTCATAGAGCTCCGTTTGGAAGTATGGAAAGATTTGTTGCTATTTTATTAGAACATACATCTGGTAATCTACCGTTATGGTTAATCCCTAATCAAGTTAATATTCTATGCGTAAGCGAAAAATATAAAAAATACGCTATAAAAGTTTTAGATTTCTTAAAAAATAACGAAATTCGCGCCCTACTTGATGATAGAAATGAAACTATAGGGAAAAAAATTAGAGAATCAGAGTTATCAAAAATACCCTATATGCTAATAATTGGAGAAAAAGAAGCTAAAAATAATACAATATCACTAAGAAAACACAAAGAAGGTAATTTGGGATCAATAAAAATTGATGAATTGATTGGAAAGATTAATTTAGAGATGAAAAATATTATTAATTAAAATTAAATAGTCATAGGAATAAGAAAAAAAAGAGGAAGAAGAGGGCCAGGAAGAGTCATAAAAGAAAACCCTCATAAAATTAACGAAAAAATAACTTCACATGAAATTCGTTTAGTAGGTGAAAATGTCGAAGTTGGTATATATAATTTAAATAAAGCTCTTTCAATAGCCAAAGAACAAGAACTAGATCTAGTTGAAATATCTCCAAATGCTTCTCCTCCAGTTTGTAAAATATTAGAATACAAAAAATTCCTATATGAACAGAAAAAAAGAGAAAAAGTATTAAAATCTAAAACGACTAAAGTAATATTGAAAGAGATACGTTTTGGGCCAAATACAGATGAACATGATTATGATTTTAAAAAGAAACATGCTGAAAAGTTTTTAATGGATGGAGCTAAATTGAAAGCTTTTGTTTTCTTTAAGGGAAGGTCAATTGTTTATAAAGAAAAAGGGCAAATTTTATTATTACGTTTAGCTCAAGATCTTGAAGAATATGGAAAAGTAGAACAAATGCCAACATTAGAAGGAAAAAAAATGTCAATTTTTATAACCCCAAAAAAAATAAGTAAAAAATAAGTTATGCCAAAAATGAAAACAAAATCCAGTGCTAAAAAAAGATTTAAAATAACTGGATCTGGAAAAATTAAAAGAAAACATGCTTTTAAAAATCATATTTTAACAAAAAAGTCTAAAAAAAGAAAATTAAGGCTAACTCACTTTGGATTAGTCCATAAAAGTGATAGTGATAATATTAAGGAACAATTAAGACTTAAATAATAAATTAAATTATATAAACCAGAAGTCGGGCCAATTTAAGTGTATCTAAAATACCGCCTCCTTCAAAAATTAAATTAAAATGCCAAGATCATTAAATTCGGTTGCTTCAAGAAGGAGAAGAAAAAAAATCATAAAATTAGCCAAAGGTTATTTTGGTCGTAGAAAAAATGTATGGACAATTGCAAAAAATGCTGTTGAAAAAGCAATGCAATATTCCTACAGAGATCGAAAAACTAAAAAAAGAAACTTCAGATCTCTTTGGATTACTAGAATTAATGCTGCTTCTAGACTTTATGGAATGTCTTACAGTCAATTCATGGGGAAAATTAAATCTAAAAAAATTAATTTAAACAGGAAAGTTCTTGCAGATTTAGCAATGAATAATCCAGAAGTATTTAAAGCTATAGCTGATAAATTAAAATAATTCTAATTTTGAATAATAAAATTTTAATTTATCATAATCCTCGCTGTAGAAAATCAAGAGAGGCTTTAGATTATTTAAATAAATTAAATATTGATCTTAATGTTATTTTGTATCTATCAAATCCTTTAAGTAAAAAAAACTTAATAAACCTTTTATCTAAATTAAAAATCAAAGCTATTGATCTTATTAGAAAAAAAGAATTATTATGGAAATCTGAGTATTCAAAAAAAAATTTAAATGAAGATGAAATAATTTCAATAATGATAGACAATCCAAAACTTATTGAAAGACCAATAATTGAATATAAAGAAACTGCAGTCATTGGTAGACCGATTGAAAATCTTTACGCTTTTTTAAAAATATTAAACCCTAAAGATTTTTTATTGTCAAAAGATTATAAATAAAATGAGAAAAAATTTCTGTTTGATTTTTGTTTTTATATTTTCAGGATTATTAAATGGTCAACGCCCATCTAATATTTCAAATATAAAAAAGGTAACCATTTCTGGTAATGTTCTTGATCAAGAAACAAACCAACCTCTTGAATATGCAACTATAACATTAAAAAATAATCGATTTCCAGACAGAATTCAAGGCGGAATAAGTAATGAAAATGGAAGATTTGATTTAGAAGTATTTCCAGGTAAGTATAATGTTTTAATTGAATATATAGGTTTTAATCCTATAAAATATGAAGGTAAATTAATTAGAGAAAATACAGATTTTGGCAAAATTTTGATGGTTTTTAGTGAAAATCAGCTTGAAGAAATTGAATTAATTGGAGAAAGAACGGAAGTTGAAATCAGATTAGATAAAAAAATATATAATGTAGGGAAAGATATAATGGTAAGGGGTGGAAGTGTTGCCGATGTTCTTGATAATGTACCTTCCGTTTCAGTTGATGTAGAAGGAAATGTTGCTCTAAGAGGAAATGATAATGTAAGAATATTAATAAATGGCAAACCTTCTGGTTTGGTTGGTATATCAGGTCCTCAAGGACTTAGATCTTTACCTGCAGAATCTATAGAAAAAGTTGAGGTTGTAACTTCACCATCTGCTAGATATGATGCTGAAGGCACTGCGGGTATTTTAAATATTATACTAAAAAAACAAAATTTAGAAGGAATTAATGGAACTCTAACAGGAAGTGTGGGGCTTCCAAAAAATAATAGAACTTCTGCAAATTTAAATTGGAGAACTAAAAAGTTAAATATTTTCACTACAAACACATTAAGTGACAATATAACCAAAGGAAATTCTTTTAACAATAATGAATATTTTAATCGTAATGATCCAAGTACATTTTTAAAAGAAAAAAGACTTTCTGAAAGAAACAGAAAAAGTTTTTTTACTAGTTATGGTCTTGAATATTATTTTAACGATAAAACCTCATTAACAATAAGCTCTTTTTATAGAGAATCGGATAGAGAAAGTAATACTAAAAACAAAATTCAAGAATTAGATTTCAATGGAAAATCTTTAAATCTTACTGAAAGAAAAGAAAATGAAGATGAACAAGATATTTCAAAACAGTATAGTGCTAATTTTTTTAAAGACTTTGAAAAAAAAGGGCATAGGTTTACTGCTCTATTCCAATATGAAGAAAGTTATGAAGACGAATATTCTGACATAAATAATCAAACTTTAATACCAGTTATTTCTGAAATAAATTATGAAAAAGTGATAAATGATGAAAATCAAAGAAGAATTTTAGCTCAAAGTGATTACGTTCTTCCAATTGATGAAAATACTCAATTCGAAATAGGATATAGAGGAAGTTTTTCTACTCAGAAAACTGATTATCAAGTTTCATATTTGATTAATTCAAATTATGAACTAGATAATAATCTCTCAAACTATTTAATTTATAAAGAATATGTAAACGCTGCTTATACCCAATATGGAAAAAAAATTGACAAATTTTCTTATTTATTAGGTCTTCGAATGGAAGATTCTAAAATTGAAATTGATCAAAAAACCTCTAATGATAAAACAGTTAAAAAATATACTGATTTTTTTCCTACTTTAAATTTGTCATATGAACTTAATGAAAAAGAAAGCTTTACTCTAGGTTATTCTAGACGTTTAAGACGTCCAAGATCAAGGTTTATAAACCCTTTTCCATCTAGAAGTAGCATTACAAATATTTTTCAAGGAAATCCTGATCTAGATCCCACTTATTCAAATGCATTTGATTTAGGCTATTTAAAAAGATGGAAAACAGTAACCCTAAATTCATCTATCTATTACCAAAAAGCTACAAAAGCTTTCACTTTTATAAGACAAGACTCTGGAGAAACAGTAATAATTTCTGGAGAGGAAAATAACCCTTCCAACCCAATTGTTGAAGTTCCAGTTTTAAGATTATTTCCAATTAATTTATCAGTAAATAATCGATATGGTGGTGAATTTTCAATTTCATATTTTCCTTCACGAAAAATTAGGCTAAGTGGTAATTTTAATTTATTTAGCTCTGAAATTATAGGTGACTATAAAGGTGAATCATTTGATGCTAAAAATTTAAGTTGGTTTGCTAGATTTAATAGCACTATTAAACTTCCTGGCTCAATTGATTGGCAAACTAGGTTTTTCTACAGAGGTCCATCTGAAAATGCACAAACAAAAAGCAAAGGAATACTATTCTTGTCAGGTGCTTTAAATAAAGAAATTTTTAATAAAAAAGGCACTATCTCATTTAGAGCTACTGATCTATTAGACTCATCAAGAAGAAAATCAGAAACTTTAACCGAAAGTTTTTATAGTTATGGAGAATTTCAATGGAGAGAACCTTCTTATGTTCTTACAATAACCTATCAAATAAATCCAAATAAAAAGAAAAAAAGTAGGAGATCACAAAGAAATTATGGAAGTGAAGAAAATGAAGGATTTGATTTTTAATTAAAATAAAGTGTTAAATCTTATTTTTTAATTTTCTTTTTTGATCTTAATTGAATTTGTTCCATGAAATATCCAAAAAGCCAATAAGGAATTACAAAAAGAAGTAAAAAAAACATAAGCCAAAATCCCATTGTGAAAATTGATAAAAATGCTAAAAAACCTAAATATTGATCAAACTCCATAAGATTTAAATATTGGCATCTAAATTAATAAATAAAATTTAATAAATACTTAAACTATTCTTTGGTAAATACATTTTTTTTTAAAATTGTTTAGCTTTTTTCAAATTATTTAAAAACAAACCTAGTATTTTTGTACTAAAATCTCATTTTGAATGAAATATCGAATTGAAAAAGATACTTTAGGGGAAATTAAAGTTCCCAACAAATCATATTGGGGAGCTCAAACTCAAAGATCTATTAATAACTTTAAAATTGGTCCAAAATCAAGTATGCCTATTGAAATAATTCATGGCTTCGCTATTTTAAAAAAAGCTGCTGCTCATGCTAATTATGAATTAAAAGTATTGCCTTTAGATAAACGAAATGCTATATCACAAGTTTGTGATGAAATTATTGATGGAAAATTAAATGATCATTTTCCTTTAGTAATATGGCAAACAGGTTCTGGCACTCAAACAAATATGAATGTTAATGAAGTAATTTCAAATAGAGCTCATGTTCTCAAAGGGAATAAAATTGGTAAAGGTGAAAATAATATTAAGCCAAATGATGATGTTAATAAATCTCAATCTTCTAATGATACTTTTCCAACAGCAATGCATATTGCAGCATATAACAAATTAGATAAATTAACTATCCCTGCTTTAGAGAGTCTAAAAAAAACTTTAAATAAAAAAGCTCTTGATTTTAAAAAAATAATTAAAATTGGCAGAACACATTTAATGGACGCCACTCCCCTATCTCTCGGTCAAGAATTTTCTGGATATGTCTCTCAAATTGACCATGGAATTAATGCTTTAAAAAACACCTTGCCTCATTTATCAGAAATTGCATTAGGTGGAACAGCTGTTGGAACAGGAATAAATACCCCAAAAGGATATAATAAACTTGTAGCCTCATATATTAAAAAATTTACAGGTTTACCTTTTATTTCATCAAAAAATAAATTTGAATCAATTGCAGCACATGATGCAATTGTTGAAACGCATGGGGCTCTTAAACAAATTGCAGTATCTCTATATAAAATTGCTAATGATATAAGAATGTTATCATCAGGTCCAAGGTCTGGAATAGGAGAAATAATTCTTCCTTCAAATGAGCCTGGGAGTTCAATTATGCCTGGAAAAGTAAACCCTACTCAATGTGAAGCATTAACAATGGTTTGTGCTCAAATTATAGGGAATGACACTTCAGTTTCTTTTGCTGGCAGTCAAGGTCATTTTGAACTTAATGTTTTTAAACCATTAATGGCTAATAATATAATTCAATCAGCTCAATTACTTGGTGATTCATCTAACAGTTTCAATAATAATTGTGTTAGTGGAATTAAAGCAAACCATAAAAGAATTAAAGAAATGGTTGATAACTCTTTAATGCTAGTAACCGCTTTAAATACAAAAATAGGTTATTACAAGGCGGCTGAAATAGCTAACAAAGCACATAAAAAAGGTATTAGTTTAAAAAAATCAGCAAAGCTGTTAGGATATATATCTGAAAAAGATTTTGACAAATGGGTTAAGCCTGAAAATATGATCGGAGACGATCAATAAACCAAAATTATATTCTTCCTCTCAATGCATTGAATGCCCAAGCAATTGCATAAAAACCAATACCAGCAATTGAAAAACCAATAGCATAATCTCTATATTTTAAAATTCCAATAAGAATTAAAGCTGTTCCGATAATAGCTAAAATTAATGCGCCAAATCCTACAATTTTATTTTTATTTAAACCCATACTTTATAAAACTTAACAAATATCTAAAATAAATATATATATCAATTAAAAGGATAAAAATATCTTTTCTTTCCAATTATTCCAATTATACTTCTTAGACATTACAATTAAAAACAAAGGATATAATATTAATAACGAAAAAACTATTTCACTAAATAAATTTGGCTCAGAAATATCAATTAAAATAGACTCTGTCTGAAAAACTGTCCAGCTTGAGGTAACTAATAGAGCTGTTATCAAATTATTTGCTGCATGAAACCCTAAAGACAATTCAATTCCTTGATCCATTATGGACAAAATTCCTAAAAAAAATCCTGTTCCTATATAGTATATTAAAATACTATATCCTAATTTCTCAACTTCAGGATTATATATATGTAATAACCCAAATATAAATGATGTCATAATTAAAGGCATCCAAGAATTCTTTAAAAGTGATGCAAAGCCTTCCATCATATAGCCTCTGAAAATAAATTCTTCTAAACTCGTCTGAATTGGAATCAATATAATAGCAATTGGAAGCATAATTAAAAATTCTTTTAATTTAAAGTTCCATTTATAATCATCAGTATATAAAAAATAATCAAATAACACCATTACAATTATTAAAATTCCCCATAAAACAAAAGAAAAAATAATTCTTTTTAAATCAATTTTTTTTCTAATTGTGGCAATTTTAACTAAAGATGTGTAATGTAACTTCTTAACAATCAACCAAAAACCAAAAAATGAAAACAAAAAAGGAATTAATATCAATAATAACTGAAGGTTACTATCAATTTTCCTTAATAATTCAAACGGATCTCCAGTACTTATGTCTAACTTATTAGATTCAATGATATAATAGGTTAATGGAAATTGACCTATAAAATTAAATATTATAACAACAAAAGACCCAAGAAGGTACATCCAAAATGGGTCTTTTTTATTTCTATTTATAAAATAATTTACTTTTTTCAATTAAGATAAAAAGGGTTTAAGATAATAATATACAAAATTGAAAAAAGCATTTGATAATAAATTGTGTTTATATTAGACCGAACTAATGATCTATTATTATAATTTTTAAATATATGAAAGACAATTAATAAACCAATAATGATTAAGACAGAATTAAAAATATAAAAAAGAGTTAGAGAGAAATTAGAAACATTTTCAATTAAAGTATCAACAAAGTAAAACATAAAAAGAAATGCTAATGCAAGAAAAATTAGGTAAACCCATCTTGAAGCTTTTTTACCGAGTAATACTACTAAATTATTTTTACCCGCTAATTTATCAGATTTATAATCAGGAAATTGATTTATAAATAAGATATTAGTTGTTAATAAACCGATCGGAATTCCTAAAAAAAATAAATTATAAAATTCATTAGAAAATAAAATAATTGTTTCAGAAGAAATAGCAAATCCTGTTCCAAGAGTTAATAATGGTCCAAATGTTAAAAAAATTGTTAATTCACCCAATCCTTTTCTAGCTGTCAACTTTATAGGTTTTGCTGTATAAAAATATCCTAAAAAAATTCCAATTATAGCTATAATTAAAACATAAATAGAATTTTGATAAGAATTTGTATTTAAATAATTTAAAAATAAAATTATTATAGCTGAAACTAGTGAAAAGAACAACATTATATTAGCTAAAGACTTTGTTTTTTTTAATGTAATTAATCCTAATTCAATTGCTCTACTTCCTCCAGAAAGTTGTGCGCCTTCTAAAATAGGATCATTCATTCCCACATTAAAATAATCATCATTTAGATCATCAGTACCATCTTTAACATCAAAAAAGTCATTATATAGATTTGAAAATAATTGAAGTGAAAATATTCCTGTCAATGTTAAAATTAAACTTAAAGGGCTAAATAAATAATCCCCTACTCCTGCAAAATAAGATGCAACTATTAAAACTGGAAATAATGATGCCGAAGTAAATCCTGCTCTTGTTATTGCAACGAACTTAATTATTTTAGTAGTAAATTTAATTGGTACTTCAACATTTTCATCAACGAGTTCAGTAATTCCACAATATCCAGTTTGAGGATTATTTTTTCCATTTGAAAAATTAGGTGTTATAGTGATTTTTGG
>CAYUZY010000027.1:0-13753 GCA_964448645.1 uncultured Flavobacteriaceae bacterium
CTTTAGTTGGATATACTAATGTTGGAAAATCTACACTTATGAATTCAATTGCTAAAACTAAAGTTTTTGCAGAAAATAAACTTTTTGCAACACTTGACACAACAGTTAGAAAGGTTGTAATTGGAAATTTGCCCTTTCTATTAAGTGATACGGTTGGATTTATAAGAAAGCTTCCGACTCAATTAATAGAATCATTTAAAAGTACTTTAGATGAAGTTCAAGAATCTGATTTGCTACTTCATGTGGTTGATATTTCTCATAAAAATTTTGAGCATCATATAGAAGCGGTTAATCAAATTTTAGAAGAGTTAAAAAGTCTAAATAAACCTGTTTTAATGATCTTTAATAAAATTGATGAATATAACCCTGAACCATGGGATGATTCTGATTTGATTTTAAAAAAAGAATTTAAACATCAAACTTTATCGGAACTTAAAAAAACATGGATGAATAAATCTAAAAATTTTTCAATTTTTATTTCTGCTTTAAAAAAAGAAAATTTAGATTTTTTTAGAAAAAAAGTATATGAGGAAGTTAGAAAAATACATATTACCAGATTTCCATATAATAATTTTCTTTATCCTGAAAATTTGGCAGATAAAAAAAACGCTTAATATTATTTATTTCTAATATTCACATAAGCATTAGCTTGATGTGAAGGTAATAATACCATGTCAGAAATTGTAACATGACTAGGGGTATTTGCAATGTAGATAATTGATTTTGCAACATCCTCTGGAGTTAAAGGTTTTAGACCAGAATAAACTTTTTTTGCACGACTATTATCTCCTTTAAAGCGAACTAAAGACAATTCCGTTTCGACAAGACCAGGGTTTATGGCACTAACTTTAATTCCAAATTTTAACAAATCAACTCTTAAACCTTGAGTAAAAGCATCAACAGCAAATTTACTAGAGCAGTAAACACTTCCTTTTGGATAAACTTCTTTTCCTGCTATTGACCCAACATTTATTATATGTCCAGATTTATTTTTTACCATAAATGGAATTATGGCTTTAGTAACATACATTAAACCTTTAACATTAGAATCTATCATTGCATCCCAATCATCAATGTTAGCCTCATCTACGGAATCAAATCCATGGGCATTACCAGCATTATTTACTAGTATATCAATCTTTTTGAATTTTAAAGGCAGATTATCTATAGAATCTTTTACTTTTATTTTATCTCTAACATCGAATTGAAGAGTTGTATTAGAAACTTTGACTTCTTTGGAAAGCTTTTTAAGCTTTTCTTCTCTCCTTCCACATAAAATTAAATTTGCTCCTAGTTTTGAAAAAGCTATAGCCGTAGCATATCCAATCCCACTAGTTGCACCTGTAATGAGTATAGTTTTATTTTTCATTTTTTATGAATTTAAGGGACTCTTTTACCATCACTTGCTTTTAAAATTAAAAACCAATCTTCAATTTCAAGATTAATTTTAATTGCTTTAACAGCTAGTTCTAACCTTTTGTTATTAGTTGTACCTACTATTGGGTAAATATTAGAAGGATGTTTTAGGATCCATGCAAGTAAAAGCTGATCATAAGAACAGTTGTATTTTTCAGATAACTCATTGAACAAAGTAGCTATTCTCTTATGTTTTTCATTTTTTTCTTTGAAAAAGGAACCTAGAGGAGACCATGCCATTACTCCAATATTATTATCTTGGAGATAATCTAAACTACCATCAATCATTGAATGATTATGAGTTAATGAAAATTCAATTTGATTCCATAAAACTTTTGTTTGTTTTGAAATTAATTTTATCTGAGAATTTGTAAAATTTGAAACTCCAAATGATTTTATCTTACCTTCTTCTTTTAATTTATTTATTTCGTCAGAAATTTCGTCTACTTTCATTAATGGACTAGGTCTATGTAGAAGAAGAATATCTAAATAATCAGTTTTTAAATTTTTTAATGAATTTTCAACGCTGAATCTAATATGCTTTTTAGAATAATCGTAATATTTTACTTTTAGAGGTCTATTTTCAGAAGGATATTGTATTCCACATTTAGATATTAGATATATTGATTCTCTATTAATTTCCGATAATGAAAGGGCTGTACCGAATGTTTTTTCAGTTGTATAGCCTCCATATATATCTGCATGATCAAAGGTGTTTATTCCTAGAGAAACTGATTTTTCAATTAATTCAGTCATTAATTTTACCGAGAGATCTTTACCCCAAACTCCCCAATTCATAGTTCCTGAAATAATTTTAGAAATATTATTCAGATTTTATTGCCAATTTATTTCTAAAATAACAACAATTATAGGTTATAAAAAAACCGCCACTTTGATTTTTTAACCAATTATTAACAATAATAAATATAAATATTTTTGAAATTTGCATTCCTGAAATCAAAAAAATTAATGTTATGAATAATAAATCTGATGGAGTTGATATTAAAGCAATAAATAAAAAAATAGAATCGGAAAGTGCTTTTGTAGATATTTTAAAATTGGAAATCAATAAAGTTATAGTTGGACAAAATAATATGGTAGAAAGATTAATGATAGGTTTATTAGGTCAGGGGCATATACTTCTTGAAGGGGTTCCTGGTTTGGCAAAAACTTTGGCTATCAATACTCTTAGTCAGTCCGTTAAGGGAAGTTTTAGTAGAATTCAATTTACACCGGATTTGCTTCCTGCAGATGTTATAGGAACAATGATATATAATATTAAAGAAAATGATTTTTCTATTAAAAAGGGTCCAGTTTTTGCAAATTTTGTTTTAGCAGATGAAATAAATAGATCTCCTGCAAAAGTTCAATCAGCTCTTTTAGAAGCTATGCAAGAAAAGCAAGTTACTATAGGAGATACTTCTTTTAAATTACAAGCTCCTTTTTTGGTAATGGCAACCCAAAACCCTGTAGAACAAGAGGGAACTTATCCTTTGCCTGAAGCTCAAGTTGATAGATTCATGCTTAAGACTATAATTGATTACCCTAAAATAGATGAAGAGCAAAATATTGTTAGAAATAATCTTAACAATAAGAAACCTCAAATAAAACCTGTTGTTTCTATAAAGCAAATTTTATCTGCTCAACAAATAGTTAGAGAGGTTTACATGGATGAAAAAATAGAAAAGTATATTCTTGATTTAGTTTTTGCTACAAGATTTCCTGAAAATTACAAATTAGAAAAAATTAAACCTCTTATTAGTTTTGGAGCATCACCAAGAGGGAGTATAAATCTTGCTGTTGCTTCAAAGTGCTATGCTTTTATGAAGCATAGAGGATATGTTATTCCAGAAGATGTTAGAGCTGTTATATATGATGTTTTAAGACATAGAATAGGTTTGACTTATGAAGCAGAAGCAGAAAATACTTCAACTGAAGATTTAATTTCTCAAATAATAAACGAAGTAGAAGTACCTTAATTATAAATCACTTTTTTTAAAATTTAAAATTTATAATGGACACGAAAGAGCTTTTAAAAAAAGTACGTAAAATAGAGATAAAAACAAGGAGATTAAGTGATAATTTTTTTGGAGGTGAATATCAAAGTACATTTAAAGGAAGAGGAATGACCTTTAGTGAAGTTCGTCAATATCAGTATGGTGATGATGTAAGGTCTATAGATTGGAATGTAACTGCTAGATATAATGAACCATTTGTAAAAGTTTTTGAAGAGGAAAGAGAGTTAACTTTAATGTTATTAGTCGATGTAAGTGGTTCAGAGTTTTTTGGGACTAAGGCTCAACTTAAAAAAGAAGTTATAACTGAGATTTCAGCAACTTTAGCATTTTCAGCACTTCAAAATAATGATAAAGTAGGACTTTTATTATTTTCAAATCAAGTTGAACTATATATTCCTCCTAAGAAAGGAAAATCACATATTTTAAGAATAATTAGAGAGTTATTAGAGTTTAGCCCTGTTAATAAACTTACAAATATTAATATTTCTCTAGAATTTTTATCTGGAATACTTAAAAAGAAATCAATTGTATTTCTTCTTTCGGACTTTATGGATTATAAATATGAAAAAACTTTAAGTATAATGGCTAAGAAACATGATCTTACAGGAATTAGAGTTTTTGATCCAAAAGATGAATCAATCCCTAATTTAGGACTTATTCAAATTAATGATTCTGAAACAGGAGAATTTAAATGGATTAATACACAATCTTCATCAGTAAGAAAAGCATATTCCGATTTTTTTTATAAAAATGTTTCTTTTTTTGAAAATGTTTTTAAAAAAAATGGAGCAGGTATTCTTTCATGTAGGGTAGATGAAAGTTATGTGATAAAGTTGCTAAATTTTTTTAATTCAAGAGGTTGATTTATGAATAAAATAGTGTCTTTTTTCTTTGGTTTTTTTCTTTTTTTCTTAATTTCAGCTCAAGAAGAGAATAAGTTAACTGTAACAGTTGATACCACAAACATAAAGATAGGTGAACAGTTAAATTATAATATTGAATTAATTACAGATACTGTTAATTCTGTTGAATTTGAAAAAAAACCATTTTTTTCACCTTTTGAAATTATAGATGAAAAGGAAATAGAGACTATAAGGGTAAAATCAAAAAATAAATTCAAAAAAAAATATTCTTTAATTCAATTTGATTCAGGTTCTTTTATAATTCCAAAGCAAAAAGTAATAATAAATAATAAAATTAAATTTTCTGATTCTATTCCCGTATATGTTGCAAATGTCAAAGTTGACACTTTAAAACAAAAACTTTATGACATTAAACCATTAGCTTATGTTAAAAAAAATTATGAAAAATTAATTAAGAGAATATTATTTGGGAGTATTATTCTTTTAATTATTAGTGGAATTTTATTCACGTATTTTTATAAAAAAAGGAGAAAGAAACTACTTGAAAAAGAGATTCTTCCATTTGATCGAGCTATAAATGAATTGAAATTATTAGAGGAAGAAAAACCTAAACTTCAAACTGAATTTAAAGATTTTTATTCTAAACTAACAGATATTGTTAGAAGGTATATAGAAGATGAAGTTAAATTAGATGCTCTTGAAAGCACATCTCAAGAATTAATTTTAAAGTTGGAAAAACTTATTGATAAAGGAAATTTAGATCTTGAAAAAGAAACTGTAAAAAATTTAAAAAAGGTTCTTGAAAATGCAGATTTAGTAAAATTTGCAAAATTAACTCCTGAAACAAATGTTGCAACTAATGATTGCAAGGTAGTTGAAGTAGTAGTTTTAAAAACAAAAGAGGCCCTTCCTGAACCTACTGAAGAAGAGTTGTTGAAAAAGCAAGAATATTTAGAATTTTTAGCAAAGAAAAGAAGAAAAGAAAAAACTATATGGGGTCTTTCATTAACATTAATAATATCAATAATTACTTTATTATCATCAATAGCGATATATGGTTATTATCCTGTTATTGATACTTTAACAGGATATCCTACTAAAAAACTCTATAGTTCAAAATGGTTTAAAAGTCAATATGGTGTGCCCCCTGTAATTATTGAAACACCTGAAGTTTTAGTTAGGAAAGAGAGTAAAGATAAAATTCAAATTTTTGAATACGGAGATTTTTCTAAATCTATTTATATTTCTTTAGAATTTGATTTTTCTAAAAACTCTATTAAAACGAATAATAGTTCGTCTGAAGATTCTAATGAAAATCAAAAAGGACAAAAGTATATTGATAATATTATATCAAATTTTGAATTAAAAGGAGCAGTTAACATTCTTATAAAAAACGAAAAGATTACATTAAAATCAGGTTCTTCAGCAGATAAGATTTTCGGAACTTTTGATTATCCAAAAAGTAACGGATCTAATATGGTTAGATGTAATTTTACGAATTTAATTTTAATTTATGAAAATGGAACAATTAATTTAAGAATTGTATATAAAAAAGAAGATAGATATGGTTCTTTGATTGAAGATAAAATAATTAATAGTATTGAGCTTATTAAAGAATTATAAAAGAAATGTTTAAAGAAATTGATTTAGCTAATCCAGAATATTTATGGTTTCTTATATTGATTCCAGTGTTTATTTTATGGGAGTATAGTTCAAGATTTAATAAATATCCTAATTTAAAACTATCCTCATTAAAAGGTTTTAAAAGTGAAAAATCATTTTTAGCAAAGTTTAGACCACTTATTTTTATACTGAGAGTTTTTGCCATTACGTTAATCATAATTGCATTATCAAGACCTCAAATTGTTCAAGTTTCAACAAAAACTAAAACAAATAGAGGAATTGATATAGTAATGGCAATAGACGTTTCTTCAAGTATGTTAGCTCAAGATTTAAAACCTAATAGATTAGTAGCATTAAAAAGAGTTGCTTCAGAATTTATTGATGATAGATTATCCGATAGAATTGGCCTTGTAGTTTATGCTGGTGAAAGCTATACTAAGACACCTATAACTAATGATAAATCAATTATAAAGTTGGCATTGCAGGATATTAAGTATGAGAATTTAATTGAAGATGGAACTGCAATTGGAATGGGTCTCGCTACATCTGTTAATAGATTAAAAGATAGTAAAGCTAAAAGTAAAATAATAATATTACTAACTGATGGAGTTAACAATTCAGGATTTATTGATCCTAAAATTGCTACAGAATTAGCAGTTGAATATGGAATAAAAACTTATACTATAGGACTTGGTAGTAATGGAAATGCTCGTGCCCCAGTTGGTATTTTACCTAATGGAAGTTTTAAATATGGTATAACTAAAGTTGAAATTGATGAGGATCTTTTAAAAGAAATTTCAAAATCAACTGGAGGTATATATTTCAGAGCTACTAATAATAAAAAACTTGAGGAAATTTATTCTGAAATCAATAAGTTGGAAAAAACAGAAATTGAAGAATTTAAATATTATAATTATCAAGAAAAGTACAGAAACCTAGTTTTAATATCAATACTATTATTATTTATTGAGTGGGTTTTTAAAAATACATTATTTAAAAGTTTTATATAATTATGTATCAATTAGAAGAAACTTATTTTTTTATTTTATTAATTATAATTCCAATTATTTGGATTGGATTTTTTATAATATCAAAATGGAAAAAAAATAAACAAGAAAATTTTGCTTCTAATGGTTTGATGAATTATTTGAGTCCTAATAGGTCAAAATTTAAAATTAGACTTAAACTCATTATTTTTAGTTTGTCAATTTTATTTTTGGTGTTTGCTCTTGTAAACCCAAAAATTGGAACACAATTAGAAACAGTAAAAAGAGAAGGAGTTGATATTGTTTTTACCGTTGATGTTTCTAAAAGTATGTTGGCAGAAGATGTTGCGCCTAATCGATTAGAAAAATCAAAACGCTTGGTTTCGGCTATGTTAAATGAATTAGTAAGTGATCGTGTTGGAATAGTAGCATACGCAGCTCAAGCTATTCCTCAATTACCTATAACGACTGATTATGCATCTGCAAGAATGTTTTTACAAGCTTTAAATACAGAAATGCTTTCTTCTCAAGGAACAGCTTTAGAGAGTGCTATTGATTTAGCAACAACTTTTTTTAATGACGAAGATCAAACAAATAGATTAATATTTTTGATATCTGATGGCGAGGACCATTATGAAAATAGTTATGAATCAGCTAAAAAAGCTTCAGAGTCCGGCATTAAAATATTTACTTTTGGAATAGGTTCAGAAAAAGGAGCACCTATTCCAATAAAAAAAAATGGAGTAATAGAATCTTATAAAAAAGATATAGAAGGGGAGGTTGTAATAACTAAAAAAAACTCAGAAGTTTTAATTAAAATAGCTGAAGCTACTGGAGGTTTATATCAAGAAGGGAATAACACTAATATTGTTGTAAAATTTGTGACGGAAATACTTAAAGATATGGATAAAAAGGAGTTTGAAGCAAAGAAATTTGTTAGCTATAAAGATAGATTTCAATCATTTTTGATTGGAGCTTTATTTTTTCTTATAATCGACTTATTTTTGTTTGAGACAAAAACAAAGTGGTTGCAAAAATTAAATTTATTTAATGAGAATAATAATGTTTAATGTAAAATTATTTAGTTTCGTTTTTTTACTTCCTTTATTGATTTATAGTCAAAAAGGAGAGATTATTAATCATATTTATGAGGGAAATGAAGAAGCTGATCAGGAAAAATATTCTGAAGCAGAAATAAAATACAGAAAAGCTCTTTCTATTTCTCCAGAGGAAACAAAAGCACTTTTCAATCTAGGAAACACTCATTTTAATGATAAAGATTTTGATGAGGCCTCTCAAAGGTTTTTTCAAACTCAGAAATTTTCAAAAGATAAAAATGAAAAGCATATGGCTTTTCATAATATGGGAAATGTTTTTATGAAAAAAAAGGATTATTCTAAAGCAGTTGAGTCTTATAAAAATGCTTTAAGAAATAATCCTAAAGATGATGAAACAAGATATAATTATGCTTTAGCAAAAGAATTATTAGAAAAAGAAAAACAAAAGGATCAAAACAAAGACAAGAACAAAGACAAGAAGGATAAAAATAAGTCAGATAAAAAAGAAGATAAGAAAGGTAAAGATGATGAAAAGAAGGAAGATAAATCAAAAAACAAAAATGAAGATAAAAAAGAAAAGTCTAAAAAAAATCAAAATGATCAATCTAAGAAAGAAAAAGATCAAAATGAAGAACGAAAACCTGGTCAACTTTCTCCTGAACAGATAAAAAGTATCCTTGAAGCAATGAGTAATCAAGAAAAAAATGTTCAGAAAAAAATTAACGCAAAAAAAGTTAAAGGATCACCAATTAAAAATGTTAAAGATTGGTAAAATGCGTATTATAGGATTTTTATTAATATGTTTTATTTTTTCTTCTGACAATCTAATTGCTCAGGTCACATTTGAAACAAAATTAAGTAAGAATAAACTGGGTTTAAATGAAAGGTTAAGAATTGATTTTGTAATGAATGAAAATGGAGATGATTTTACACCTCCTGATTTTAAAGGGTTTAATGTAGTTGGAGGCCCAAACCAATCTGTTAGTAATTCTTGGATAAATGGAAAAAGATCTTTTTCAAAAACTTATAGTTATTTTTTATCTCCTCAATTAAAGGGTAAAATTAGAATTCCTCAAGCTAGCGTTACAATTTCTGGAGAAATATATAAAACTTCTCCAGTAATAGTTGAGGTAACTTCTGCCGTTGAAAAACCTAATGATCCAAATAATATAGACTATATAGCAGATGAGAACATTCATTTAGTTGCAGAAATTTCAAATCCTAGACCTTATTTAAATGAAGGTATTACTGTATTATATAAGCTCTATTATAGAAATCCAATTACAATTTCTGACGTTCAAGAATTAGAGAGTCCTAAATTTTCAGATTTTTGGAGTCATATTATTAAGATTCCAAGAATAACAGTTGAAAGAGGAACTTATAAAAACGAATCTTATAATAAGGTAGTTTGGAGGAAAGTAGTATTATATCCTCAGAAAACAGGAAAATTAATTTTAGAGCCATTGTCTTTAAATTTAAGTGTTGGACTTCCAACTCAAAAAAGAGATTTTTTTGGAAGTGAAATTTATAGACAAGTTCAAAAAACTATAACAAGTGGGAAAAAGGTAATTAATGTAAGAGATTTTCCTGATGAAAATAAGCCAGATAATTTTAATGGAGCTGTCGGACAATTTGATTTTAATGTTGTTTTGTCAAAAAAATCTTTAAAAGCTTCAGAATCTTTTCAAGCAAAAGTTAAAGTAAATGGTAAAGGAAATTTGAAATTATTTAAACTCCCAAAAATAATAGTTCCTAATACTTTAGAGTTATATGAACCAGAGTATAAAGAAAATGTAAAAATCTTATTAAGTGGTATGAAGGGGAGTATAGAAGATTCTTATACAATTGTTCCTCAATTTCAGGGAAAATACCCTATACCTTCCATAAGTTTTAGCTTTTTTGATCCAGTAAAAAAAGAGTATAAAACTTTAAATTCTTTTGAATTAATTGTTGATGTTTTTGAGGGACCATCAAATTTAAATGATTCTAATAAAATATCTAAAAATGAAAAATTAGATCCTATTATTGATAGTTCTTTTAAATTTATTGAACTGTCGACAAAATTTTCTAAAATTGAAAAAAAACAATTTTGGAACACAAGTTTTTTCTGGCTTTTATTTATTCTTCCTATAATTTTATTAGTTGTTTTAATGATTTTAAAAGAAATTTTCTTAAATAGTGAAAAAGATAAAAAATCTTTAACTCAAAGAAGAAATGAAAGGTTAGCTAGAAAATTTTTAAGTTCAGCAAAAAAAGAAATTAATAATTATCAAAATTTTTATGATGTATTAGAAAGGGCTCTTCACAATTATTTAAAAGCAAAACTTTTAATTGAAACTACTGAATTTAGCAAACATAAAATTATAAATCTTTTGGTTAAAAAAAATGTAGACTCTATTTATGCAAAGGAATATGTTGATTTATTAGAGAATTGTGAAATAGCTCGATATTCAAAAGAGTCGAATATTAATACAGAGTCTGATTATGAAAATGCTATTGAAATTATTTCAAAAATTAATAAACAATTATGAATTTAGAAATTATAAAAATTAAAAATTTTCAATTGAATATAAATAAGCCATTATTTTATATTTTAATTTTTGTTTTTCAGATTAGTTTTGGACAAGATTTGAATGAAATATTTAAAGAAGGAAACTCAGCTTATAATGAAGGTGATTTTGAAAAAGCTATTTCTCAATATAATATAATTTTAGAAAAAGGTAAACATAGTAGTGATTTATATTTTAATCTAGGGAATTCATATTATCGATTAAATAAAGTTGCTGAGAGCATTTTTTATTTTGAAAAAGCTAAGCAATTAGACCCTTCAAGTGACAAAATTAAATTTAATAGTTCCTTTGCTGAAAATATGACTATAGATTCGATTGAAAAATTACCTAAATCTCAATTAGAGGAATTTAAGATTAAAATTTTCAATTTTTTTTCAATTAAAAATTGGGCAATTTTAACTGTCTTTTTTTCTTGGCTTTTTTTAGTCATGTTTTCACTTTATCTTTTTAATAATAAATCAAGTATAAAAAGAATTTTCTTTTCATTTTCGACTATTTGTTTAGTTATGTTAATTTTTACTATTAGTATTTGCTATTTTTCTCAAAAGGAAAAAGAATCTAATCAATTTGCTATAATTTTTTCAAATCAATTAAATATTTGGCCTGAACCAAATGAAAGAGGTGAAATTAAGTTTATTCTTCACAAAGGGACAAAAGTAAATTTGTTAGAAAATCTTGATGAATGGAAAAAAATAAGAATTGCTAATGGATCAGAAGGGTGGGTAAAAAATCCTGAATTGAAAAGTTTAAATTCAAATTAGATTATTTTATTATCAATATTCCAATTATTATTTGAGGTCCAATCAAATATAAAATTACCAAAATCCAATAAAATATTATAAGAAAAAGAATCTTCTAAAAATTTATTTGGAATAGTTATAATTTCATTTATACTAGTGTAGATTATTATAATTCCAGATAAAATTACTACCCATTTTACTCCTCCAAAAACAGCTCCAAAAACTCTATTTAACAAGCCTAAATAAGCAATTTTAAGAATTTTGGTAATAAACTTAGCGATTAACATTATTGACCAAACTATTGTTATAAATAGAAGTATAAAGCAAATTATATTTATTGTAGTTTCATTCCATTTTGTATAGTTGAAAATATATGATGAAAGAAATTCTGAATAATTAATTGAACCAACAATACCAAAATACAAGGAGATTAAGCTAGAAACTTCAATAATTAATCCTTTAATTAAACCTCTAAATATTCCAATGCTAATTAAAATTAAAATTGCAAGATCAAAGTAATTCATATTACCAAAATAAGTATTTTAAAAAAAGCATCTATGCTTTTATTAAGAAAGATTTTTTAATTAAAAATAATTTATGTTTGAATTTAATATTAATTAGAAAAATTAAAGATATTTAATAAAACTAATTTAATTTTGTGATTATGATTGACGAAATTAAAAGGCATTTAAAAATTGTAGGTAAGTTTAAATCTAATGACCAAAAAGATATTGAATCTTTTCGTATAAATTATATTGGAAAAAAAGGGATTTTAACAATTTTTTTTAATGAATTTAAAAATGTTCCAAATGATGTTAAAAAACAATATGGAAGTCTTTTAAATAAATTAAAAAAAGATGTTTTAAATAAAATAAAATCTTTAAAATTAAAAAAACAATCTTCAAAATCGGGTTCTATAATAGGAGATTATACCCGCCCTGGTTTTCCAATTAAATCAGGAAGTAGACATCCAATTTCAATTATTAAAAATAGAATAATTGATATATTTTCACAGATTGGGTTTTCATTATCTTATGGTCCTGAGATTGAAGATGATTGGCATAATTTTTCAGCTTTAAACATTCCTGAATTTCATCCTGCAAGAGATATGCAAGACACTTTTTTTATTCAAACTAATCCCGATTATCTTCTTAGAACTCATACATCATCAGTTCAGATAAGATATATGGAAAAAAACAAACCGCCAATCAGGACAATTTCTCCAGGTAGAGTTTTTAGGAATGAAGTCATCTCTTCAAGGTCTCATTGTATATTTCATCAAGTAGAGGGATTATATATAGATAAAAAAGTTTCATTTATTGATTTAAAAGAAACTCTGTCTTATTTTACAAAATCATTATTTGGAAATTCAAGGATAAGGTTTAGACCTTCATATTTTCCATTTACTGAACCAAGTGCTGAGGTTGATATTTATTGGGGTTTAAAAACTGAAACTGATCATAGAATAACAAAGGGTACTGGATGGCTTGAAATTATGGGGTGTGGAATGGTTGACCCAAATGTTCTTGAGAATTGTAAAATTGATCCAGAAAAATACTCAGGTTTTGCTTTTGGCCTAGGTATAGAAAGGATAGCAATGCTTTTGTATCAAATTAGCGATATAAGGTTATTTTATGAAAATGATGTTAGGTTTTTAAATCAATTTAAGTCAACTCTTTAATTTTTTATGAATAATATTTTATTTATTTTAAAAAATTAATTCTTAATTTAAAAAGAAAGTAATATTAAATTAGATTTCAATTATGTATTTAATTTGTAGAGTAAGGAATTTATTAGTTGTATCATTTATTTTGATATTGTTTTTTTCTTTTAAAAGATGTAAAGAATATAATCATAATCAAAAAAAATTGATTAATAATAGTCAAAGTGAAAATTTTGGAATAGTTATTCATGGTGGTGCAGGAACTATGTCAAGAAAAGAAATAACAAAAGAAATGGATTTGATTTACAGAAAAAAACTTGAAGAAGTTATACGGGTAGGTCATTTTATTTTAAAAAATGGTGGAACTAGTCAAGAAGCAGTTGAGAAATCAATTAATTTAATGGAAGATTCTCCTCTTTTTAATGCTGGAAAAGGAGCTGTTTTAAATTCAAATGGTCAAATTGAATTAGATGCGTCATTTATGGATGGAAAAACCCTTAATGCAGGGGCAATTGTAGGAGTAAAAACAATAAAGAACCCCATTAGTGCAGCAATTAAAGTAATGGAAAACTCTCCGCATGTTATGTTTTTTGGTAATGGTGCTGAAAAATTTGCTTTGAAAGAAGGTCTCGAGATTGTTGATCCTAATTATTTTTTTACACAAAAAAGAATAGATGAATTGAAAAAAGTAAAACTAAAAGAAACCAAAACATCTTTTTATGTAAATGATGATTTAAAAAAAATGAAATACGGTACAGTCGGATGTGTTGCTCTTGATAAAAACGGAAATCTAGCTGCTGGAACTTCTACAGGAGG
>CAYUZY010000027.1:13774-18957 GCA_964448645.1 uncultured Flavobacteriaceae bacterium
AATGACAAATAAAAAGTGGAATAGAATTGGAGATGTTCCTATCATTGGAGCAGGAAATTATGCGAATAATAAAACTTGTGCTATTTCTGCAACAGGTTGGGGTGAATTTTTTATCAGAAATGTTGTTGCGCATGATATATCAGCACTCATGGAGTATAAGGGCTTAAAAATTTCAGAAGCATCTAAAATTGTTATTAATGAAAAAGTAGCAAAACTAGGAGGAGATGGAGGGGTTATTGGGATTGATAAAAATGGAAATGTAGCAATGGAAATGAATACTAATGGAATGTACAGAGCTCATATGAACTCAAAAGGAGATATAGTTGTTAAAATTTATAGTGATGAATAAAGATTTTTTTTGAAATTTATTCTATTGTGGATACCCTTAAAGTGTTTGCCATTCCTCTATTTTTAACTGGCATTGAAGTTAAATTAATCATCAAATCCTTTTTTTGTATATAACCCATATTTAAAGCAATTTTATTGATCTCTTCAACAGTTTTGTCTGTACTTTTGAAGTTATTATAATAAAAGGCTTTAACTCCCCATAATAGATTAAGTTGGGTTAATATTTTTTTATTTGAAGAGAAGACAAGAATATGTGCATTTGGTCTCCAAGCTGAGATCTGATATGCTGTATAACCACTATTTGTAAGTGTTGAGATTGCTTTAGCTTTAATATCATTAGCCATATTTGCGGCATTAGAACAAATAGAATCACTAATAAATCTTTTACTGATTTTATTAGATAAGGGTTGAGGAATTTTAATAAGTTCAGAATTTTCAACTGCTTTAATAATAGAACTCATAGACTTTACAACTTCTATTGGATAATTTCCAACGGATGTTTCTCCAGAAAGCATTACAGCATCTGCCCCGTCCATAACTGAATTTGCAACATCATTTACTTCAGCCCTTGACGGTGAAAGATTTTCAATCATGGACTCCATCATTTGTGTTGCTATAATTATTGGAATTCTTGAAGATTTAGCTTTATTTACCAACTCTTTTTGGATTAGAGGAACTTCTTCTGCAGGGATTTCAATTCCTAAATCTCCTCTAGCAACCATAATTGCATCTGAAAATTCAATTATTTCATCAATATTATTAATAGCTTCAGGTTTTTCGATTTTTGCAATAATTGGAATTTCATGGTTTGGATTTTTTTTCATTAATTTTTTTAAATCTGTAATGTCATTTTTAGACCTTACAAATGATAAAGCAATCCAATCAAAATCATTATTAAATATAAATTTTGCATCATCTAAATCTTTTTTTGTTAATGCTGGCAAAGATATTTTTGTATTTGGAAGATTAACACCTTTATTAGAGTTTAATAGCCCTCCTTGAATTACTTTTGTTTTAACTATAGATTTTTTGTCTGATGAAATGACTTTGAAAATTAATTTCCCATCATCTATTAAAATATTTTCACCTTTTGATAAATCTTTTGCAAAGTCATTATAGTTTACATATCCTTTGTTTTTATTTCCAACAAATTCTTTATCAGTATAAAAATCATATTCTTCTCCCACTGAAATTTCACAATCTTCTTCTATTTTACCTAATCTTATTTTAGGTCCTTGCAAATCTCCAAGAATTGAAGAACTTGTATTTAATTTTTTATCAACAGCTCTAATTATTTCAATTTTTTCTTTGACAAGATTATAATCAGCATGAGAAAAATTAATTCTAAAAACATTTACTCCTTCTAAAATCATTTTTTCAATAATTTTTGGTTTACTTGATGAAGGACCAAGTGTTGCAACAATTTTAGTTTTCTTAATAAAATCCATTAGTTAAATATTAAATTTTCCTTATTCTTAATTTCATTTGAATTTACATTATAAATTATTGAAATTTGAGGTATATTTCTTATATAATTAATTATTTCTTGATGATATTTTTGATCTGTTGATTTTAAAAAATAATCAGCTTCTTTATATTCTTCTAGCAAATATACTTCTTTTGAAAAAGGAGTGTTAAATAAATCAAGCTTATTAAGTTTATTTGGTGAACTGATCTTTTTAAATTTGTTTGAAAAAAAATCATAAATAATTTCTTTTGATTTATTTTTTGCAATAAAGTGACTATAATATGCCTTTTCTCTTGGGAGATCAATATCTTTTTTTGATCTCACAAAATTTAAATTCAATTGTTTATTTAGCTTATAAACTAAATTATAATTATCTAGTGCTGAATTAATACCAATTAAATAGATTGAATCCTCAATAATTATATTACTTAAAATGTATTTTTTTGGCATTATATTTTTTACAGTTTTAATTTTAATTCATCAAATGATTTTTTAGAAACATTTTCTTCAGCCTTTTTTTTAGAAGTACCTGAAGATTTACATAAAAATTTTTCATCTAAATAAAGATTTGAAGAAAAACAGATTTTATCACCATCTTCTTTATTAAGAATTGTTTTAAATGATATTTTTCTTTTTCTTTTTTGAGCTAATTCTAGAACTAAACTCTTATAACTTAGAATTGATATGTTTAATGAATTTGTATTGATATAGGGTTTAATTATTTGTTTAATTATATAATTTTTAGTTATATCAAACCCTTGATCTAAAAAAAGAGCCCCTAATAATGATTCAAGTAGATTGCCATGAATATTTTTGCCAAAATTATTTTGATTAGTAGTTTCAATTAAATTTAATAAATTCATTTTTTTACCAATAGAATTAAGGTTTTTTCGACTAACTATTTTAGCTTTAAGTTTGGTAAGATCTCCTTCTTCAGCTTTAGGAAAATTATAAAAAAGGTATTGAGTTATTATTAATGAGAAAATTGAATCCCCAAGAAATTCAAGCCTTTCATAATTTATCTTTTCACCTGAACTATCCTTAATATTCATTGAACTATGTGTAAAGGCTTTTTTAAATAAATCTTTATTTTTCGTTGTAATATCTAACTCATTTTTTAATTTAAATAAAAAAGTCCCAGACGATTCCGTTTGGGACTTAAATATTTTATCAAAAAATCTCACACTCTAATTTACTATATTTTTTTAAAAATAACACAAGCATTATGACCTCCAAATCCGAAAGTATTTGACATTGCATAATTAATTTCTTTTTTTTGAGCTTTTCCAAATGTGAAGTTTAAATTAGAATCAATTTTATCATCATAATTTTTATGATTTATAGTAGGTGGGATGATATTATCATTAATTGAGAGAATAGAGGCTATAGCCTCTATTGCACCAGCTGCTCCTAAAAGATGACCAGTCATTGATTTGGTTGAATTTAAATTAATATTATAAGCATGGTCTTTAAAAACAGAAATTACCGCATTTGATTCAGCAATATCACCGAGAGGAGTCGAAGTTCCATGCATGTTAATTGTATCAATTTTTTCATAACCTATTTTTGCGTCTTTTAAACAATTTTGCATTACTTTAATAGCACCTACTCCCTCAGGATGTGGTGCAGTCATATGATATGCATCTGCTGAAAGACCTCCTCCAACTATTTCGGCATATATTTTTGCATCTCGAGCTATTGCATGTTCATATTCTTCTATAACAAGAGCTCCTGCACCTTCTCCCAAAACAAAACCATCTCTTTCATTATCAAATGGACGTGATGCAGTTTTAGGATCATCATTTCTAGTAGAGAGAGCATGCATTGCATTAAACCCTCCAATACCAGTAATAGTAACACCTGCTTCAGAGCCTCCAGATATAATCATATCAGAATAACCTAATCTAATATAATTTAGGGCATCTATAATTGCATTAGAGGAAGATGCACATGCAGAAACTGTTGCAAAATTAGGACCAGTAAAACCATATTTAATCGAAATTAAACCAGGGGCAATATCAGCAATTAGCTTTGGGATTAAAAATGGATTAAATCTGGGTATAAAATTATTTTCAGCAAAACTAAGAACTTCATTTTGTAAAGTTTCAAGACCTCCAATTCCTGCTCCCCAAATTACTCCAACTCTATCTTTATTAATTTTTTCTAGATTAATATTTGAATCATTAATTGCTTCTTCAGCAGCCACTATGGCATATTGAGAAAATCTATCATTCTTTCTAATTTCCTTTCTATCCATATAATTTAAAGCATCGAAATTCTTTAATTCACAGGCAAATTTTGTTTTAAAGTTTTGAGCATCAAAATAAGTAATAGGTCCAGCTCCACTTTTACCAGTTATTAAACCATCCCAATATTCAGGTATTGAGTTGCCAATTGGTGTTAAAGCGCCTAATCCCGTAACTACTACGCGTCTTGGCTTCATGTAGGTTAATATTAATCTCCTTGCTCTATATATTGAATTGCTTGACCAACAGTAGAAATGTTTTCAGCTTGGTCATCAGGAATTTGAATATCGAATTCTTTTTCGAATTCCATTATCAGTTCAACTGTATCGAGAGAGTCAGCTCCTAAATCGTTAGTAAAACTAGCTTCAGGAACGACTTCATTTTCGTCAACACCTAATTTGTCGACAATAATTGCTTTTACTCTAGATGAAATATCTGACATATTAAATAAGTTTTAAAATAATATGACAACAAAAATAACAAACTTTAAAATAAAACAACCTTTTAGTTAAGATTTATAACTTATTTTGCATTAAAGTTTTTTATACAAGATTGAAAACACTCGTATAATATGACCTTTAAAGGAAATTATGAAAAAAAAATAGTATTCTTTGCTTCTGGAAATGGAACAAATGTTGAAAATATTCTAAATTATTTTAATAATAACAATAGGGTTTCATTTTTAAAAGTTTTTACTAATAATTCTGATGCTCTAGTATTAAAAAGGATAAAACGATTTGGAATTAAATTTACATGTTTTAATATTAATGAATTAAAGGAAGGTGTAATTTTAAAAGAACTTAAATTATTAAATCCTGATTTAATAATTCTTGCGGGATTTTTATTAAAAATACCTAGTTCAATAATTAATTATTTCACAAATAGAATAATTAATATTCATCCGGCTTTATTACCTAATTATGGTGGTAAGGGGATGTATGGAATTAATGTTCATGAGGCAGTAAAAAAAAATAATGAAAATAAATCGGGAATAACTATTCATTATGTAGATGATAGTTATGATACTGGTAAAATAGTTTTTCAGAAAGAGGTCGAAATATCCGAAAGGGATTCTGTTGAAGAAATTTCAAAAAAAGTTCATAATTTAGAACTAGAAAATT
>CAYUZY010000028.1:0-18791 GCA_964448645.1 uncultured Flavobacteriaceae bacterium
CGAAATTTCCTTGGTAAGGAAGAGGTCCCGAGTTCAAATCTCGGCATTGGCTCATTTAATTTTCTGAATTTTTATTAAAACGATTATAATTTAAAAAATTAATTGGATGAATACTTTTACCTTTAATAACTAATTCTGAAAGAATTTCACCTATAACACTAGCAAATTTGAATCCATGACCACTAAATCCAGAGGCTATTACAATATCTTCATTATTGTTATAAAAATCTAGAATAAAATCTTTGTCTGGACTATAGGTGTATAAGCAGGTTTTTAAACTATTAATAGTTTTAACACCTTTTGGAATAAATTTTTTGATCGCCTCAACAAGTGTTTTTTCTTCTTCTTTCGAAATATTTTTATTTACTATATCAGGATCTGATAATTTTCCTTTTGTATGGTGGGCAAACTTAATACCTCTTGGTTCTTCAAAAGAGGAACTAGGTAAGCTAGGAAAACCATAATAAATACCATTTACTGAAGGGTCAGCAAATGTCCAGCAAGGAAAGTCGTTCAATTCAAACATACTTAAGTTTTTTGGTTGTGCCCAAGCCATAATTTGTCTCGTTACTTCTAAATTTTTGACATTAGAAAATTTTGATGTCCATGCACCAGTAGTTAATACGAGCTTTTTACACTTATATATTTGTTTATTAGTCTTTACCTGGATCATTCCATCTTTTCTTAACCATTCAAGCGTTTTTTCTTTAGTATGAATTACGGCTTTATATTTTAGAGCCTGGTTAGTAAAGGATAATATAGCTCTTTCTGGAGTAACAAAACCAGCATCAACTTCCATTAAGTTAGTATAACCCTCAGGTATTTTAAACTGCGGAAATTTTTTTATTTGATCTTTTTGACTTAATTCGTTGACCTCAATTCCATATTTTATAGCTGATTTTTGAGTTCCTTTAATAAGCATGTGATTACTAGGGCCAAAATATAAGAGTCCCGTTTTAAAATAAATTTTATTACTAATTTCTTGTTCAAGAGATTGCCAATTTTCATAAGCTCTTTCAAGAAGAGGAACATAATTTGGATGTTCAAAATATGCTTTACGAATAATTCTACTTTGGCCAGTATGTGAGCCCATTTGATGAGGTATATCAAATTGTTCAAGACCTAATACACTATGTCCTTGTTTTGCAATTTGATAGCAAGCGGAAGAACCCATACTACCAACCCCAATAACTATAACATCATAGTTAGTTTTTTTGTTCCTATATGAGAGTTTTTTTTGAACGTTTGAATAGAGTTGAGAAATGGGAATAACTGAAGTTAAACTTCCAAGGGCAAATGTATTTCCAATAAATTCTCTTCTTTTCATTAAGGTTTATTTTCTAGAGGAAGGAACTTGGATTTTATCAGACATAAAAATAGCATTTAAAAAAAGCCTGTTTGTACCGTAGGCAGTTCCTCTAAAATTTGGGTTATCAGCAAACATTATTACTTTTCCTTTATCAACTTTGCTAACTATTAATGAGGCGCTTTTAGATAGAAATTCTTTTTGTATGTTTTTTGAAATGTATCCATCTACATGAGGTTTCTTTTTATATACCACAACATTAGAATAATCATTTTTACTGTATTTTAACCATACTAAATTATTTTTGTAAATCACTTGATTTTCATCATTATAGCCAAATCCTATTGGATGCGTTTTATCAATATCTACCCCTATAAAAACACCACCTAATCTTTCTCTTCCAATGTTTTCTCTAGCATCAACATAAGGTTTTCTGTCTAATCTGTTTTTAATAGTATCTTTTTTTTGAATAACTAATTCTTCTGTAACAATTTTTTTCTTTATAGCCCAATTATTTGCCGAACCAATTGTTATTAATGTATTCCCTTTAGAGATCCAATTTTTAACTTTTTCAGTGATTTTAGAATCAAATTTATAATTACCAGAAACCATTATTAAAACATTGTATTTATCTAAAGAGACCCTTTCAAAATAATTCATGGAGATTTTAGCAATAGGCATATTAACTCTTGTATCTAATAAATGCCATACCTCACCAGCTTCATATGATCTTACACCATTTCCTATAATCATTGCTGCTTTTGGGGTTTTAAGAGGTTTAATATTCCCAGAACCAAGATCAATACCTTTTGTACTAAACCCAGAATTAACAGAGTATATATTAATTTCAAGTTTTTTCTGAAGTTCAGATATTGAATTATAAATATATTCACTACTTACTTTTTGATTTTTGATAGGGATTACTAATGAACCGTAAGAAAAAGTTTTATTTCCTTTATTTGTCATTATTGTAAAAGGTTTAAAGGCAGAAGCAACAACAATTTCTTTTCTTTGTAAACCATTAATTAATGCAGGAATATTATAATCATTCGAATCGACTAAATAAGCATATTGAGACTTTTTAACGGAATCCCATTTTATTAGTTTATCAACACTTTTAATTTCGTTATTTAAATATATTTTATTTGAGGGTTTATATTTAATATTATAAAAGTTAACAACTGACCAAGCGGAGGCATCATAAAAAACACTATCTCTATATTTTTTATAAGTTTCAAAAAATGTTTGAACCATTCTATATTGAGGTTGTTTTGAAGGGACAAAATAACTTCCTCTTTTCTTTTCATATACTTTTACTTTATGCCTTAATAACTTGTCAATAAATGCTTTACTTAAGTTTTGATCATCCGATCTAAAGTCATATCCTTTTATTTTGTTTTTGTTAGCATTTAAAATTGCTGATTTAAAAAATGATTTTTGATATTTATTTAGTATTGATTTGTTTTTAATAGCCGCTTTTAATGTTGCCATACTAGAAACAAATTGATTGCGAATTGTAAACGCAAATGTTATTTCATTATAATCGGTTTTTTGTAATAATCCTCTAGAACTTGCTTGTTCAAAAAGTATACCTAAACCTCCTTGAAGATCGGCGTATGACGATCCATAACCAGGATATGTTCCATCAAATATTTCTTTGGTAAAATAGAGAGATCCAATACTGTCTAGTGACTCAGAAAAATATTTAGCAAATAAATTATTCAAGTCTATATAATTTTCTTTAGGCATTATAGGATCTAAAGATCCATTAGCTTTCATAGGTTCAAAAAAATATGAGCTTTGACTTCCCATTTCATGAAAATCAGTAACAACATTTGGGTACCAATTGTGGTACCAATTTAATTTGCCCTGACTTTCAGGGTTTATAGTTAAAAGCCAATCTCTATTTAAATCAAACCAATAATGATTAGTTCTACCTCGGGGCCAATTTTCATTATGTTCAGCATCATTTGGATCACTAACTAAGGGGTTTGCTTTGTAACTATTTACCCATTGAGTATGACGGTCTCTGCCATCAGGATTAATTGCTGGATCTATAAAGATTATACTGTTATTTATAAAACTTAAAATTTCATTATTATTTGAGGCAGTTAAAGTATATGCAGCAAGAAGTGCTGCTTCTGATGATGATGGTTCATTACCATGAACATTATAAGCTAGATTTATAATAAGAGGATCATTTTCATTAGGTTGCATATTATTATTTGGATCAACAAGCAATAGATGTTTTTTTTGAATTTCGTCAATTTTGCTAATATTTTCAGGAGAACTTATAATTAGAAGTGGAAGTTTTCTTCCTTCATGAGTTTTTCCATAAAATTTTAAAATTGCTCGATCAGATTTCAAAGCTAAGTTCTTGAAATAACTTATAATATTGTCATGTCTAGTATGTTCAGAACCTATGGGATATTCTAAAAATGATTCTGGACTTTCTATATTTAAATTAAAAGGTTGATACTTTTCAGTAAAATATTTTTGTGCTGAAGCCTGAATTGAGATAAAAAGGCAAAGAATTATTAATTGTTTCATTTTTTAAATATTTATAAACTTAAATGTAATAAAAATAAACACCTCACATAAAATCATGATATTTTAAAAAATATAAATTTGTGTTATGATTAAAAGCTATCATAAAAAAAATTATAGAAAATAAACTAATCTAAAGTAATTTGTTTTATAAGAATTTGCCATTAAATAAAGTGCCTTTAAACGAAACAACTAAGATTATTAAAAATAATAATGCTTTTGAATTTCATAAAACACTATCTGAATATAATCCTACTCCTTTAATTGAATTACCTAGCTTGTCAAAAAAGTTAGGGGTTAAAAACATTTATGTAAAAGATGAATCAAAACGTTTTAATTTAAATGCATTTAAAGGATTAGGAGCCTCTTATGCTATTTCACAATCTTTAATAAAAAATCCTAACATTAAAACTTTTTGTACGGCAACCGATGGAAATCATGGCCGTGCTGTAGCATGGGCTGCAAAAAGAAATGCTAGAAAAGCCGTTGTCTATGTTCCTAAAGAAACTACTTTAAAACGTATTGAGGCTATAGAAAAATATGGAGCTCAAGTCATTCAAATTAAAGGACATTATGATCAGGCATGTGAGGAAGCTAAAAAAATAAGTTTTTCAAAAAAATGGTGTTTAATTCAAGACAAAGCTTGGGAGGAATATATAGAAATACCTGCCTTAATACTTTCAGGGTATTTAACTTTATTTAAGGAAATGGAAGAAACTATACATTCCCCTTTAAAGCCTAAAATAGATCTTGTGTTTTTACAAGCTGGTGTTGGTAGTATGGCAGCAGCAGGTATTTATTACTATCTAAATAGGTATGGAAAAAATAAACCCAAAATAGTTATAATACAACCTGAAGAGGCTGATGGTATTTTATGTTCATTTAAAGAAAATAAAATATCAAGTTCAAAAGGAAGTCTTAAAACAATTATGGCTGGGTTAAATTGTGAAACCCCATCATTGGGAGCTTGGGATTTATTGAAAAATGGAACAAATTATATATTGAGAATTTCAGATGATTATGCAAAACAGGCTATGCGAGAATTTTATTATCCTAAGGGTTCTGACAATAGAATAATATCAGGAGAATCAGGTGCTGCAGGATTAGGAGGATTACTTGCTATTTTGAAAGAAAGTAAAATCAAGTCAATAAAAGAAGATCTTAAAATAAATAATTCTACTAATATTTTATTTATAAATTCTGAGGGAGATACTGATAAAGAGGTCTTTTCAGAAATTATTAATTCAAATATTTAATGAAAACAAGACTCCTATATAGAATAATTATTAATAAAGCTCGAAAATCATCTTGGGATAATTAAAATTATATTTTTATTTAGACTTTATAGAAGCAAAAAAAACATGAATTGCTAAACCAACTGGCATAAGCATAATTCCAAAAAAAATAGATAGTCTCATAACCCATTTGTTAGCATTTATTTCAAGAGATTTTAACCATATCCATCTTGTAACAAAAATATCTCCTGCGACCATATGAGCCCAAGTTGCAGTTAAACCAGCTTTAGTCCCTAAGCCTTTAGCTAACCCCTCTATGAATCCATTTGGATTGGATGCACTTGTTGCAAAATCAATCAAACCTTGTGGGTCAAATCCTATTAAAATAAACCAAATTAATATTGGTCCTAAAAAAAACCAGGGTCCTTTTAAAAGTTTTTTTGTCTTTTCTTTTTCAGGATTTATAAGCATAGCAAACCAGAAAGGGCAAATCCATAAAGTAGATAAAATAAAAGAGATATCGTAAAGATCCATAATAATAAAATTAAAATCTTTGCAATTTAAAAAATCAAAATATTTTTTTAATATAATTTATACCAGTTATTGCTCCTGCTGTAATTAAACCGGAAAACAAACCAGCACCAACTCCTGCTGTAACAATATCTTGCCCTGTTAGATATAAACCTCTAATTTTTGTTTTTGGTTTTAAAAATTTTTGTCGAAAACGTTCAGGATTGTGATCTATTCCATAAAGAGATCCTTGTTTATAGTTTGAAAAATGTTCAGTAGATAAAGGAGTGGAAAGTTCATAGTGCTCTACAGTTCCTTTTAAATGAGGTAATTGATTGTAGAGGTGAGTTAATAAACGTTTAGAAAATTCTTCTTTTTTTGATTCATAATCTAACCCACGTTTTTTCCAAGTAGTATTATTCCATTTGGAAAAAGATTCATAAGGCATCATTGTAATAATATCAATAGTGCTTTTTCCTGGATATCTCTTATTCCAATCAGAGAATTTAGAGGAAGGAAAAGAAATGTAAACAAGGGGAAATTCTTTATTATTATCTTTTATAAAACGTTCAACACAACTATCGTGATCAAGATCATCAGGGTATATCCAAAAATTAGTTTTAGGAATCTTTAAATCTTTGGAAGATCCTTTAAGACCAACATATAGGCAAATATAGCCAACAGACGGTTTAACTTTTTTTAATTTTTCGGGATATTTATGTTTAATGCTAATTGAGTCAGGAACTAATTTTTCAAACGTATTAAAAACTCCAGCCCCACTTATAACTGTATTAGCATAAATACAATTTTCATCAATTAATTGGACTCCTTTAGTTTTATTATTTTCTATTATAATTTCATTTACCTCAGCTTTAACTAAAATAGTACCTCCATTTTTTTCTATTACTTTTTCAATAGTCTCTAAAATTTTTGAAGAACCTCCAGCGGGAACACTTCCTCCACTCATATAATGTTTAGCTACTGAAGCATGCATTGCAAAACTACTTTGTTTGGGAGGAAGACCATAATCTCCATATTGTCCGCAAAGTACTTTGATAAGTTTTTCATTATTTGTGATTTCACGAAGTACTTCGTAGGTTGTTCGGTCAGAATAATTTAGAAATTTTTTTCTCAAAGAATTGCCGAAAAATATTCTCATAATAGGAGATAAAGCTTTTTCCATATAAAATTTTGCTGAACCTTTATTAACTGAATAAATTAGGTCAATATATTTTTCAATTGCTTTAATTTCATTTGGAAAGTACCCAATCATTTTACTTTTAAAATTATCTACTCCTTTTATAAAGTCGAAATGTTCTTTTCCTATTATAATTCTATCATAAATTTCACCCATATCATCCCATTTTAATTTATTATCTGAAACATAATCAAATAATTTTCTTAATATACTATTAGGTCGCTGTACTTCTCCAATGTAATGAATACCAACATCCCATTCAAATCCCCTTCTTTTAAAAACATGTGTAAATCCTCCAGGAGTATAGTGGCGTTCAAGTAATAAAACTTTTTTTCCAGATTTTGCAAGTAAAGCACCTGCACAAAGACATCCAATCCCTGTGCCAATTAAAATCACATCATACGATTTATCTAATTGGGGGTTTTTTTTATAAGACTGGATCATTAATAACTTTTATTAAATATAGTAGAATAATGACTAATAAAGTTTGAAAATTTTTTGATTTTTAATTATTCAAATCTATCTTTCAATTAAATTTAAAAATATTTAATACTTATTATGAATTTTTTTTCAGATTTAGGAAAAGTTATTTTAAGAACTTCTTTTTCTCTTATGATGTTAACTCATGGCATATCTAAGGTAGATAGATTGTTTGCTGATGAAATAAAGTTTAGTGATCCGATAGGCATAGGATCATTTTTGTCCCTTATTTTGATTGCTTTTGCTGAATTTGTTGCTCCAATTTTTATATTAATTGGCTTTAAGACTCGATGGTTTTCAATATTTCCTGTAATTGGAATGGCAGTAGCTGCTTTTATATCTCATTGGGAAGATCCATTTCCTAGGAAGGAAAAAGCTTTATTATTTATGTTTGGTTTTTTAGTAATTGCAATGATAGGTCCTGGAAAATATTCAATAGATAAAAAGTGAAATATATTTATAAATATTTTAATAAGCAGTTATTATTTCAATAACTCCAAAAGCTCCTCTTGAACCATATTTAGTAGCATCAGAATGTTTTAATACTTTAACATCTTTAATCGTTCTTGATAGAGATTGAACTCCACCAGGAGCATCTCCTATAGGAACACCATCAATAACCCATAAGGGTTGTTTAACATTTACACTATTAAATGAACTTCCAACTGAACTAGCTCCAGCACCTAAGGTAGAAACTGGGACTAATATTGGTATACCATTTATATTTTGAGTTACTTTTCCACCTAAGTGATATCTTAAAGCGGAAACCCAGTCTTTAGCATTTACATCAATTCCATATTCATTGAGTCCCATTCTTTTAAATCTTTCTTGCTTTTTTTGTTCTCTACGTTCTTTTTTAAGTTGAATTTTAAGTTCTTTTTGTTCCTTTTTAGTTAATTTATTTTCATTTAATGATTGCGCATATATTGATATTGACATTAAGAAAGAAAATAATAATAATAATTTTTTCATTTTATAATTTAATTTGAAGGAACTTCCAAATATAAAGTAAAATATATTTTTTTATTTAAATTTTGTGTCTTGAGCATAAAATTTAATTTTTATTACATTTAAAAAATTTAAAAAACAAAATGAAACAAATAACTTTTTTTTTAGCATTTATTCTTTTATTTTCTTGTTCTAAAAATTTTGATAGAAAAGAATCAAATACTTTAAATCAAAACACTGAGAAATGGAATGAATATTTGGGAGATAAGGCAAGAACTCACTATTCATCATTAAATCAAATAAATAAGTCTAATGTAAAAACTCTAACGAAAGTTTGGGAATACAAATCGGGAAATCTTAATGGAAAAAATACTACTCAAATTCAATGTAGTCCAATCGTAATAGACTCTATTTTATATGGGACAAATCCTATAACAAAATTATTTGCTATTAATGCTAAAACAGGAAAAGAACTTTGGAAATTTGATCATGGTCAAGATGTTGGGCCTGGTTGGTGGGGAGTTAATAGAGGTTTGATTTATTGGGATGATAAAAGTGATGGAAGAATAATTTACACATCGGGAAGTTATATATATGCAATTGATGCTTTAAATGGAGATATTGAAAATACTTTTGGAGAGAACGGGAAAATAGATTTAAGAAAAAATCTTGGAAGACCATTTGAAACTTTATCTGTTGTTGCTAATACTCCAGGGGTTGTTTATAAAAATATATTAATTCAGGGAACTAGAGTACATGAAGGGCCTGGAGCTTCACCAGGTCATATTCGTGCGTATGATTTAAATACAGGATCTTTAGTTTGGAGATTTAATACCATTCCTCAACCAGGAGAATTTGGATATGGAACATGGCCTAAAGATGCTTATAAGTATGTTGGAGGAGCAAACTCATGGGCAGGAATGACATTAGATGAAGAAACAGGTATAGTTTATATTCCAACGGGCTCAGCATCATATGATTTCTGGGGAGGTAATAGAAAGGGAAAAAATTTATTTGCAAATTCTCTTATAGCATTAGATGCCAAAGATGGATCTCGTTTATGGCATTTTCAATTTGTTCATCATGATCTTTGGGATAGAGATTTACCTGCACCTCCAAACTTAGTTACTATAAATAAAGATGGAAGATATATTAAAGCAGTAGCTCAGGTTACTAAATCTGGTCATGTTTTTGTTTTTGACAGGAAAACGGGAGAACATATTTTTCCCGTAGAAGAATTTCCATTTCCTTTATCTGAACTTGAAGATGAAGAATCATGGCCTACTCAGCCACTTCCAACAAAAATCCCTCCTTTTGCAAGACAGAAATTTACTAAAGATATGATTAACGATATGTTTCCAAATTCAAAAGCTCTACTTGCTTGGACGCCAAATCAAAAGGAAAAGGTTTCAGATAAAACAATTAAAGAAGTGTTTGAAACTTTAAATTCTCAAGGGCAATTTCATCCCCATAGTGAAACAAAAAGATCAATCACATTTCCTGGTTTAGATGGTGGGGCAGAGTGGGGAGGAGCAGCATTTGATCCTAATTCAGGCTGGTTATATGTAAATTCTAATGAAATGGCTTGGGTTTCAATTGCAAATAAATATGATAATCCTAAAGAATGGGAATGGCAGTTAAAGAAAGATCCTATAAAAAGTTATGGTAAATCAATTTATTCTCAACAATGTTCTAGATGTCATGGAGCTGAACTAGATGGGATGTCAAATATTCCAGGTTTAAAAAATTTAAAAAACAAATTTAACAAACTAGAATTGTCAGCTATAATAAAAAAAGGTAAAGGAAGTATGATGCCAATGCCTCAAGTTTCTGAAAGTCAGATTAAAGCAATGACTTCATATTTATTAGATGATGATACCATTGATTTAGATTTAAACTCTTTTAGAGAGCTTGACCCAAACATTGTACCATATTCTATAGATTATTTTGGAAGATTTATGGATGAAAATGGTTACCCAGCTGTTAAACCACCTTGGGGAACTTTAAATGCTATAGATCTTAATAAAGGTGAAATTGTGTGGCAAGTTCCTTTAGGGGAATATGAAGAGTTAACCAATCAAGGGTTTGCTAAAACAGGCACAGAAAATTATGGAGGGCCTATTTTAACTGATGGTGGATTAATATTTATAGGAGCTACCAATGATGAATATTTTAGAGCTTTTGATAAAAAAACTGGAGAAGAAATTTGGAAAACTAAATTACCTGCTGGAGGTTACGCGACTCCAATTACATATCAAATAGATGGAAAACAATATGTTGTTATTGCCTGTGGTGGCGGTAAGATGGGAACCAAATCCGGAGATTCTTATATAGCTTTTGCTTTAAATTAAATTTATATAAATGTCTGAAATTAAATTAAATTATTCTATAGACGAAATGCAGAATGCTCTTGTTAAAATAATTGAGCAAATGAAAAAATCTAATTGGTTACCTGAAATTATTTTAAGTATCAATAGAGGTGGTTGTATTGCAGGGGTGTATTTATCTCATAAAATTGAAATACCTCATAAAGTAATTGATATTCAATTAAGAGATAGTGTAATTAGTCCAAATTTTTCTGTTTTGAATGAAAGTTTATCTAAATATAAAAGAGTATTAATTATTGATGATATTAATGATACAGGTAAAACTTTTAGTTTAATCAAAAATCATTCAATTAAATTTAAATCTGAAATACATTTTGCGGCTTTAATTTATAACGTAAAGAGCAAAGTAAAAATAGAATATCAAGGACAGTTTATTGATAAATCTAAAAATCCAGTTTGGTTTATATTTCCTTGGGAAAAATGGTAGAAATAATCTCAATAATTAATGTTTAAAAATAGATTAAACACCCTATTAGTTCTAGTTTTATTACATATAAGTATTACAACTTTATCAAATGCTTTAGTTGCAATTCCTATTGAACTTTTAGGTTATAAAATTACATGGGCAGCTTTTGTATTTCCTCTTGTTGTTGTAGCAACGGATTTAACTGTTAGGCTTTTAGGCAAGTCAATAGCTCAGAAAACAATTATTTATACTTATCCTTTGGCAATTATTTCATCTATTTTAATTGTTTATTTAGAAGGAAATCCTCTATCAGTAGCATTTAGAATTGGTTTCGCAAGTGCTACTGCTTATGCTTTAGGAATATTAATAGATATATATGCCTTTCAGTTTATTAGAGAAAAATATTCTGCTTGGTGGATAGCTCCAGCTTTATCTACAATAATATCTAATATAATTGATACTTATACTTTCTTTTTTACCGCTTTTTCTGGTTCAGAGGATCCATACATGGCTTTAAATTGGTTTGAAATTGCTGGAAATCAAACAGTATTAAAAATAATTATAGGTCTATTATTCTTTTTGCCAGCTTATGGTTTATTACTTAATTTTCTTTTAAAGAAAATTATTAAACAAAAATAAATACAGAAACTATAATTAGTGTAACGATAATAACAGAATAAATAAACCAAATTTTTGGTTTTTCTTTTTTTAACTCATCTGTAATAGTCCATATTGCTCCAGCAATTGCAAAAGAAAGCCATGATAGAAAATCTAATTTAATATTGAAAAAGTATTTATAGAGAAATTCAAATAAGACTCCAAAAATTAGAATTAAAAAACCTATCCATCCTAAATATTTATAAATCCATTTCTTCATCAAAAAATTTTATAAAAGACTTAATTATTTATTCAGATTAATCTTTGTTTTCTTTATAAATTTATTATTAAATGAATAGTTAATTCCAATATTCCAGTCAAAGCTTTTTCCGGTGAAATTACCAAAATCAATAGCTTTATTCATACTACTAGAAATGCTAATTGGAGAGTTATTAAATCTAATTGAAATATTTTGCGCCGCAAAAATTCCAGTTTGATTATCTACTTTTGGAAAATAAATTTCTGGACTCCAATTTATAGTTATTGATTCCCCTAATTTTATATTTCCTATTTTAGATTTAATTGATAACATTCTAGCTATATTAGGTTGCTCCTTATTTTTCTTAATTGGAAAGGCATTAAAAAATGTGAATCCAAATCTAAAATTACTACTAATTAAATAGAAAAAATCTATAGTTGATACAGTACTAACCCATGTTGAAAATGCTTCTTGTTTAATATTATTTTTTTCATATGATATTGTATGGAAGTATAGCCCAGGAATAAATTGACTAAATATTAAATTATATTTTTTATTACTTACTATTTTATAACTCCAAATAAAGTCAAATACCCATGGTCTTAATCCATTAAGATCAAAACTTAGTGAAGGATTAAAACTAAACCGATCACCACCTAGAGATAAATTAATTACTGTTGCAGGTTCTCCTAAGGTAAATAAGGGGATAAAAGAAAAACCATTATTAGAAATATTTATATTACCATTAAAATGATATTCTTTTTCTGTAGAATTATTTTGTGAAAAAAGAACATTAGATAAAAAGAGTAGTAAAATTATTATATAATTTTTCAATAGATGTTTTAAAAAAAATAATATTTAAAATTAGTCTAATATTAAAAAAAAATAAGAAAATAAATTCTGACTTAATTTATAAGATTTTTATTTTATACTAAAATATTGTATATTAGATAGATACATAAAAAAGAATTATGTCTTTATTTAGATTTTATATAAAACTTTTGTTTTTAATAGCACCCTTTTTAATGTTTTCTCAATTTGAATTTTCTGGTGTAGTTAAGGATAAAAATACGGGCACAGAGTTAGAAAAAGTTTTGGTTGTTGTAAAGCCTCTAAGAATCACTAAAGCGGGTTATTATGGAGGTGTATATACAGAGAAAGATGGTTTGTTTTCTGTAAAAACTACTTATGATTTACCATTACAGTTAGTGCTCACTAAAAAAGGTTGTAAATCAAAGAAAGTAAGAATAAAAGATAAAAAGACATATTTTGATATAACTTTAGATTGTGAGCAGGAAACAATAGAACAAATAATTACAGAAAGAAAATCAGATAATGACAATGATGGAATTATTAATTCTGAAGATGAATGTCCAGATGAGTACGGAGTTAAAGAAAATAATGGCTGTCCATCTCTTGATTCTGATGGAGATGGCGTTTTAAATAGTGAAGATAATTGTCCTGATGAAGCTGGAGATTCTGATAATAATGGTTGCCCTTGGGAAGATGATGATGGAGACGGAGTTTTAGACAGAGATGATGATTGTCCAAATGAACCTGGTGATAAGGCTAATAAAGGTTGTCCCTCTAAAGTTAAATCTATTTTAGATTTAATTTCAAAAGAAAATTCTATAATTTTATTCCAAGCTAATTCATCTGTTTTAAATGAAATGGGACAGTCGGCTATTAGAATTTTAGCAGAAGGACTAAAAAAACATTCAGATTTATCAATTATTGTTGAGGGTCACTCTTCTAGTGACGGGAGTGAGTCATACAATCAAAATCTCTCTGAGAAAAGAGCAAATTCTGTTAAATCTTTATTGGAGAATCTTGGAATTGATGGATCTCGAATAAAGGCTGTTGGTTATGGAGAAGGAAAACCTGTTGATACAAATAACACCTCTTCAGGGAGAGCTAATAATAGAAGAGTAGTTTTCCGATTATCAGATTAAGGCTAATTTTAATATAAAAATTGGCTATTTCTTAATGTGTTTTTTTAATTTTCATGAATACAGCACTTATCCTCTTTACAACGACAAAACTTTAAATTATATACGTGTAAACAGCAAAGGGAAATTGCTGAGGAATAAGTTAAAAGTTCAGGAATATGAAAAATTTCTAATTCTTCATTAAGTATAAATAAACAAAGTAAAAACCAAGCCGAAAATAAAGAGATTTTTACAAATAAATTAGAAGAGTTTTTAACTGAAAAATATACCGCTAAAAAAGAAATCCCCAAAAATAAATAATTTAATGAAAGCCATAAAAAACTTATTTCTTGGCTAATGACAGTAATTTGAGATAAAAAAATAAGAGGTGTAGCAATGCAATGAAGTAAGCATAATCCACTTGAGATTATACCTAAATGGTCTGAGTTATTTATAGCTACTTTCATGATTTTCGAGCGAATATATATATATTATAATTTTAAATAAATTATTTTTCTTCCATAATCATCATAGGTGTTCCGTCTTCTCCTAAAATGGTTCCAGATGAAATCACAACTTCTTTTCCATCATTTTTTGCATAATGCCATTCGTCAGATTCACTTATAAAAGTTTCACCAGCTTTAGTTACAACAGATTTATTTTTATCAACTAAAACAATAGTTAATTCGCCTTGAATAACATTTTGAATTACAGTAACGGGTTTTGGGTGTTTGTGAACAGGATATGATTCTCCAGGTTGAAGAACTAAGATAGCAGTTGTAATGCTAGGAGTTCCTTCAGGATAAGAAAATTCATTTCCAAAAGAGTTTTTATTGGCACCTTCAAGCCAAAAATTAGTTTTAGTGTATGAATTGTTTTGGCAAGAAAAAATAAAAAGGGATGTAAGTATAAAAACAATTTTTTTCATTAGGGTTTGATTTATGTTTAATAATTCCAAATGTAATAATTTATAAAGATTTCTTAAAATTTTAACTTTAGATATATATAAAAAGGTATACTTTTAATATTAAATTTAAAGATCATTAGAGGGGTTTTTATTATATCAATTAGTTTTTATTTCAACAATAAATCTATTTAAAGTGGCAGTTTTTTTATAATAATAAATTCTTATATTTTCTATTTTTGGAATTAAATTTTTAATTTTTCTGTAAGTTTTATATTTATGCTTTTTAGATAAAATTTTACTATTTATTTTAACAATAGTTTCTCCTTTTAAGTCAAATTCATATAAAGATTTATTATCAAAGCTGCTTAAATTAATTTTTATAAAAAAATTGTTTTTCCAAAATTTGTTACTTAATAGGAGCTTTATAAACTTATCTCTCTCCTTAAAAGAATAAGTTTTGTTCAATATATTTATAACTGGAATAGCTTTTTCTTCAACTTCAATTTCTTTTAAAACTATTTTTCTACCTTGGGAAAAAGATTTAGTAAACGTATTTGACAACAACAAAATTGAAAAAAATAAAAGTCTAATAAAATTTTTTTTCATTATGATTTGATTTATGGTTTTAATAGATTCAAAAATAGATAATAAATTTATTTTTGGTATATATTTAATTTTTTAGACTAAAAGTATATGATGTCAAAAATTAAAGGAGCTGAAATTTCATGGTTTGCCCCTATATGTGATGGAGATGATGCTTTCTTGGGTGAGAGAAATCCTAAATATAAAAGTTCATTTGAAAACACTTCTTCTATAATTAAGACTGCTGATAAACTAGGGTATTCAAATGTTTTGTGCCCTTCATCCTATCAGGTGGGTCAAGATACATTGTCTTTTGTTTCGGCAATGGCTCCTCTAACTAAACAAATAAATTTTTTAGCGGCTATAAGATGTGGAGAAATTCATCCTCCAATGCTTGCAAGAACTATAGCTACTTTAGATCATATTTTAAAGGGAAGATTAACGATAAATATTATATCCTCAGATTTGCCCGGAATGAAATTAGAATCTTCTGAAAGATACTTAAGATCTAGAGAGGTTATTCAAATATTAGAGCAATCTTGGACCCAAGACAATATTGATTTTAAAGGAAAATTTTATAATATTAATTTGCCATCTGCTCCTGTTAAACCATATCAACAAAATGGAGGACCTCTACTTTATTTTGGAGGCTATTCTCCAGATGGAGTAGATTTATGTGCAGAGTATTGTGATGTTTATTTAATGTGGCCTGATACTGAAGAAAACATAATCGAATTAATTAATAATATGAAACAAAAAGCATCATTATTTGAAAGAACAGTTCAATTTGGATTAAGAGTTCATGTTATTGTTCGAGAAACTGAAAAGCAGGCTATAGAAGATGCTGAAAAATTAATATCCAAATTAGATTTAGAATTAGGAAAAGAAATAAAAAACAGAGCTCAAGATTCTAAATCTCTTGGAGTATCTAGACAGTCAAATTTGAGGGATAAATCTAATAAAGATTATTTTGCTGAACCTCATTTATGGACGGGGATAGGTCTAGCTCGCTCGGGTTGTGGAGCTGCTATTGTTGGAGATCCTGATCAGGTTTATAATAAAATGAAAAGATATATGGATATAGGTATCAGCTCATTTATTTTATCTGGCTATCCACATGAAAAAGAATGTAAATTATTTGCTAAATACGTTTTGCCAAAATTTAAAAATATTCATTTGTCAGAAATTTTTGGGAGAGTTCCGAAAAAAGAACCAAATAGTCCTTTAGCAAGTGGACCTAGAAAATGATATAATATTTTCACAATCATATATAAGAAATTTCTTAAGTCATTTTTTTGTTTATTTGTATTCTAAATTTAAATCATGAAAATTCTTAAGTTTTTTATTTTATTTTTCTTTGTTATTTCTTGTAATAAGGGAGGTTTTTTAACATCAGTAAACTCTCCAGACAACAAAATATTATTAGATTTTAAAATAGTTGATGGAAGGCTATTTTATTCAATTAATAAAGAAGATAAAGCAGTTATTTCTGAATCAAGCCTAGGTTTAATTTTAAAAAATGGTATTGATTTAACAAAAGGCTTTAAAATTAAATATCAAAAACAAACTTCTTTTAATAATAATTGGAATCCATTATTTGGAGAGTATAAAACAATCAATAATAATTATAACCAGCTTACTTTAGAGTTAAATAATAATGAAACAGAAATAAATATTGAGTTTAGAATTTATAATGATGGAGTAGCTTTTAGATATATCCTTCCAAAGCAAAAATCAATTCAAAATTATGATTTGATGGATGAAATCACTGAGTTTAATCTTTCTTCAAAAGATTCTGCATGGTGGATACCAGGTTTTTCTTATAGAAGATACGAGTTTTTGTATGCCAACACCGGCATTGATGATATTTCTAAAAAGGTTTATTCTGATTTAGTTGAAGAGATATCTTATGATTCACTTGGTATAGACGCGGCTCATACTCCTTTAACAATTAAAAAAAATAATGGAATATTTATTAGCATTCATGAAGCAAACTTAGTTGATTATTCTTCTATGACCCTGTCACCAAAAGGTAAGGGTAGTTTAGAAGTTGAATTATATCCATGGAGTGATGGAATAAAAGTTAAATCAGATAATGGAATAAAGTCTTCATGGAGAACAATTCATATAGCAGACAATAGCTCAGGACTTTTAGAATCTAACTTAATTCTAAATTTAAATGATGATCCCGATGAAAAGGAAGATTTTTCTTGGGTTAAACCAGGAAAATATATGGGAGTTTGGTGGGAAATGATAGGTACTAATGAATCAACATGGTGGCCATCAAAATATCATGGAGCAAATACAAAAAAGGTTTTTAATTATATAGATTTCGCCTCTAAACATGGGTTTAATGGATTGTTAGTTGAGGGCTGGAATAAAGGATGGTATCCAGGTTGGTGCTGTTCAGGTAATGGAATTCCATTTAGTTTTACAGAATCTTTGGAAGATTTTGATTTTAAGAAAATTTCACTTTACAGCTCTAAAAAAAATATATCAATTGTTGGACATCATGAAACTGGAGGTCAAATTGAAAATTATGAAAATCAATTGGAAGATGCCTTTAAGCTTTATAATGAAATGGGAGTAAAGTATATTAAAACGGGTTATGTAAATGATGTTAGTAGAAATATTAAAAGAACTGATCAAAATGGAAATATTATTAGAGAATGGCATCATGGTCAATATATGATTAATCACTTTCATAAAGTTATTGAACTAGCATCAAAATACAAACTGAGTATAATTACCCATGAACCAATTAAAGATACTGGTCTTAGTAGAACTTTCCCCAATTTTATTTCAAGAGAAGGTGCAAAAGGACAAGAGTTTAATGGTTTTTCCTCAAATGGAGTAAATCATGCTACAGATTTACCATTTACAAGGCTACTAAGTGGTCCTATGGACTATACACCAGGAATTTTTCAATTAAATAATTTTAGATATGATAAACCTGGAGGAAAAATAGATAAAAATGCAATAGTTCCTTCAACTCTTGCTAAAGAACTTGCTTTATATGTTGTATATTATTCTCCAATGCAAATGGCTGCAGACCTACCAAAACATTATAAGAAGCACCTTAGAGCTTTCGATTTTATAAAAAATGTTCCAGTTAATTGGGAGACAAAAATAATTTTAAATAGTAAAATTTCTGAATATCTTACAATTGCTAGAAAAGATATAGATTCTGATAATTGGTATATAGGTGGAATAACTGATGAAAAAAGCAGAGATTTTAAAATAAACCTAAATTTTTTAGATGAATCAAAAGAATATACAGCAACAATATATAAGGATACAAGTAAAACTCATTGGGATAAAAATCCGATGAAATATTCTATTGAGAGTATTAAAGTAAATAAAGATTCTATTTTGGATATTTATTTAGCACCTGGAGGAGGTTTTGCTATTGAGATAATTAAAAATTAATTTTTAATGAGGAGCATTTTTTTTTGTTTATCATTTTTGTTTTTTTTTAAAACCTATTCTCAAGAATTAATT
>CAYUZY010000029.1:0-7433 GCA_964448645.1 uncultured Flavobacteriaceae bacterium
TTATTTTTCTATTTCTTTAATGAGATTAAAAACTGATAAAGCTGCAAGGAAACTAATTACTTCAAGTATTGCTTATATAAGTTTGTTGCAATTAGTTTTTGTAATTGATAAATATTATTAAAAATGAAAAATTCTAAAATAGAAAATGTAAAGGCAAAGAAAATGATGCTTTGGTTTGGAATTGGAAGTATTTGTATGACTTTTGCCGGTTTATCAAGTGCATATATAGTTAGCTCTAAAAGAGCAGATTGGATTTCTCAAATTGAACTCCCTTTTTCATTTACTATAAGCACTGTAATTATAATTTTAAGTAGCTTTTCTATTTATTATTCAAGGAAAATGTTACAAGAAAATAAATTGAATCTTACAAAGTGGTTTTTAACAATCACTCTTATTTTGGCTTTTTTGTTTACATATTTTCAGTTTAGAGGATTTGGAAAAATAATAGATTTAGGATATTATTTTACTGGACCTGAAAGTTCAATTACAACGTCTTATTTATATGTACTTGTTTTACTTCATTTAGCTCATTTATTTGCAGGAATTATAGTTGTACTTGTTTTACTTATTAATACTTTAACTGGAAAATACTCAAAAGAAAATTCTTTAGGAATTGAACTAGCAGAAACTTTTTGGCATTTTCTTGATTTTTTATGGATATATTTATTTTTTTTCGTTTCCTTCTACAGTTAAAATTTAATAAATTTGCAAAGCATATATAGAAAAAATTATGGAAGTATCAACTGTTAATAAAAATGAAGAATTAGAAGTTTGGTCAGGAGGCAATAAGCCTTTAAAAGCAAGTTATGGAAAAATCATGATGTGGTTTTTTATAGTTTCAGATGCTCTTACTTTTACAGGATTTTTAGTTTCATATGGTTTTTCAAGGTTTAAAAACATAAATTCTTGGCCTATTGCAGATGAAGTTTTTACTCATTTCCCTTTTCTACACGGTGTTGATGCGCCAATGTATTACGTTGCGTTAATGACTTTTATTTTAATATTTTCATCTGTAACGATGGTTTTAGCTGTAGATGCAGGTCATAATATGAATAAATCTAGGGTTGCATTTTATATGTTACTTACAATATTTGGAGGAGCAATATTTGTTGGTTCTCAAGCATGGGAATGGAAAAATTTTATTAAGGGAGAGTATGGTGCTCTTGAAACTAGAGGTGGTCAAATACTTCAATTTGTTAATAGTGAAAATGGCAAAAGAGCTTCAATTCGTGAGTTTTCAAAAAGTATTTCAACTGAAAGAGCAACTCATGAAAATAATAAAGGAATTTGGTTTTTTAGTGAAAGTTCACTTCCAACTGTAAGCCTTTTAGAAGTTAAAGAGGGATTTAAATCCAATCCTAACCTTTTAATAAGGTCTGAGTATTTAGATGAAAAAGGACAAAAAATAGTATTATCAAGAGAAGAATCTTTAGATATAATTGAACAAGCTCAGATAGTTGTTGAAGGAGCTAATTTAATTCGGAATGAGTATGGAAATAGATTATTTGCAAACTTTTTTTTCTTCATAACTGGTTTCCATGGATTTCATGTTTTTTCTGGGGTAGTAATTAATATTATTATTTTTTTCAATATACTTATAGGGACTTATGAACGAAGAGGACATTATGAGATGGTTGAGAAAGTTGGATTATATTGGCATTTTGTAGATTTAGTATGGGTATTTGTTTTTACATTCTTTTATTTGGTATAAATTATTTTTTTTCACATGGGAGCAGAACATAAACTGGCAATTTTTAGAGGATTATTAAAATTTAAATCTAATGAACAAAAAATTTGGGGTGTTTTAATTTTTCTTTCAATTGTCACAATTATTGAAGTGGGATTGGGTATTACAAAACCTGATTTTCTTCTTGAAAGCTTTTTACAAATGAAAATTTTAAATTGGATTTTTGTTGTACTTACTTTAGTTAAAGCATATTATATTGCATGGGACTTTATGCATTTAAGAGATGAGACAAGTGGCTTAGTGAACTCTATTATATTGCCTCTTTTGATACTTATACCCTATCTTGCTTTTATATTAATATTAGAAGCAGATTATATTTATGATATTATGCAAGCTGGCTTTCAAAGTTGGAATTTTTAATTAATAAAGTTTTATTTATAAATTTTATTTCAAATGAACTCTGAAATCAAAAAACAAATTGTTTTAGGAGTACTATTTATTTTTCCAATTGTAGTTTATCTTTTTTTTGCTTCTGGGAAAAATAATTTTGCAAAACTACCTGTTTTAAGTGAGGATGTTTTAGAATTAGATATTTTTAAAAGTTTTGAAGAAAGAAAAGTCAGATTAAAAGATAAGATTACAATTTTAGGGTATTGGGGAGATAATCTTAATTTCAAAAAAGCAGAGGCTTTAAATTTAAATGAAAAAATTTATAAAAGATTTTATGAATTTAATGATCTTCAATTTGTTATAGTAATGCAAGAAAATAAAGAAAGTGAAATAGAATCATTAAAAAACGAATTAAGAGAAGGAGCTGGAACTGATCTTTTAAAATGGAATTTTTTGACTGGTTCAAAAGAAAGTATTGTGAGTCATTTTAATAGTCTAAAAATTCCTTTAATCCTTGAAAAAAACTTATCCTCACCTTATGTTTTTATTATTGATAAAGAAAAAAAATTAAGAGGAAGAAATGATGATGAAGATACAGGAATATTATACGGATTTGATGCTAGATCTGTTGCTGAAATTAATAAAAAGATGATTGATGATGTTAAAGTTATTCTAGCAGAATATAGATTAGCATTAAAGCGATATAATAAAATTCAAAGAAACTAAATTTATGAATAAGGTTAAGTATTTAGGAGTTATTATAGTTATAATAATTTTTGCAATTATAACAGTTCCTAATTTAATTGATCGAATAAAAAATAATGAGATTGTTGAAAATAATAGAGCTTCTTCAGCATCTCCACTTTCTTATATAAAAATAAATAATGAAGCTAGAAAGGTTCCAGATTTTTTGTTTTATAACCAAGATAGTTTAATGATTTCAAATGAAGATTTCAAAGACAAAATTTATGTAGCAGAGTTTTTTTTTACAAGATGTCCTAGTATTTGTCCAATAATGAATAATAACATGAAGAGAATTGAAAATAAATTTGGAAAAAGAAATGATTTTGGAATAGCTTCTTTTACAATTGACCCTGAAAATGATAGACCTCATGTTTTAAAATCTTATGCAGAGAGTTATGATGTTTTTTCCAATAATTGGCATTTTTTAACTGGAAACATAAAGGATGTTTATTCACTTGCAAATAAAGGATTTAATATTTTTGCTTCAATTAACCCTGATGTTGCAGGAGGGTTTGAGCACCAAGGTTACTTTGCATTAATTGACAAAAAAGGATTTATAAGGTCTAGACTGGATAAATTTGGAAATCCCATAGTTTATTATTTGGGAATTGATCAAGAAGGTATAGATGTTCAAGGAACAGATTTGATAATTGAGGATATAAGTAAATTATTAAGGGAATGAATTAGTAATGAGTAAAACAGGAGAACTTAAATATAAAAAAATCATATGGGTATTATCAATTGCAATTCCGGTTGCTGTTGCACTTCTTTTTTTAGTGCGTATTCCAAATGTAGAACCACTTAATTTTCTTCCACCAATTTATGCTACCATAAATGGTTTAACAGCATTATTATTAATTATAGCATATTGGGCTGTAATAAATAAAAAATTAATTCTTCATGAGAGGTTAATGAAAATTTCAATTTTCTTATCAGTTGTTTTTTTAGTTATGTATGTAGCATATCATATGACTTCTGATCCAACTCCTTTTGGAGGCTCAGGAAATATTAAATATTTCTATTATTTTATTTTGATATCACATATTTTACTTTCAATTTTTATTATTCCAATGGTCTTAGTTACTTATGTTAGAGCTATCACGAAAATGTTTGATCAGCATAAAAAAATTGCTAAAATCACGTTTCCAATTTGGTTATATATTGCAGTAACGGGAGTAATAGTGTATTTAATGATTTCTCCATATTATGCTTAAGGTTAAATTATTTTTTTTTATTTTTCTATTATTAGTAGCTGATATTGCATTTGCTCAATGTTCTATGTGTAGAGCTGTTTTAAATTCTAGTGAGGCTCAGGAAACAGCTAAGGGTATTAATAATGGAATTTTATTTTTAATGTCTATACCATATTTATTATTAGTTTTTGTAGGATGGAAAGTCTACAGTATATTCAAAAAATGAAGTTCAAATTCATTTTTCTTTTAATAATTATTTTTCAAATAAGTTTTGGTCAAAAATTAGTTGAAAAAATAAAACCTATATTAAGAAATAATATTTATTTTTTTCAAAATGAAACAGGGCCATATACTTTAAATCTTGAGATTTCTAATTTAAAAAATAATGAGGGATTTATTGCTTTGGAGCTTTTAGACATTAATAATATAAGAATAGCTGCTAGTAGTGAAATTAAAATAGTAAATTTTAAATCTACAGTTAGAATAGATTCTCTTAAAAGAGGAAAATATGTTGTTCAGTATTTTCATGACGAAAATAAAAATGGAAAATTAGATTTAGGATTTTTTGGAATACCCAAAGAAAGTTATGGTAACTCAAAAAATGTATTAGGTTTTATGGGTCCTCCTAAATTTAAGGATATGGTTTTTGATCTAAGTAGAGATATTAAATTGAAAATGAGGCCTGTAAATTAAACCTAATTAAAAAGCCCAGTAAAGTTAGAGTTGTTAGAATTGTTATTAATTAAAAAGGCGAGCTCTAAAATTAAAATTTACATATAAACTTTTGTCAAATTATTATGTTTATTTTGAAAGTTTCACAAAAAATGATTTTAAAATTACTAGGAAATAATTAATAATTATTTATATTTGCATTACTTTGCATAACAAAGTACCTTGTAAAACATTAAACAATATTAATCAAATAATTGGGCTCAGAGAATTTTAAAACTCAAATAAGAAAAGGATTACTTGAATTCTGTGTAATACAAATTATTTCAAGGGGAGAAGTATATACCTCAGATATTCTTGAAGAATTAAAAAAATCTAAAATTATTGTTGTAGAGGGAACTCTATACCCATTACTCAACAGACTGAAAACTTTAGGTTTTGTCTCATACGTTTGGAAGGAGTCTAATCAAGGCCCTCCAAGAAAATATTATTCTATAACGGATGTAGGAAAAGAACACTTGAAAGACCTCACAGAATCATGGAAAGAAATTGATGTCTCTGTGAAAAAAATAACAAAATTAAAATAAATTTATGAATAAAACATTTAGCATAAATATAGGAGGAACAGTTTTTAATATTGATGAAGATGGATTTGAACTACTAAATAAATACTTAGAATCAATTAAATTATATTTCTCAAAAATTGATAAAGAGGGAGATATTATATCTGATATTGAACAAAGGATAGCAGAAAATTTTCTTTCAAAACTTTCAAATAAAAACAACTCAATTTCATTATTAGACGTAAAGAATATTATCAAAATAATGGGCACATTAGATGATTTTAAAGAGATTTATGATGATGAAAATTATGAAGAAGAGACTTCTTCTTCAGATGATAAAGATTCAAAAAAATTATATAGAAATATTAATGATAAAGTAATTGCCGGAGTCGCTTCAGGGATGAGTAATTACTTTCAGGTCGACCCGATTATTGTAAGAATTACATTCATAGCGTTATTATCTGCTGGTGGATTTGGACTCTTAGTATATATAATTTTTTGGATTGGCATTCCACCTAAAAATGGATCTGAAAATATATTAAATAAAAGATTTTATAGGGATAAAAATGATCAAGTGATTAGTGGTGTTGCTATGGGAATTGCAAATTATTTTGGTGTAGATGTATCTATTATAAGAATATTACTTATTATAAGTATATTTTTTGGTGGCTTTGGTTTTATAATTTACTTCCTTTTGTGGTTTATTACACCTGAAGCAAATACAATGGCTGAAAAAATGAGAATGAAGGGACATTCTCCTACTCTTGAAAACATAGAAAAATTTATTAAGGAAAAGATTAATCCAGAGAATAAAGAAGAAAGTGCTCTGATTAAGATTATTTTATTTCCCTTCAGGTTAATTGGACCTTTACTAAATGGTTTTATAAAGCTTATAGTACCTATAATTAAAGTTTTGCTAAGCATTATTCTTTTTGGATTTTCTTTAGGGATAATATTATTGACTGTATTTTTTGCTTTGAATCAACTAGAGATAATTGATCATATACCTTTAGATATAATAGTTTCAGATTTTCAGTTAAAATCAATAAATCTTGCTGTTATTATTAATGAAATCCCATTTGCTATTATATGTTCCTTATACATAAACTTATTTTTAACTTTAACTCTAATAATTATGATGATTACTAAATTTTTATTTAATAGACAACTAACTAAACTATCAATATCTATAACAATATTTTTTGTTTGGCTATTTGCAAGTTCATTTAATATAATATCTATACCAATAATAGTAGAAGATTGGAAAGATCAGGGTATCATTGACGAATGGATTGAAACAGGAATAATTGAAGACTACAAAAAAACTCAGACTTATACTAAAACCTTTGACATTAAAGACTTTGAAGGGATAAAAACGAGCATTCCTGCAAATATTTTAGTAAAAGAATCAGATGTTTTTTTAGTAAAAATCGATGCGACACAAAAAGAATTTAAATATTTGGCAGTAGAGAAGTCTTCAGATGATGTATTAAAAATTTATTCTAAAAAGACTAGATGGAGATGGAAAGACTGGAATAGTAGTGATAAAACTTCAATAGTTATAGAGCTACCTAATATAAATACACTCGAAACTTCTGGAGCTAGCAATACTGATATTGAGTTCTCGAGTTTAGAGGATTTAACGCTTATAGTTAGAGGAGCATCTGTTTTAGGAATAAATTCTGATATTTCTAAGTTAAACGCTAAAATATCAGGAGCTTCAAATGTTGATATTAATGGAAATATTATAGATTCAAATTTCAAAATATCAGGTGCATCGGATGTAGATGTTGAGGGAAAAGGAGAAAATTTATTAATTAGAGTTAGCGGAGCAGCAGATTTCCATGGAAGAAGATTTATTGCAAATACAATTTCATTAATTGCATCTGGCGCATCAAGAGCCTATATTCATTCTGTAAATAGAATTAGTGTAGATGCTTCCTCAGCAAGTAATGTCTATCATTACGGAAAAGGGAGTATCGATAATTTTAATTTATCATCTGCTGCTTCATTTAAATCTATTAATGATTTTGATTAAACTTATTTTATAAAGTTTTGTCTAATTATTATGTGTATTTTAGCAAAGTTTTATTAAAAAATGATTTCAATTAAAAACCTTCATAAGTCTTATAAAATGGGGAAGAATTCTCTTCATGTTCTTAAAGGTATTGATTTAAAGATAGAAAA
>CAYUZY010000029.1:7443-18171 GCA_964448645.1 uncultured Flavobacteriaceae bacterium
ATTAGTTGCTATTATGGGTCCTTCAGGTTCTGGTAAATCAACACTTTTAAATATTTTGGGAATGCTAGATAATGCTGATAATGGAAGTTATCATTTGGATGATGTTTTGATAGAAAATCTTGATGAAAAAAAAGCAGCTAAATACAGAAATAAGTTTTTGGGATTTGTTTTTCAGTCTTTTAATTTAATTAATTATAAAAATGCTCTAGAAAATGTTGCTCTGCCATTATATTATCAAGGTCTAGCAAGAAAAGAAAGACAAAAACAGGCTTTAGAATATTTAGATAATGTAAGTCTTAAACCTTGGGCAACCCATTTACCTAGCGAACTATCCGGAGGCCAAAAACAGAGAGTAGCTATAGCTAGAGCAATGGCTTCAAGGCCTAAAGTTCTTTTAGCTGATGAACCAACAGGAGCATTAGATTCAAATACTTCGTATGAAATTATGGGTTTAATTCAAAAAATTAATAGTGAGGGTAAAACAATATTGGTTGTTACTCATGAACATGATATTGCTAAAATGTGTAAAAGAATTGTTAAACTAAAAGATGGTGTAATTGTTGAGGATAAAAAAATTAAACAAATTATTGTAAAACAAAATGTTTAGTAGAGACACTTGGACAGAAATATTTGATACAATAAGTAAAAATAAACTTAGAACAATTCTTTCTGGGTTTACTGTTGCAATTGGGATCTTTATATTTATAATACTTACTGGATTTGGAAATGGATTGACTAATACATTTCAAAGTTTTTTTGGAGATGATGCTACAAATATTTTAAGAATTTTTCCAAGTAGGACTTCAAAACCTTATAAAGGTTATAAAGCTAAAAGAAGGATCGAGCTTGATAATTCAGATCTTACAGATATAAAATTAAATTTTCCTCTTTATCTTGAAGGAATTACTCCAAGAATTTCTAGAGGAGCTGTAGTTAAATACAAGAACAATTCGGATAACTATCAAACAAGAGGAGTTGCCCCCGCTCATCAGGCTGCTGAAAAAACAATTTTGATGAAAGGAAGATTTATAAATGAGGATGATATTAAAAATAAAACAAAATATACTGTTATTGGGCGAAGAGTTGCTCTTGATCTTTTTGGAGAAGAAGACCCTATGGGTAAATTTATTGATGTAGGAGATACCGTATTTAAAATAGTTGGTGTTTTTCAAGATTCTGGAGGAGAGTATGAAGAAAGTTATCTCTATATTCCATATACTACTAGACAGTTAATTGAAAAAGGCAATGATAAAGTAGATCAAATAATTTTAAGTTATAAACCATCTATTGGTTATGCTGGAGCAATGGAGTTTGAAAAAAAATTACGTCTTTTTTTAAAGAATAAAAAAAGTATTGACCCAACTGATCAAAGTGGAATTTTTATAAGAAATGTATCTGAAGATTTAAAGAGAAATCAACAGTTTGCTGGGGTTCTTCAGACAATAGTGATTTTTGTTGCTATAGGTACATTAATTGCTGGTATAATTGGAATATCTAATATTATGGTTTTTGTTGTTAAAGAAAGAACTAAAGAACTAGGAATAAGAAAGGCTTTAGGCGCGACTCCTAAAAGTGTTATTTCTATGATTCTTCAAGAATCTATTTTTATTACTATTATTTCTGGTTATTTTGGATTATTTTCTGGAATGCTTGTTCTAAGAAATATAGGAAGTGCCTTAGAGGAAGATTATTTTATAAAGGATCCTAGTATTGATCTATCTACAGCTATTATTTCTACGATAATTTTGATAATTTTTGGGGCAGTTGCAGGTTACATTCCTGCAAAAAGAGCTGCTAGTATTAAACCTATTGTTGCTTTAAGAGATGAATAGTTTAAAAATTATTTTTGATTTAGATACTTGGCAAGAAATTTTTAGTTCAATTTCTAAAAATAAGACTAGAACTATTATTACTGTAATTGGAGTCTTATGGGGAATCTTTATTTATATCGCATTATCTGGAGCAGCTAAAGGTCTTGATAATGGTTTTGAAAGACAGTTTAGAAATATAGCAATGAATTCAATTGGTGTTTGGACACAAAGGACCAGTTTAGCTTATGCTGGTTTTAAAAAAGGAAGGTCACCAAGATTAAAATTTAAAGATGCTGCAGCTTTAAAGGAAAGAGTTCCTGGCATTCAATTTATTACTCCAAGAAATGTAAGAGGTGTTTTTGATGGAGGATTACCACCATTAGTTGTTAGAGGAAATAAATCTGAAAGTTATGCCTTATATGGAGACACACCAGAGTATGCTAGAATTGTTGCTAAAAAAATATATGATGGTGGAAGATTCATTAATGAAAAAGATGTTGAACTTGAGAGGAAAGTATGTGTTATAGGAGAAAGGACTGTAAAAGAATTATTTGAACCAAATGAAAACCCAATAGGAGAGTATGTTAGAATAAATCAAACATATTTTAAAGTAATTGGAGTTCATAAATTTGTTCAAGGAGGTGGTTTTGAAAGTGATGGAGATATATTTATTCCATTTACAACATTTAATAAAATGTATAATTATGGAGATAATGTAAATTTCTTTTTTCTTGCAGCATATGATTCTGAAGATCCAGTTAAGATAGAATCTCAAATTGAAGAAGCTTTAAAAAGAATTCATCAAGTTTCTCCAAAAGATGACAAAGCAATTGGTTTTATCAATTTAGGTGAAATTTTTGGTAAAATAATTGGTTTTTCAAAGGGGATGACATTTCTTTCTTTAGTTGTTGGGTTGGCTACAATTATTGCTGGTGTTATAGGAATTGGAAATATATTATTGATTTCAGTTAAAGAAAGAACTAAAGAACTTGGAATTAGAAGAGCTCTTGGAGCAACACCTTCAGAGGTTAAAACTCAGATAATTCTTGAATCAGTTTTTTTGACATTTGTATCAGGAATTTTAGGAATTATTTTAGGAGCATTGGTGCTTGCTGGAATAAATGCTGCTACTTCTGGAATAACAGATTATCCCTATACAAACCCAACTGTTCCAATACCTTATGTTTTAGGAGTTTTATTTGTAATAATTACTCTAGGAACATTAATTGGATTAATACCTGCTCAAAGAGCAGTATCAATTAAACCTATTGAAGCATTAAGAGAAGAATAATTAAATTAATTTATATGAAAATTTTAAAATATTTAGGAATCGGTTTATTAGTTTGTGGTGTATTATTTGCAGCCGCATACTTTATTAAAACAAATAGTAAGAGTATAATAGAATATGAAACTCAAACTCCAAAAATTGTTTCAATAGAAAGAGAAGCAGTTGTCACAGGAAAAGTTATTCCTGAAGATGAAGTTGAGATAAAGCCTCAAATTTCAGGAATTATTTCAAAATTATATGTAGAGGAGGGGGATTTGGTAAATAATGGAGATTTATTAGCTAAAATTAAAGTTATTCCAAATGAACAAAGCTTAAATTCAGCTCAAGGAAGATTAGCTAATTCAAAAATAGTTCTTAAAAATGCTGAACTTGATTATAAAAGGAATAAGCAGTTGTTTGATAGTGAAATTATTTCAAGGCAAGAATTTGAAAATAGTCAATTAAATTATAGTAGAGCAAAACAAGATGTTTCAAATGCTAGAACGGATCTTCAAATAATAAAACTAGGATCGGCTGGAGGATCATCTATTACAAATACAAATATTAGAGCAACAGTTGCAGGCACAATATTAGAAATACCTGTAAAGGAAGGAGATCAAGTTGTAGAGAGTAATACTTTTAATAGTGGAACAACTATTGCCACCATAGCTGATCTAAAAAAAATGATATTTGAAGGTAAAGTTGATGAAGCTGATGTGGATAAGCTAATAATAGGAATGCCTCTAGAGGTTAATTTAGCAGCAATTCAGGATCAGAAATTAGATGCAAAATTGAAGTTTATTGCACCAAAAGGAAATGAAGAACAAGGTGTTGTTCAGTTTAAGATAGAGGGAGATGTTTATTTAAAAGATTCCATTTCTGTTAGAGCAGGTTACAGTGCAAATGCTAAAATTGTATTAGAAAAGAAAGATAGTATATTAGGAATTTCAGAGGCTCTTTTACAATATGATCGTAAAACAGAAAAGTCTTTTGTTGAAGTAATGACATCAAATCAAAAATTTGAGAAAAGAGACGTTAAAATCGGAATAACTGATGGTATTAATGTAGAGATAATTTCTGGAGTTAAAATTGATGATAAAATTAAGGTTTGGAATAAAACGGAATCTAAAAAAATAGAAGATAATGATGATAAGGGTCAGAATGAAGAAGATGATTTTGATGATTAATATAGGTTAAATAAATAATGATTAATAAAATGACATTAAGAACTAGTTTTATATTTTTTTTATTGCAGATTTTTTATTTAAATGCACAGAAGCAATATACTTTAGAGGAATGTGTAAACCTTGCAATTGAAAAAAACATAAGCATTAAACAATCATTAATTGATTTAGAAAATGCTTCAATTGAGAAATCAAATGCTTTTGGAAATTTTCTTCCTCAAATTTCAGCTCAATCTCAACATATTTGGAATTATGGTTTAAGTCAAAATATTACTACAGGATTAATAGAAAATTTAACTACTCAATTTACTTCAGTTGGTTTAAATATAGGTGTAGATGTTTATAACGGCAAAAGAAATTTAAATCAGATATATAGGGCCAATTTAAATTTATTAGCAAATGAATTTAAACTACAGGATATGAAAGATGATATTGCTCTTTTTGTAGCTAATTCATATTTGCAGGTAATGTTTAATAAGGAATTATTACAAGTGCAAAAATTACAGATTGAATTGACTAGGGAGCAAATTGAAAGAACAAAAAAACAAATTTTAGCTGGTGTACTAGTTGCTTCTGACATTTTAGAATCTGAAGCGAATTTAGCTTCTCAAGAACAAGCTTTAATTCAAGCAGAAAATAATTATCGTTTATCAAAAATAAATTTAGCTCAGTCATTGTTAATTACTGATTATGAAAATTTTGATATAGCTGAAGAAAATTTAGATGTTCCAATTTCATTGATTTTAGAACAAAAGCCAAAGGCTATTTATGAAAAAGCTTTAACTTTTAGAAGTGATGTTCAATTGGGTATAACAAATATTGAAATAGCTGAAACTGATATAAATTTGGCTAAAAGTTCATTAAAACCAAGTCTTTCTGCTTTTATTGGATATAGTGGAAGAATTACCTATTCTGATAGATTGTCTCCAAATGGAAATTTTGATGAATTTCCTGTAGGATTTGTCAAAAATACTGGAGAGATAGTTACTACTTCAGTTCCTCAAAGAAGTGTTATTGGACCTCTTTCATTTGTTGAACAATTATATAAAAATGATGGTTTAGCATATGGGCTTAGTATGAATATTCCAATTTTTAATGGATTTTCATTAAAAAATAATGTAAAAAGATCTAGACTTAATTTAGAAAGAGTAAAAAATCAACTAGAACAAACTAAATTAGATTTAGAGAATACTATTAATCAGGCATATAATAATGCCAAAGGAGCTTACAAATTATATGAAGCAGCACAAAAAACTGTAATTTCAAGAAAAGAATCATATCAATATGCAGAGAAAAGATTTGAGTTAGGTGCTTTAAACTCTTTTGATTTTATTCAAGCTAAACAACGTTATGAAATTTCAGTTTCCGATCTTATTAGAGCAAAATTTGATTATATATTTAAAATAAAAGTTTTAGAATTTTATTTTGGAATCGATGTTAAAATTTAAAATTAAATTTTATATATATTTGAGTTTATAATTTAAATTCAAAAAATTTAGTTTTGGCTATTTATAATGATCATAAAGATATTCCGGGTAATCCATCAACAGCTAAGACTAGTAAAATTAGATTACGAGATAAAGCCACATCTACTTCTTTAAAAGTTTTATCAATGGAAGATTGGAAGTTTTGGAAAGATAAAGGTTATATAGTTATAAAAAATGTAGTCACAAAAGAACAAGCTGATAAAACAGCTTCTTTTTTATGGGACTTTGAGGAAAAAGATAGTGAAGATCCATCAACATGGTATTCTCTACCTAGAGCAGAAATGAAAATGAAGGAATTAGCTGGAACTGGAATGGTAGAAGTCTATAATCATCAATTTTTATGGGAAAATAGAATGGCTAAAAAAGTTTACGAGTCTTTTGTGGATATTTGGGGAACAGAAAAACTTTGGGTAACCATTGATCGTGCTAATTTAAATTTTCCAATTCGTAAAGATTATGAATATAAAAGTTTTATTCATTGGGATTATGATCCTGAAACTAAACCTCAAAATGTTCAAGGAGTATTAGCTTTAGCTGATCAAACGGATATTAATATGGGGGGATTTCAATGCATACCATGGTTATATAGGAATTATGATGTTTGGAAAAAATCTCAACCAAAAAATAGAGACCGTTTTAAACCAGATGTTTCTGGATTAGAAGATAAGATAGTGAAAGTTCCATTAGAAGCTGGTGATTTATTAATTTTCAATAGTACTCAACCTCATGGAATAAGACCAAACAATTCGAGTAAAGTTAGAATAGCTCAATATATATCAATGATGCCTGCAGAAGAAGAAAATTTAGATTTAAAAAATTGGAGAATTAGTTCTTGGAAAAATAGAATAGCTCCTGAAGGACATGCATTTCCTGGTGATCCTAGAAATTGGGAACAAAAAAAATATGAAACTGCAAAACTTAATGATTTAGGAAAAAAGCTCTTAGGTTTAGAGAATTGGTGAAAATGTTTATTGATAGATTATGGATCTTAAGTTAAATAAAAAAACAGCTTTTATAACTGGATCTTCGCAGGGAATAGGGTATAGTACAGCACTAAATTTACTTAAAGAAGGTGCTACAGTTTATATTAATGGAACAGATACCATAAAACTTGAAAATGCAGTTAAAACTCTTAAAAATAAAATTCCAAATGCTAATGTTTTTGCAATAGAGGGAGATTTATCTAAAAATAAAGTTTTAGATAGGATTAAAAATAAATTATCAAAAATTGACATTTTAATTAATAATGTTGGGATTTATAAATCTCAATCTTTTTATAATACAACTAATGAAGATTGGTTAAAGCAGTTTAATGTTAATTTTATGTGTGGAGTAGAATTGTCTAGGTATTATTTACCTAAAATGATTGAATCAAATTGGGGGAGAATAATTTTTATTTCTAGTGAATGTGCTTTTTTAGTTCCTGAAGATATGATCTCTTATAGTGTAACGAAACTTGCTCTTCATGGGCTGTCTAGAGGATTGTCAAAATTAACATCAGGAACTGAAGTAACTGTGAATACAATTGTTCCTGGTTCAACTCTTACCCCTGGTGCAAATAAATTTTTAAATGAATTAGCCAATAAAGAAGATAAAACAATTAAACAAGTTGAAAAAGAGTTTTTTGATAAAGTAAGAACTTCCTCAATTTTAAAAAGATTTGCAACAGAAGATGAAGTTGCAAAAACTATTATATACATATGTAGTCCAGTATCTATTGCAACAAATGGGTCTGTGATTAAAGTTGATGGTGGATCAACTGGAGGTATAAATTAATAATAAATTGTGTTTGAGAATTACAGTTTTATTGATTTAAGTATAATTATTACATATTTTGCTGTTATTTTATGGATATCGCGTAAGGTCTATAAAGGGAAAAATAATCTTGGAGTTTCAAAAGTTGATTATTTTCTTGGTGGAAAAAGTCAAGGATGGCTGTTTGTTGGCGCTTCATTATTTGCTTCGAATATTGGATCAGAGATTATTTTAGGTGTTTCAGGAGCAGGTGCAAGTGGAAATATGCCTCTAGCTAATTTTGAAATTTTAGCATCATTAATCCTTATATTATTTGGTTGGGTTTTTGTCCCTTTTTATATAAAGTCAGGGGTTTATACTATGCCTGAATTTTTAGAAAAAAGATATTCTTTAGCTTGTAGAAATTATTTATCTGTTGTATCCATTATTGCTTACGTAATAACTAAAATTTCTTTAATAATTTTTGCTGGAGCTTTGGTTTTTGAAACCATGGGCATTCCGTTTTGGACAGGAGCAGTTTTCACTGTACTTATAACAGGATTTTATACTGTATTAGGAGGACTTAAAGCTGTAATTTATACTGATATGATTCAGGCTTTTATTTTATTAATGGGATCCATATTAGTAACATTTTTTGGACTTTATCATATTGGAGGTTGGAATGAATTAATTTTAATTTTAGATAAAGCTTCTTCTATTGAGGGTAACCCAGAAGTAGGTGATTATTTTAATTTATGGAGACCAATAAATGACAATGATTACCCATGGACTGGAATGCTTTTTGGAGCTCCAATTCTAGGTGTTTGGTACTGGTGTACAGATCAATATATTGTTCAAAGAGCATTATCAGCTAAAAATTCGATTATTGCAAGAAAAGGTGCTCTTTTTGCAGGATATTTAAAAATACTTCCTGTTTTTATTTTTTTCTTACCTGGAGTTATTGCGTTTGCTTTAATGCAAAAAGGTATTATTAATTTTTCATTAGATAATGCTGATCAGGCTCTACCGGCAATGATTAGTAACTTTTTGCCTGCAGGAGTAAAAGGAATTGCGATTGCTGGACTTCTTGCGGCTTTAATGAGTTCATTATCTTCTGCATTTAATTCAAGTTCTACTCTTTTAACTATAGATTTTTATCAAAAATTTAGACCTCAAGCTACAGATAGTCAATTGGTTTCATTTGGCCGTATTTCTACCCTTTTTCTCGTTTTAGTAAGTATGGGATGGATTCCATTTATGAAGACTTTGATGACAGGAGGAATTTTTCATTATTTACAAAGTATTCAAGCCTATATTTCACCCCCAATAGCTTCAGTCTTTCTTTTTGGATTGTTATATAATTGGATTAATTCTAAAGGAGCAATTATTTGCCTTTGGACTGGTTTTATTATTGGCATTGTTAGATTAGTACTTGAATTTTTATCAAAAGAGGGTACAATAATTGTTACTAAAGAAACTTTATTGTTTGAATTTTTACAAATAAATTTTCTTCATTTTGCCTTATTTTTATTTGTTTTATGTTCAATCATCCTAATTGTTTTTAGTAAATTGACAAGTAAACAAATAACTAAAAATATTGAAGGATTAACAATTGGAACTAGAGAGAGGGTAAGTGACTCTCAGAAATTTAACGATATATTTTTTTCAATAATTTTAGTAATTGTCGTTTTGTTGCTCTGGTTAGTTTTTAGTCCATTAGGAATGGGGTAAAGAAATATGAAAAATTTATTATATATCGAAACTTCAACAAAAAATTGTTCTGTTGCAATTTCTTCAGATTCTAAATTAATTGCATATAAAGAACTTAATTCAGAAAATTATAGTCATTCAGAAAATTTACATGTTTTTATTAAACATTTATTTAAAGAAGCTAAAATAGATATACAAAACTTAAGTGGAGTTGTTATAGGAAAAGGGCCTGGATCATACACCGGACTAAGAATAGGAACTGCATGCGCAAAAGGTTTTTGCTATTCTTTGGACATTCCTTTAATGTCAATTAACTCATTAGAAATAATGGCCCAGAGGATTCCCGTTACATCAAATCAATTATTGATTCCAATGATTGACGCTAGAAGGTTGGAGGTTTATACAATGATTTTAGATCATAATAAAATGATTGTTAAAAATACATGGGCTGAAGAATTAACCCAAAATTCTTTTACCCAATATTCAAAAGACAAAACTTGTGTGTTTTTTGGAAATGGATCTATTAAATTTAAATCTATTAGTCCAAAAGGGAAATATAAATTTATTGATAAAGAACATTTTCCTTCTGCAAAGGATATGATTTTAAAGGGACATGAATTATTTATGAATAAAAAGTTTGAATCAACAGCTTATTATGAACCTTTTTATTTGAAAGAATTTATTTCATCTAATTAATAAAAGTTAGCCGTTTATAGCTTCAACATTATCTACAACTCCAGGAATCATTTCATTAAGAATATTTTCAATACCATTTTTTAGAGTAAAAGTTGATGAAGGACAACCACTACATGCACCTTGTAGGACAACTTTTAATGTTTTGTTTTTAGAATCATATTTTTCAAAAGCAATATTACCTCCATCTGAGGCAACTGCAGGTTTAACATATTGATCAAGAATATTAATTATTTGATTTTCTATTGAATTTAACTTTTTTGTATCTAATGATGATTTTAATTTTAGATTAGAAGAGTTCTCATTAATAACAATTTCTCCTTCCTGAATGTACTTTTTAATAAACTCTTTAAGTTCTAAAATAACTTCATCCCATTTTGAAATTTCATATTTTGTTATTGATATGTAATTGTAATCCATAAAGATTTCTTTAACAAAGGGGTAATGGAATAATTTTTGAGCTAAAGGAGAATCTTTAGCTTGATCAATATTTTTAAATTCAAAAGTAGATGAGACAATAGGTTTATTAGCAACAAATTTCATTACAGCAGGATTTGGAGTACTTTCTGCATAAATACTTATAGGAATTTTTTTGTTTTTTTTATCATTTAAAATTAGCCCTCCATTATTTAAATAATCTTCTATTTGTTTAGAGACTTCTTCGATTACCTCATTCCATTCTAGAATATTAAAACGTTGAATTTTTATAATGGAATTACTTATGATTACACACTTTACAAATGGTAGATAAAAAAGTTGTTTCACAAATGGAGCATCTATTGCTTCTTCAACATTATTGAATTTTTTTTCAGAATTTATATTTAATAATTTATTAAGTTTAA
>CAYUZY010000030.1:0-17682 GCA_964448645.1 uncultured Flavobacteriaceae bacterium
GAAAAAGTAGTAGCTACCATTGAGATTCCAAGAAGCCACCATGGCATGTTTCTCCCTGAAAGAAAAAATTCATTCACACTATCACCTGCTTTTTTAGAAGCGATAAAACCAATAGACAAAAGAATAATAAAAAAGGCTATAAGTATCGCCCAATCAAGACCAGATAATTGCATTTCAATTTTTTTTAAGATGTTAAATATAAAATTATTATACTTAAATTGGTCTTAAAATATTTAATTCTTAACAAACTTGATTTAATACTTTTATTCTTCTAAAAATGTTTATTAAAAAAAAAATATTATTTATTTCTCTTTTATTTCTTTTAATGATTGTAAATCATGAAATTAATGGTCAAATCAATTCTGAAAATGTTAACAAAAAAATTTTTATTCCAAATGAAGAGGGTTCTCCCAGTTTATTTACTCCAAAAAAAGAAAACCCTTTTTTAAATGAAGATCCTTTTAAAAAAAAATCAAATGATAACCCTAATGAAGAATTTATTGACCCTAGTGCAAAATATTTAAAAAAATTAAATAAGAAAAAAGAAGAAGATCAAAACCCAAATAATTTTAGAGTTGATCAATACTTAGGTGATTTTAAAAACAATGGAAAATTTGTTCAAATTGCCCTAAGAGATCATGAATCTCCAGATGGTGATTTAATAAAAATTATGTTAAATGATAAAGAAGTTATTCCAAGAATTTTACTTCAAGAGCAATTTATTGCCTTGTCATTAAATCTTATGGTTGGTTTTAATAAAATAGATTTTGTAGCTTTAAATCAAGGGTCTTCAGGACCAAATACAGCAGAAGTTAGAGTTTTTGATGATCAAGGAAATTTAATTGGTTCAAATAGATGGAATCTGGCAACAGGAGTTAAGGCAACCTATATTATTGTTAAAGAAAAATAGAATTAACTGTATAATTCTTTCATTCCTTTAATAAATCTCTCAACTTCAGGTAGTGTTCCCGTACTAATTCTACACCAATCATAAAATGGGGGAAAGGGTCTACCTATTTTAACTCCTTTTTTAATCATTTTAGATCCCAATTCTTCAATATTTTTTTTTGAGTGGAAGAAAATAAAATTAGTATGAGACTTAACATAATTCAAATTTAATTCATCTAATAAAGAATATAGCATTTGTTTTGATTCTTTATTTTTCTTAAGAGAAAAATCATAAAATTCTTTATCATTAAGAGCTTGTTTCGCTGCTTCAATTCCAAGCACATTACTTCTAGCTACAATATTTTCTCTAATTTTTTTTGCTAATTTAGGTTTTGCAACTAAATAACCAACTCTTAGTCCAGCCATTCCATAAACTTTGGAAAATGTTTTTGAAACAATAATGTTCTTGTCCTTTTTAATTAAATCAATCATTGATGGATAATTTGGATCCTCTATATAATCATAATAAGCTTCATCACTAAATACAATTGTCTTATTAGCTGCTGTTTCACAAAAATCATATAATTTTTTAGATGGAATTAATGTTCCAGTTGGATTATTTGGGTTACATAAAAAAATAAGTTTTGTTTTTTTTGAAATACGATTTTCAATTTCAGACAAATCATATCCTTTATCTGATTTTACAGGAACCCAATTTATAGAGGCTCCCCATTGTTTGGCAAAATCTAACATGGCTAGAAAAGTTGGTTTAGCAGATATAATTTCTCCTCCATCACTTGTAAATGTAAGACCAGTAATTTTTAAACCTTCTGTAGAACCTCCAGTTACTATAACACTTTCATTTGGCACTCCATGCTTTTTTGCTAGCATTTCCTCCAAATCATCAGAATAAGAATAAGGGTATCTACAGGCATGGTTAAATGATTTATTAATAGCTTCTCTAACTTTTTTAGATGGCCCATAAGGGTTTTCATTAGAACTCAACTTAACTACTTGTTCTAAATCTCTTGGTCTGAATAATTCCTTTTCTCGAGAAGTTAAAAAATTTGAAGGTGAAACTAAAACTCCTCCAAGTGCTATTGATGATTTAATCCAATCTCTTCTATTTTGCATAAAATTTATTTTTAACTAAAGTTTGAATTTTTTTTTTTTAAAACAAAATTTAATAACTACTTTTCAATGTGAATGATTTTATAACGCTTATTGAAAATATTTTAAATCAACTCATTAGTTCATTAGAATGGGTTATGCTAATAGCTGTATTAGGAGGTGGAATTTATTTATGTTTGATCAGTAAATTTTATCCTTTAACCAAAATTAAATCAGCTTTTATTTTACTTCTTTCCAAAAATGAAAACATAGGTATTTCAAGGTTTCAAGCTTTATCAGCAGTTTTAGCTGCTACCGTAGGTTTAGGAAATATATCAGGGGTCGCAATAGCCATTCATATGGGTGGTCCAGGAGTTTTAGTTTGGATGTGGATTACTGCAATTATAGGAATGATAATTAAATTCTATTCATGCTCTTTATCAGTTCAAATTAGAAAATTAAATAGTGATGGAACTTTTCTTGGTGGGCCAATGTATTATATGTCATTAGGAATTAAATATTGGGGAAAATTATTAGCTGTCTGGTTTTCTATAGCAGGACTTTTTGGAGTTCTCCCAGCATTTACAGCAAATCAACTAACTCAAACTTATATTAATGTAATTAACCCTAATGATTTTATTTTTCTTGGTGATTTCCAATGGAAATTAATAACCGGAATTCTTTTGGCTTTAATAAGTTCTTTTGTGATTTTTGGTGGATTAAAAAAAATCGTCAGAGTTACTTCAAGCCTTGTTCCTTTAATGGTAGGTCTTTACTTTTTTATGGGTTTATTTATTTTGTTTTTTAATTATGAACTTGTTTTACCAACCTTTAAATTAATATTCAAAGAGGCTTTCAATTTAGAGACTATGTTAGCTGGTGGTTTTTGGGGACTCATAATTTTAGGTGTTCGTAGAGCTGTTTTTTCTAATGAAAGTGGTGTTGGTAATGCTCCTATGTACCATGGTCAATCACAATCAAAATTTGGCACAAATGAAGGCCTTGTTGCAATGTTAGGCCCTCTACTGGACACTATTTTAGTATGTACAATTACCGGATTAATTGTTATTATAAGTGGTGCGTATCTTGATGAAAGCCTAAATGGAATAGTTCTTACATTAGAAGCTTTTAGGTTGCTATTCTTTGGTTTTGGAGATGAATTATTAATGTTAATGGTTTTTGTTTTTGGAATTTCTACACTATTAACTTATTCATATTATGGAGTAAAATGCTTTGGATATTTAACAAAGGTTAAATATGGTCCTTTATATAACTATTTATATATTATTACTATAATTCTTTCTTCTGTTGTAACAGTTGAATTAGTAATTAGCCTCATCGATTTATCTTTTGCTCTAATGACAATTCCTAATATGATTGCAATAATTTACCTTTCAAAAAAAGTAAACAAAGAAATGATTCAAAGATCATGGATATAAAACATTTATTGTTCTCCAATTGGAGGTGGGCCTGGAGGAAGCATTGGCTCATATATATAATTCCCTTTTCTTAATTTAAATTCGCTTTTAATTTCCCCACGTAATCTAGAATTGGTAAATAAATCTATCATTGTCATACCTAATGCTTTTGAAGCAAAAACCATTCCTTTATGACCGATTGACATTCCTCCAGAAGCAACAACTGCCCATGAATGCCATGGTGTTCCCTTTGGAGCTGTAGTAACACCAAGTCTAACAACTGGAACTAAAAAACTAACATCCCCAACATCTGTTGATCCTCCCATTGGCTGATCATCTGTAGGTTTAATTGGTTTTATTTTACCATCAATTCCTAGTTTAGGCTTTTCTGTAGCTTCTTGAATCTTATATGCAAAATCTTTCTCTTCATCAGAATATTTTATGTCACCTAGAAATTCTAAATTCTTTTGAACTGCAATTCCTCCAGTTCTATTTGGAAGAATTTCATGAATTCCAGAAATCAAATTAATTTTATAATCAACATTAGCCATAATAGCAGCTCCCTCAGCCATTTTCTTTACATGCTCATAAACTTCATTCATTCCCTCTCTTTTTATATCTCTAACTCTAACCCATATTCGAGAATAGTCAGGAACTACATTAACCACTTGTCCTCCATCTTGAATATGATAATGAATTCTAACTGTAGGTTTAACATGTTCTCTATACATGTTAATCCCATGAGTATATAACTCAAGAGCATCTGAGGCGCTTTTTCCGTTCCATGGATCAGCAGACGCATGAGCTGTCTGCCCATAAAACTCTACCTTAAAATCAATTAATGCTAAAGAGCTCTGAACATCTGCTTCAATATTATCTGATGGATGCCAATCAACACATATATCTAAATCATCAAAAAGACCTTCTCTTGCCATCCATAATTTCCCAAAATATTTTTCTTCAGCAGGTGTTCCAAAAAATTTAACAGTTCCTTTCAATTTTCCCGAAGAAATAAGATTTTTTATTGCTACAGCAGCTCCTAAGCTAGCTGTTCCAAAAAGGTTATGACCACAACCATGACCAGCTGCTCCATCTTCAAGTGCCATCTTTTCTGGAATAGCTTTTTGTGAAATCCCTGGAAGAGCATCAAACTCACCAAGTATTCCAATTATAGGTCTTCCCGAACCATAAGAAGCTACAAATGCTGTTGGGGTTTCAGCAACACCAACTTCAACTTCAAATCCATTAATTTTAGCATAATCAATTAAAGTTTTAGATGAAATCTCCTCTTGAAAGGCAATTTCTGCTGCAGCCCATATCTTATCACTAATTTTAATTAAATCTTGTTTTTGATCTTCAATATTTGAAATCAAATGCTTTTTTAAAGAAATTTTGCTTTGGCTATAATTTTTTGTAAAAGAGACGAAAATTATTAAACTAAATATTAATTTTTTCATTTTAAACTATTTATTAAAATTTAAAAACAACGGGGTTAAAAAAAAAATTATACCCGCCCACAAATAGGGCCAATCAATAAAACTTAAATTAGTATACATAAGTATTACAACTGTAAAAGATAATATTGACATTATATAAAATAATACTTTTACTACTAATTTTAATTTCATATAATTAATGTTTGTTAATTAAATTGTTTGTTTGAATTTAAAGTTACTTATTTTTAATAAAGATTAATAAATTTAAAATGTATTAATTTGACCAGTAAAGTTAAATATATAGGAGAATTAAGAACTCAATGTACCCATATTGCATCAAATAGCTCTATAATAACTGATGCTCCTGTTGATAATCATGGGAAAGGAGAGGCTTTTTCTCCAACTGATACTGTTGCGACTGCATTAGCTTCTTGTCTTCTAACTATAATGGGTATTAAAGCAAAACAATTAAAAATTGATATTAGAGATACAAATGCAGAAGTAAAAAAAATAATGGGTGAAAATCCAAGAAGAATTGACTCTATTATAATATCTGTTTATTTTAAAAAAGTGTTTGATAAAAAAATCCGTAAAATTTTAGAAAAAGCGGCTTTAACTTGTCCTGTATATTACTCCTTAAATTCAAGTTTAAATAAAAAAATTCAATTTTTCTGGCCTCCAGAAAAATCTTGATTTTTCTTATTACCCAATAATACTATAATAATTAAACCAATTACCCCAAATAAGAATCCTAATAAAAATCCTAGATTTTTAGATCTATTTCTTTTATCAGCCAAATAAGAACCCCAAGCGCCTAGGGCTACTCCAACTGCTAAAGCAAAATAAAAATATGAATTTGACAAGATATATTAAAAATTAGTACAACTATATACCAAAATAATATTTTTATTTTAGTTTTAAATAATGAAGTTATTTAAAGACATAAAAGGAAAGGTTATTGATCCTCTTCAGCATACTATAGAAATAATAAAAAAATATCCTTACGCTGAAATACATATTGGATCAGACTCTCAAAGTGTTGGTAAAAAAACTTTTTATGCGACTGTAATAGCTTATAAGTTAGGAACTAGAGGAGTTCACTATATTCTTAATAAAAAGAAAGTCTCAATTATAAATGATATGTGGACAAGATTATGGAAAGAAGCTGAAGATAGTATTGATGCTGCTGAGTGGTTAACCAAACAAATTAGTGTTAAAGTTGAAATAGATATGGATTATAATGGCGATGAAAACTTTAAATCCCACAAATTAATTTCAGCTGCAAAGGGCTGGGCAAACTCTCTTGGATATAAAGTAAACATAAAACCAAATAAACAAATAGCAACAAAAGCTGCTGATCATCATTGTAAATAATTTTAACTTTAAAACAATATTTAAATAAATTTAATTATTCATGAAATTTGTAATTATTGCCCCTGAAATACCTGCAAAAAAATGGAATGAAAGCTTTAAAAAGCTTTTTCCAAAAATTCCCATTATAATTGGAGATAAAACCGAAAATCCTGATCAAGTAACAGTTGCCATGGTATGGAAACAAAAACATGGCGTTCTCTCTAAATTTAAGAACCTTAAATTAATCATTTCAATGGGAGCAGGGGTTGATAATGTTATCTCTGATAAAACCATTCCTTTTAAAATACCCTTGTGTAGAATTGTGGACAAACAAATGGCTTTTTCCATGAGTAACTATATTATAATGGCTGTTTTAAATTACCATAGAAATTGGTATGATTATGATTATGCTCAAAAAAATAAACATTGGGCTCAATTTGAAATTAATGAAAGAGATCTTAATATAGGAATTTTAGGTATTGGTCATTTAGGAATGGATGTAGCAAAAAAATTACACTATTTAGACTTTAATGTTTTTGGGTATAGTAAGAACAAAAAATCTACTCCTTTTAAATCCTTCTATGGTAATTCTTTATCTTCATTTTTGAATAATATTAATGTTTTAATATGTACTGTTCCCTTAACTCCCCAAACAAAAAACTTATTAAACACAAATTTCTTTCAAAAACTAAGCCATCAAACATATTTAATTAATGTTTCTAGAGGAGAAGTCCAAGTTGAGAAAGATATAATTAAAGCTATTAATACTGGAAAACTTAGTGGTGCCTTTTTAGATGTTTTTGAAGAAGAACCTTTACCAAAAGATAGTCCTCTTTGGTCTCATCCTAAAGTTAAAATAACTCCTCATATTGCTAGTTTATCATATTCAGATGAAGGAGTAAGACAAGTAATGGAAAATTATGAAAGGTTAAACAAAAATAAAACTCTTTTAAACCTGGTAGACAGGAAAAAGATGTATTAAATTTCTAAGATTGCTTTAGCTAATTTATCTGGTCCAAATCTTACAACATCAGTAGTGTCTATATTTAACTTTTTTTCCAATTGATTAATACTTAAAATAGCTTTATCATGACTTAGGTGAGATGTGTTTAAAGCTATTCCTATTACTTTCGCTTTTGGAAAAGTCCCAGAAACTGTTGTTAATAATTCATTTAAATTAATAAACTCTTTAAGATCTGGAATTTTAATATTTTTTGGACTTCTTAATGTCTTCTTGTTTGCTCTATGACAAAGAATTAAATGAGTAGGACAGGAACCCCTCATAAGTGGAAGAGTAGCAGTACTTCCAGGGTGTAATAAAGACCCTTGACCCTCAATTAAAACAATTCCCTTTTTAGAATTTTCTATAACAGCGGCTTCAACAGCTCCGCACGCATGATCAACTTTAAAGGCATCTAGAGGAATTCCTTTTCCCGTTAATGTAATTCCAATCTGTCCAGTTGCAACAAAACCAACACTTTCTCTTTTTTTATTTAAAAAACTATATATTTCAAGAGCTGCTGTCATTTTCCCAACGGCCATATCAGTTCCAATAAATAAAATTCTTTTATTTTTTAATTTACTTGCTTTTCCTGTGGAAATTTCAGGAACAAATAAAGGCATTCTTACATCCCAAATCCATTGATTTTTATTTTTTTTAATTAAATCCTTCCAGGAAGGAAATAATAATTCATGTAACCCATTGACAATAGATAATCCACTTTTTAATGCTTTTTCTATTATAGGGCTCCATTCCTTCGGGATTTTTCCGCCTGATGGGGCAATCCCTAAAATTAAAACTGATGATTTTTTTTCTATAGCTATTTCAAGTGATTGAACTATTGGAATATTTCTATTGGTTCTAATAAACAATTGAATATTTTTTCCTGCATGATTAGAATCTATTACACAAGTAATTTTATTGGTAAGATATCGAATAACACCCATTCCCATTTTTCCATAATCACTGTCCAGATTAGATTCCATATATATAGCAACCTTATCTTTTGAATTAAGCATAAAATTCTGATTTTAATTTAGCGCCATGTCCAGGAACATATTTTGGAGTTGTTATTCCATTGATCATTTTCACTCCATCTGAAGGGTCAGGGTTCAAATTATAATGTGAATCTAAGTCAATATGATTAATTACTCCTGAAATAGAAGCCGCTGCAGCTATTGCTATTGAAGATTCACTCATACACCCAATCATAGTATTTAGTTTTAAAGACTTTGCAGTATCAATAATTCTCAATGCCTCAGTAATTCCTCCACATTTCATTAGTTTCATATTAACTCCATCTACATACTTATTAAATGAAAATATATCACTTGAAAACCTGCATGACTCATCAACATAAATAGGTAAAGGTCTATTTTTAAAAAGATATTTTAAATCCTTTTCCTGTCCTTCTTTTAAAGGTTGTTCAATATAATCAACATTTCTTTGAGCCAACCATTTTAACATTTTAATAGCATCTGGAACATTCCAACCTCCATTTGCATCAACTCGAAGATTAACTTGAAAATTTTTTGTGCTTTCTAAAACTTGCTCAAACATTTCCATATCAGCTTCTATTCCATATGGGGAACCCAATTTTATTTTTAATGATTTAATTGATTTTCCTTTCATTATAATTGGTATCCTTTCTTTAATAACCATAGGAGGATTAATCCCTAAAGTAACTGAACTTGGAACAGAAGGCTTAGGAAATCCCAATAGATTATATAAAGGAAGGCCTACTTCTTTAGCTTTCAAATCCCAAAGAGCTGTATCTATTGCTACATAAGCACAAGGCGCTATACCCATCTCTTTTGACCGATCATATAAAGATGAAATAGAATTTCCTTTTATTCCAGTTTTAATAAAAATTTCTAAATGTTTTTTTACTTCATCAACACTTGATGCTCCTTCAGATTCTCCAGGAGCCGATTCTCCCCATCCCACCAAACCGTTCTTTTCAATTTTTACAAAAAGATTTTCAGAATTTGATCTAACCCCTCTACTAATTTCCAAAGGAAATCTTTTTTTAAGAATAACTTTAAAGAAATCAATCTTCATTAAAGTAAAATTTAATAACCAGTTATTAATTCTATTTGAATCTTAATTTATGGAATGGTAGGTGTTTGAAGTTTGTCTAGTGAAGCTTTAATTTCTTCGTCCGATAACTCATGTTTAACAATTTTCCCTTCAAAATAATCCTCATAAGCTTTCATATCATAATTACCATGACCACACAAATTGATCAATATTGTTTTACTTTTTCCTTCTTTTTTACAAATTTCAGCTTCATGAATTGCTGTTGCAATTCCATGAGTTGCTTCAGGAGCTGGAACAATGCCTTCTGCCTTAGCAAATTTAACCCCTGCTGAAAACACCTCTAAGTTATCATGAGATGTTGCCTCTATAATTTTATCTTTTAATAATTGACTTACAATAACACCTGCTCCATGGTAACGCAGTCCCCCTGCATGAATTGGAGCTGGAACAAAATCATGACCTAAAGTATACATCGGAAGTAATGGTGTCATTCCAACTGTATCTCCAAAGTCATATCGAAAAATCCCTCTTGTTAATTTAGGGCATGAAGAAGGCTCACTAGCAATGCACCTAATAGATTTTCCTTCTTCTAAATTCAGCCTCAAAAAAGGAAATGCTAATCCAGAGAAATTAGAACCTCCACCAAATGGAGCAATAACAATATCTGGAAGGTCTCCTGCTTTTTCCATTTGTTTTAAAGCCTCTTGTCCAACTATAGTTTGGTGAAGTTTTACATGATTTAAAACACTTCCTAAAGCATACTTTGTATGTTCATCACTTGCTGCTACCTCTATTGCCTCAGATATAGCTATTCCAAGAGAGCCAGTAGTATTAGGGTCTTGGGCCAATATTTTTTTGCCAACTTCTGTTGCATTTGATGGAGATGGGTGAACTTTAGCTCCCCAAGTATTCATCATAATTTTTCTATATGGTTTATGTTCATATGATAACTTTACCATAAAAACTTCACATTCAATTCCAAAATGTTGACAAGCAAAACTCAAAGCACTTCCCCATTGACCTGCACCAGTTTCGGTAGTAATTTTCTTTACTCCTTCTTGCTTATTATAGTAGGCCTGAGCAACTGCAGTATTAGGCTTGTGGGATCCTGTTGGGCTAACTCCTTCATATTTATAATAAATTTTAGCTGGTGTATCTAATGCCTTCTCAAGATTATAAGCCCTAAATAATGGAGTTGGTCTCCACATTGAATATATATTTCTTACCTCATCTGGAATATCAATCCATTTCTCAGGAGATACTTCTTGTTTAATTAATTCCATTGGAAATAAAGGAGCTAAAGCTTCTGGTCCAATTGGTTCAAGAGTTCCTGGGTTTAATGGCGGAAGAGGTTTGTTTGGCATATCTGCAACAATATTGTACCACTTATCCGGAATTTCATTTTCTGCTAAAGTTATTTTACGTATCATAATTTTTTAATTTATTTAAATATACTTTATTTATTTAAAATATTTCAAATCAAAAATAGGTTGCTTTTTAAAACTTTTTTATCTTTACTAAATTATCATGCATGCATGATAAAAAATTGTATTTCAAGGTTTATAACCATAAACCTCTTAATAAAAACCTTCATAAATTATGAAGGTTTTTTTATATCACTTTTTTTAGTTAAAACTTTGCTTAATTCTTCTAAAGAAATTCCTTTAGTTTCAGGCATCAAATAATACACAAATATTAATTGAAGAAACATCATAAATGAAAAGAAAGAAAAAACAAAACCTGCACCTATACTTGAGAATAATATAGGAATCATGGAAGGGATTATTGCAGCAAGAACCCAATGGACAGAAGATCCAAACGATTGTCCAGAACTTCTTAAATGATTAGGATAAATTTCAGAAATAAATACCCAAATTACTGTTCCTTGACCAATAGCATGTGAAGCAATAAAAACAAATAAAAAAATTGGAATTAAAATCGGATTCAGTTTGAAAAAAAATGCAATTGAAACCAAGGATAATGAAATTATATAACCAAAAGATCCAAAATACATCAATTGCTTTCTGCCTAATTTATCAATTAATGAAATTCCAATAAAAGTAAAAATTAGATTTACCAGCCCTATACCTATAGAACTTAACAAAGCGGTACTTTCACCTAACCCTGCCTCTTCAAATATTCTAGGAGCATAATATAAAAAAGCATTTATCCCTGATAGTTGATTAAAAGCGGCAATAAAAAAAGTAAGTAAAAGGGGAAATCTATATTTTAATTGAAAAATATTCTCGCTGGAATCAACTTTTTCATTGGAAATATCACTTATTAATTCTTCAATATTTTCATTTGGGGAAATTTCATTTAAAACTTTATTTGCCAATTCTATTTCCCCTTTTTGAATTAACCATCTTGGACTCTTAGGTATATTAAAAACCAAAACTGTATAAACAATAGCTGGAAAAAATTCAACTCCCATCATCCATCTCCATGAGTTTTCTCCCATATTACTCAAAAAATAATTTGATAAAAAGGCTACTAAAATTCCAAAAACTATATTAAACTGGTAAAGTCCAACTAAACTTCCTCTTTTACTAGAAGGAGAAATTTCAGAAATATATGCTGGAGCTGCAATTGTTGAAATTCCAATACCAATTCCTCCAATAAATCTAGAAAAAGCAAAAAATTCAGAACTGTTTGCAAATGCAGAGCCTAATGCTGATATAGTATATAATATTCCTATTAAAAGTAAAGTATTTTTCCTTCCAAATCTATTGGTAGGAAAACTTCCTCCTAAAGCCCCTAAAACTGTTCCCCAAAGAGCCATTGCCATAACAACTGCTCCATGATAAAAATCTGAAGAACCCCATAAAGACTGTAATTTTTTATCAGCACCTGAAATAACAACAGTGTCAAAACCAAAAATAAAACCAGCTAAAGCTGCAACAATAGATAAATAAAAAACTCTACTCATATGTAAAAAATTTTGTTCTAAAACAATAGAAAAATTTCAATATTAAACTTAATTATAATAACTTTTAAAGTTATATTCCACAATATATAAATTTGATTTTATATTAATAAATGTTAAATTTTAATAGTATGTATAAAAATAATACAAATGTTTAAAAAAATCACTATCTATTTAATGTCATTTTTCTATATATATGTAGGAATAAAACATTTCACTGAACCTAATTATTTTTTAGCTATTATGCCTCTATATTTAAACTGGCACCTTGAATTAGTTTATATAAGTGGTTTTTTTGAAATACTTTTTGGTTTAGGTCTTATAACTAAATATCGAAAATTATCTTCTTGGGGGTTAATACTATTACTAATTGCAGTTTTTCCAGCTAATATTCATTTAATTTTAAGTGAAACAGCACAAATGGCTCTAAACATAACTAAAGAAACTGCAATAATTAGAGCTCCTTTCCAATTATTGTTTATATACTTAGCCTATTGGTCATCAATTGACTAATTAATTTTCTTTAAAATCATATCCATTTTTTCAACAACTTCTTTGGCATTCTTTTTTGAAAAACATAAAGGAGGTTTTGATTTTATCACATTATTATAAGGACCATCAGTTCCAACTAAAACCCCATTATTCTTTAATTCATTTTTTAAAAGCTCAGCTATATAGCTGTCAGGTTTCATATTATTTGGATTAAAAAATTCAATACCTAAAAACAAGCCTGAACCTCTAACATCAAAAATAGATGAATGTTTTTCTTTCAAATCAAGCAATAACTTCTTGTAATAATTTCCTACTTCTTCAGAATTTTTTTGAAGATTTTCTGTTTTAATAATATTTAATACAGACAACCCTATTTTACATGAAACTGGATTTCCTCCAAAAGAACTAAAAAACTCTACCCCTTTTGAAAAAGAGTTTGCAATTTCAGAAGTTGTTATTACAGCGCCTATAGGATGTCCATTTCCCATGGGCTTCCCTAAAACTATTATGTCTGGAACAACTTCTTGAGATTCATAACCCCAAAAAGACTTCCCTAATCTACCAAAACCTGTTTGAACTTCATCAGATATACATACCCCTCCCTTTTCCTTAATCTTTGGGTATAAATTTTTTAGAAAATTCTTAGCAAGTGGAACTTGTCCTGCACAACTAAGTATAGGCTCACTTATAAATGCAGCAATAGATTTTTTATAATTATTTAATTTTTTTTTGGCATCATTTGCATACTTTAAGCCCGCATCCTTATCATCAAATTTATACTTTCCTTTAAAAGTATCTGGTATCTCCAATTTCAAAATATAATCCTTCTGACCTGTTCCCTTTTTGCTATTGAACTTATAATCACTAATATTTATACCTGTTTGAGTATGGCCATGGTAACCATTTTCAATAACAACAACTGATTCATTTTTTGTATGGTATCTAGCCATTCTAATAGCCAAATCACTTGCTTCACTTCCTGAATTAACAAAAAAAACTTTGTTTAATTGTTTAGGAAAAAGTGAAATTAATTTTTCAGAATATTCTTCCAAAGACTCATATAAATATCTAGTATTTGTGTTTAAAACAGAACTTTGTTTTTTAGAAGCTTCAACAACCAATGGATGAGAATGGCCCACATGAGGAATATTATTATAAGCATCTAAATAAGTATTACCATAAACATCATACATATATTGAAACACAGCTTTATTCATAAAAATCGGATTATCATATGACAAAGAAATATTTGACCCTAAATAAGTTTTCCTTCCTTTAACCATTTCCTTTAATGATTTAGTTTTTTCAACTTTCATTCCAACAGTTTCCTTAAATTTATTTTCAGCTTCAACTGGATTAATTTTAATCCATTTCCAAAGTAATTCAATAGCAGGTTTTTGACTAATTGAGATGTACTTATTCTCTGGAAAAAGTTTTTGATAATGATTAGAATTACTAATGCTAATACATAATCTCATCGCAATGGAGTAATACAAAACTTCAATCTCTTTTGTTTCAAGAGGTAAAATTTTATTATAAGACTCTAAAAGAACTAAAGCCCATTCTAAAGGATTATCCTTATTAAAACAAGTATATGAAATGGCTATAGCCAATTCATTTATTAAATGAGAATGTGAAATATCTCCAAAATCAATAACTCCTGAAACATCATTCCCTATAAATAATATATTCCAATTATTTGCGTCATTATGAATAGTAGATTTTCTAAGGTCTAAAAAAAAAGGAACTACATTTTCTTCATATTGATTCATGAAATAATGAATAATTTTCCGAACCTTTTTAGATGAAATCTCATTCAAATAATTCTTAGAAACTACATATTGTTGCATATCCCATTCCGATTGTCTTGATTTTATATGAATATCTGTCCAATCAAAAAGACTTTTATTAAGTCTTGCTAATGATTTTCCAAATGATCTTATTAAACCTTTTGTTTGGTTAATCTCTCCTAGAAACTTTCCTTCTAAATAAGATAAAAGTCTACAAATTTTTGAAGTTCCATTAATTTGAATTATTCTGACATTTTCACCATTTAAAAAAGGAACAGGTTTAGGATATAAATTATCATTTAAAAAAAGTAAAGCTTTTGTTTCAGATTGAATTAAATCAATTAAAGAAAGATCATCGTAAGTTTTTAAAATGTAATTTTTAGAATTAGTTTTAATTAAATAATTTAAATTATCATAACCATTTATTCTAATGATCTCAATTGGGTTTATTCCAAATTCTTCTATTAAAAGCTTTTCCATTAAATTATTAATGTTTAAAAAAGATCAATTATATAATATTCAAATTTAATTAATTATAACTCTTTATAAGATTAATACTATTTTAGACTATGAATTTAAGTTACTGGGAAAAAAAAGAATGGTTTAATAGTATTGATACATTAATTATAGGATCTGGAATTGTAGGGTTATCTTCTGCAATAGAAATTCTTAAAAAAGATCCTAATCAAAACCTTTTAATTCTTGAAAAGGGATTTCTTCCTCAAGGAGCAAGTACAAAAAATGCTGGTTTTGCTTGTTTTGGAAGTCCTTCTGAAATATTAGACGACCTTGCAAATTTGAATGAAACTGAAGTAGTTTCTTTAATAAAGTCTCGCTGGAATGGTCTTAAATTACTTAGAAAAAATCTTGGAGATAAAAATATCGGCTATAAATGTTACGGAGGATTTGAATTATTTTTTAATGATCAAAAAAAAATGTTTGATAATTGTTGTAAAAACATAAAATTTATAAATAAAATTATATATCCCATCTTTAAAAAAAATGTTTTTTCAATTATAGATACCCCTTATGATTTTAAAAATATTTTAAATAAATGTATTTACAATCCTTTTGAAGCACAACTTGATGTTGGCAAAATGATGAGCTCATTAATTTCAAAAACTATAAGAAAAGGCGGGAAAATAATTAATGGAGTAACTGTTGAAAAAGTTTATGATAATGGAAAGGTTAAAATTAAAGATGGTTTTGAAATAAATGCAAAAAAAGTAATTATAACTACTAATGGTTTTTCAAAAAAACTAATTGATGTTGATTTAAGTCCTGCAAGAGCTCAAGTTATAATTACTAAATCTATTTCAAACCTTAAAATAAAAGGGGTATTTCATATAGATAGAGGTTATTATTACTTTAGAAATATTGACAATAGAATATTACTAGGGGGAGGAAGGCATCTAGATAAAAAAGGAGAACAAACAACTAAAATTGGTTTTAATGAAAAAATTCAAGAAAAATTATTAGATCTTTTAAAAAATTCTATTCTTCCTGAAACCAATTTTAAAATTGAACAAAAATGGAGTGGAATTATGGGAATGGGAAATGATAAAAAGCCTATTGTAAAGAAAATTTCTGATCATCTTTATTGTGGTGTTAAGCTCGGGGGAATGGGTATTGCTATTGGAAATAATATTGGCAAATTAATTGCCAATAAAATTTATAAATTATAATTTTGAATAATAACCATAACATATTATAATGAAAAAGTCTGTTATTTTTTTTATAAGTGTATTACTGATTTTTTTCAACTGTAGTAAGTCTGATGATAATGAAGGTAGAGGATTAATAATTAATGAATTTCTTGCAAGTAATGATTTTTGCTGTACTGATGAAGAAGGAGACTATGATGATTGGGTTGAACTATATAATGACTCTAGTTTACCTATAGATATTGGCGGTATGTATTTTACTGATACTCCTAATGACGAAAAACCTTACTTAATTCCAAACACTGATTCAAGTAAAACTACAATTCCTCCAGGAGGATATTTAATACTTTGGTGTGATGATGATCAAGAACAAGGTGTTCTTCATTTAAGCAAAAAACTAAAAGGAAGTGGAGAGTCTATAATTTTAATGGAATCTGATGGAGTAACTGTCGTTGATTCTTATACATATGAAAGTCAAACAACAGATATTTCAATGGGTAGAGATTCGAATAATCTAGATTCTTGGGTGTTTTATGAAAATCCAACACCTGGATTACCAAATAAATAGCATAAAAAAAACCCTCTCATTTAAGAAAGGGTTTTTAATTAAAAATAAATTTAGCCTTAGTTATTAGAAGTATAAACTAAAGTTAATTCTTGAGTATTTCCCATTTCTCTGTATGAATCTCTTAAATCTCTCATTTCTTGATCTACAAAATCACTAACAGGTAAAAAATCTTTTGCATTTTCAACACCAATATTCCAAACTAAATGGGTTGGAGGTTTAAATGCCTTTTCATTACGATCAGTTATTCTAGTTAAAGCCCACCATCTGAAATTGCCTCTTAAAGCTTCATTTTGGAAAGCTGGTTTCCAAACTTTAGATTCATATTCTTCATAATTCTCATCCTTTTGAATCATAGTTGCAAAGTTCATTTTGTCTCCAACCTTTATATCACCTCCCATTAAAGGAAAAGCATCTACTAGTTGAAGCGTATAATTTCTGACTTCTTTTTTAATTTTTTTGTTTAGAATTCTGTTAATCTTTGATGATGACATTTTACCTTTAAGTCCTTTTTTTATAGTTGAAGTAACTTTTTTCATGTCAAAATTATTCATCATTTTATCATATTGATCTTTTGAAGAAAATTGATTAAAAATAACATAGTCTGCAGCTCTTTCATTATCTCCCTCTCTAGAAGTTCTTTTCCAAACTGACCAAGCTACTTTTTCACCTTTTTTTATCGACTCCATATGATAAACACTCCAAATTTTTTCAAGATCATGGTAACTTGCATCCATACCCTCATTAATTACTACAAAATCAGCACTAACCAATTGAGCAGAAATTGAAAAAGGAATTAATAATAGAAATAATAATTTTTTCATTTTAAATTGATTTATGATTAATAAGTTACAATAATACAAAAACTATTAAATTCATTTTAAGTCAAAACTAAAAATTATTCTTTTAAAGTTGACTTTAAAAAATACTGATCAGGAATTGATACATTAAATTTTATTTCATTAACAATGAAATCGGTTCCTTTTCCATTTTTTAACAT
>CAYUZY010000031.1:0-17415 GCA_964448645.1 uncultured Flavobacteriaceae bacterium
TTTATATATGTTGTTATTTGCTTTTGGAGCCCTTATTTTTAGTGCTTTAGGATTAGATTATCAGTCAGCATTTGGAGTATCAGCTGCTAGTTTAGGAAATATAGGTCCAGCAATAGGAGATTTTGGCCCTTCTTCAAATTATGCTTCTCTTCCTACTATAGGAAAGTATTGGGCTTCATTTCTTATGTTATTAGGACGTTTAGAACTTTTTACAGTACTGATGTTAATTACACCTTTCTTTTGGAAGAATAATTAATAATTGTATTTATTTTTCCAGTTTTCTTTCAACCATTTTTTAATTTTTGATTCTTTAATATTATTTCCAGGGTTATAGAAAATTTCTTTATTTATTTGATCAGGTAAAAAGTCTTGATTAATAAAATTATTTTCAAAATCATGTGGATATAAATATCCTTTTCCATAATTTAATTCTTTCATTAATTTTGTAGGTGCATTTTTTAGATGAAGAGGTATAGATAAGTTTCCAGTCTTCTTTATATTTTCTTGTGCATTGTTTATAGCTCTGTATGCAGAATTACTTTTTGGCGAAGTAGCTAAATATATGGCACACTGACTTAAAATAATCCTTCCTTCTGGAAGACCAACTGTATTTATCGATTGAAAAGTAGAATTAGCTAAAATAAGAGCATTTGGATTAGCCAATCCAATATCCTCAGCTGCAAGAATAATCATTCTTCTTGCAATGAATTTTATATCTTCTCCACCTTCAATCATTCTTGCTAACCAATAAACTGAAGCATTAGGATCACTACCTCTTATAGACTTAATAAATGCAGAGATAGTATCATAGTGATATTCTCCATTTTTATCAAAAAGAAAATTCTTTTTTTGAACACAATCCATTACTAGATTATTGGTTATTTTGTGTTTGTTTGGATTGTTTTCAATAACTAATTCTAGAATAGATAACATTTTTCTTGCATCACCTCCTGAAAGCTCTATTAAAAGGTCTTTTTCTTCAATTTTAATTTTTTTGTTTTTTAAAAAAGAATCATTTGTTATAGCATTATTAATTATGGATTGTAATTCATTTTCATTGAGTGGATTTAAAATATAAACTTGACATCTAGAAAGTAGAGCACTGATAACTTCAAAACTAGGGTTTTCAGTGGTTGCGCCAATTAAAGTAATAATACCTTTTTCAACTGCTCCAAGAAGAGAATCTTGTTGTGATTTACTAAATCTATGAATTTCATCAATAAATAAAATTGGAGTTTTATTAGTAAAAAAACCATTAGAGGTATTAGTTTTATTAATTATATCTCTGATTTCTTTAACACCTGAGTTAATAGCTGAAATTTTGAATATAGGTCTTTTACTTTCATTAGCTATAAGATTAGCTAATGTAGTTTTTCCAGTTCCTGGGGGGCCCCAAAAAATCATTGAAGGATAGGAATTATTTTTTATAATATTGGTAAGAATACCCTTTTCTCCTAAAAGATGAGTTTGACCATAAAATTGCTCTAAAGATTTAGGCCTTATTCTTTCTGCAAGTGGAATATTCATAAATTAAATATAGTAGATTATCTTATTTAATTATTGTCTCTGTCTAATAATTTCATATAAAGCAATTCCACATGCTACAGAAACATTTAGGGAATCAGCTGTTTTTTTCATTGGGATTTTGACTTTATTATCTATTATTTTTAGAATTCCTTTGCTTATTCCTTTGTCTTCAGCCCCTAATATGATAGATACGGGTTTATTAAGTTTATAATTGTAAATTAAGTCTTTAGCTTTTTCAGTAATTGCAATTATATCAATATTATTAGATTTAAGTAAATAGATGGCATCTTTAAGGTTATCTACTTTTGATATAGGTGTTTTAAAAACACCTCCAGCTGAAGTTTTAATTACATCATTATTTATAGGAGCACTATTGCTTGTTGAAACTACTATTGTGTCTACATTTGTTGCAGCTGCCGTCCTAATTATAGCTCCAAAATTTCTTGTATCAGTAATACCATCAAGTAAAATTATTAAAGGACTTTTTTTATTTTCTAATATTTCTTCTAATTTTTTTTCAAAATCAAATATTTTAACAGGAGAAATTCTTGCAACGGCTCCTTGAAAATTTTTTTTTGAAAATTTTTCAAAACCTTCTTTTGGAATAAATGAATATGCAATTTTATTAGTATTTATTAATGAAAATAAATGATTAAAAAGGGTGCTTTTTTGAGATTTTAACAACCAAACTTTATCAATATTAATTTTTTTATCAATAGCTTCAATAATTGATCTTATTCCATAAATATTTAGATATTCTTTCATTTTATAGTTGTTTACAATTTAGTGCAATTTGATGATTATATTTATATTTATAGTAAATGAAATTTTTTTTACGTCTTTTTTTTATATTAATTTTTCTTAGTTGTAGTAAAAAAGAAAGTGAAGATTTAAAAGAACTCATTTATAATGTAGAATTGAGTGTTTCTGGAAATGGAACTATAGATAAAGAGAGTGGGATATATAATTTAACTGATTCATTTACTCTTACTGCAACTCCTGAAGAAGGTAATTATTTTGATCACTGGGAAGGTGATATTATTAGTGATGAAAATCCATTAATTTTTGATTTAAATAAAGACATAAATATAGTCGCAGTTTTCAAAACATATCCTATTGTTGCTTCTGAAATTACTAAATATGAACCAAAAAAAATTGATAATAATTCAATATTTATAATTGAAAATGGCGCTACAACTGCTTATTTAATTGATAAAGAAGGGAATAGAATTAAAACATGGAATTTTGATTCTAAATTAGGTAATGATCTAGAGTTATTGACTGATGGAAGTGTTATAGGTATCTTTAAACCAGATCAGACTTTTTTTAATTTTGGAGGTTTTGGAGGTGTTTTGAAAAAATATAATCTAAATGGAGATCTTATATGGGAATATTCTATTAATTCTGAAAATGAATTAATGCATCATGATTTTACAATTTTACCTAATGGTAATATTCTTACTTTAGTTTGGGAAAGAGTTTTATTGCAGGATGCATTAGATAATGCAATTAAGAGAGAATCAGATCTTTTTGCTGAAAAAATAGTAGAAATTAATCCATCAACAAATGAAATAGTTTGGCAATGGAGAAGCTGGGAGCATAAAGTTCAAGATCAAGATGTAAATCTTCCAAATTACGGAAATGTGTCATCAGAGTTTGGCAAAATTGATTTTAATTATAACCCAAAAGAAAATGGTGATATAATGCATGCTAATGGAATTTATTATGATTCTAATAATGATTTAATTTATTTAAGTGTAAATTTTTATAGCGAAGTTTGGGTTATTGATCACAGTGTTTCTAATGAAAATTCTTCATCTAGTCTTGGAGATTTAAAATATAGGTTTGGAAATCCAAGTGCATATAAAACTGAAGGAGAAAGATTATTTTTTAACAATCATCATCCAAATTTGGTTGAGTTAGATCCTATTACAAAAGGAAATTTTTTAATTTTTATGAATGGATCTGAAGATGAACAGTCAATTGTTTATGAATTAAAACTTCCTTATAATTCTTTTGATGATAATGATACATTAGTACTTCCAGATGTTTTATGGTCTTTCACAAACCCTGATTTGTTTCATGGAAAAATCTCTGGAGCTGTAAGGCTTTCTAATGGAAATACATTAATATGTGAAGGAGACTTTGGTTATTGGGAAGTTACTAATCAAGGAGAAGTAGTTTGGCTTTATGATGGAGGAGGAGAAACGTTTTGGAGGGGTTATAGTATTTCCAATGAAGTTAAAGAGTTATTCATAAGCAATTAAAAAAAAGAGGCCTAAAAAGGCCTCTTTTTTTGATTATATCAAATAATCTTTTTATTGACAGATACTAAATATTTTAGGAGTATCTGCAGCAGGTGTAGGACCATCACTTAAAGCAACTTGAGTATTACTTCCGTCAAGTTTTGAATAAGTAATTGTGTATTTTATCTCACTATCCCATGCACCGCTTTTAAATATTACTTCAAAAGAGCTTGTCCCTGAAGGAACAGTAACGGTTTCACTATTTGAAGCACCTTGAGCACCAGTAACTTCTAATTTAGTTGTTACTCCATCAATAATAAATTCTAAACTAGCGCCGTTCCAACCATCTCCATAAGTATCAATCATATCCACTTTATATGTTCCTGCTTGAGGAGCATTAGGGATACATTTAATAACAGTATTGTATGCATATGGAGAATTAAAGAAAGAACCTTGAAGGGCTCCTCCTGCATCTTGGCTACTAAATACTCTGCCATCAGTTAAATTTAATGCTAATCTAATAGGCATTGAATCACCACCAGTATAGTCTGAAGAACTCAGCCCTAAAGCATTTATACCTTGTTGAAGGGTTACTTGAATTCTTGTTCTAGGAAGACCAAATGGACCTGTTGTAAAAGCACTTGATTGAATAGTTTCAATTAATGCTTCAGCTCCTTTAAAGCCAACATAAACATCTACAGACTGAAGCAATGCTCCATCTTGTTCATCTTGTTCTTCAATAGTTGCAGCAAAAAATGAATTTAAATCATAGCTATTAAATTCTCCACTTTCTAATTCAATGGTTCTTAAAATTGCTCCACTTGTATAATCTTCTAAAACAGTATATATTGGGTTATCTGGATCTTCACACGAAGACACAAACCCGATCATAAATGTTAAAAGAATTGTTTTTATATAATTTTTCATAATAAATTTATTTAAGGTTTGTTGCTCCACCAGTATTCCAAAATACTCTACCTGTAAGATTATCTCTTTGAGTGAAATTTTGGTTTCTAGCTGTCAAAGTTTCTGGATAATACATGATTGTTGGAAATGATCCTGGATCAGGTTCTAAATTCGGTTGAATTGTAGTTGGATAGCCATTTCTTCTATAAGAATTGTAAGCATCCAATCCATTACCATACATTGAAATAAAATACTCAGTTGCCCAAATATTATATTTTCCTTCTGTATTAGCTGCATCAAAGGCATCTGAAAATTGAGACATATACGTGTCAACTAAATCCTGTTTTGGAGGATCATATCCTAAGAAATTTGTGACTTTATTAAAAGAGTCTTCAATTCCACTAGTTATATGAGCTTTCATATTTGTCGCATCAAGTTCAGCATTCATAAAATGAATCCATGAAGATAGCATTACTGGAGTTATCCCTTGACCTGATTCTCCTTGACCTACAACAGTAGCTTCAAATGAGTTATCATCAAATCTCCCACCAGCAGGATAAAGACCATATAGAGTTCTTAAGAATGGATCAGGAGGAATACCAGCATCATTTCCATGATCTCTACCCCAATAACCATTTACAAGCGCACAGAACGGTTCGTTTGTTGCTGCATAATGTGGCGGAGGTAAGTATAGACTACACTCTAATGTTTGTTCTTCTGGTGCAATACCATATCCAGGAGCGGCTGGTACTTGTCTGTAAAAGTAATACTTCATTCTTGGATCAGAAACACCACCATAAGCATTAAGCATTACACTCATTAACCAGTTTGAAGTATATCTTCCAGCTCCAGTTGAAGTATAACAATTATTATAAAATGGATGTCTACTATTTGCTGGAACTAAAGCACTTCCCCAGTTAAATTGAAAATCATCTGCTGGAGTTTTAATATAATCTGAAACTCCATTATAAGATCCAGTATCACCTAAATTCAGATAAATTTTCTTTTTAATTGAATTTGCTGCTTTTATCCATTTACTTTTGTTTCCACCGTAGTAAAAGTCTACCGCAGGAGCAGGTGCATCAGCATCACCGAAATTAGCAATTGCTGAATCTAAAAGACCTATTGCAGCATCATAAACAGCTTGCCCACTAGTAGGAGAAGGGTTTAAAACACCTTCTGCAGCTTGTAAAGCATCACTGTATGGAATAGCATCAAAAAAGTCTACCATAGCAACATACATATATGCCTGAAAAACTTGAGTAATTCCAATATGAAAGCTTAGACCAGCTTCATCTGCTAAAGGTTTCATCAATCTTACATCTTCACCAATTGCTTGATATGCTAAAGAATATTCATAATCAAATGAAGCAGGTGAATAAGACTGAGAATAAGTCCTACTTGATAGTTGATCAATTCTTGTAAACGATCCTCCAGTTAAGCCCATATAATGGACAAAATAAGCAAAATCAACTTGAATTGAATTTAAAAAGTAATCAGCATTAGCTTGATCAGGACTTAATGAATTTGGATCATTTACAAGTCCCATTTCTGTAGTTTCACACGAATTCATCATTAAGATTGAAAACGCTAAAATGATTGTATATTTTATATTTTTCATAATATATATTTTTAAAATGTTGCTTTAAGACTAAGACCGTACCTTTTTGAACTAGGTCCATTTAACCAATCAAAACCTCTAGCATTTCCAATACCAACACCTGCAACATTAGGATCAAAATTCACCGAGTCAGGTGTGTTATAGGCATCATACCAAAGGTTAAACCCAGAAGCTGATAAACTTAAACTTCCTAAAGGAGTACTATCTAATATACTCTTAGGAAGATTATAAGTTAAGGAAACTTCTTGAAGTCTTATGACACTTCCGTCATAAATTCTATTTTCACCAGGACCATAAAGGACATTATAAAAGTAAAAATCAGAGTTTACAATTTGAGTTGTGTTTGGTTGTCCACTTGGATTAACTCCTGGTAAAATAAATGACTGCTCTCTATCAACTGTATCTTCTACTAGACCTCTTCCAAGTAAAACACTAGTTGTCATGCTCATTATATCTCCTCCGTTAACATGACTAATTAAAAAGTTAAAAGCAAAATCTTTATAAGTAATTCTGTTTCCAAAGTTTAATAAGAAGTTAGGAGTAGCATCCCCAATAGTATTTGTCTCAGGATCTGTTCCATAATTAATGTCATAGAAACCATTAGATAATACTTTGTAATTTCCAGATGCATCTCTCGCTATAGCTGAACCTACAATAGTTCCAAGAGAGTATCCAGGAGCTGCAACGTTATAATATCCTGAACCACCAGCATATGTAATATAATCTGTATCTTCACCAAGATCTACAACTTTGGCTTCATTTGTTGACCAATTTAAATTTGAAGTCCACTCAAGAGCACCTCTTTCTTTAGCTTGAACCCAAATGAATGATAAGTCTACCTCAGCACCTTTATTTTCAATTTTACCAATATTTGTTACAGTAGTTGTATAACCAGTAGCAGGATCAAGTGGTCTATCTATTCTAAGATCTTTAGTTGCTTTATTATAAATTGATAAATCAAGACCTAATCTACGATTAAGGAATGTTCCTTCTATACCGAATTCTAACTCATCCATTCTCTCAGGTTTAAGAGCAGGATTTCCTAGTTGAGAACTTGAACTGTTAGCAACTATAGCAGCACCATTTCTAATAAAAGATTGAGTATTAAGATTTAGTCGAGAAGCAACAGGGTATCCAAATGGGAAATCTGCAGAAGCTCCAAGACCAACTCTTACTTTTAACATATTAACTAAATTTGATTTAAGTCCTTCAAAAACCTTTGTTGGTAAAAATGAAACACTAGCAGATGGATAAGTAATAGATCTATTTTCTTCAGATAAATTAGATACCCAATCAGTTCTAGCAGCAAGCGTTAAATAAACGAATCTATTGTAATCAACCTCAGCCTGACCATAAACTCCACTAACATTTCTTTTTTGATAGTATTGAATTTCATCTTGATTTTCATAGTTAAAATGTCTTAAAACATTAAAAACTTGTTGTCCAGTTGATGCAACACCATTTTGATCAAAAACTTGACTGTTTGATGTGGCTCCAACTACAAAAGTTAATCCTATATCACTAGTAATATCATAATCACCAGCTAAAGAGATATTGTGGTCAGTAATTGTTTTAACATTATTCCATGTGTTTAAAGTACCAGTTCTATTAACCGCACTTCCCATCTTACCACCTTTGTTCGTATACTCAGTATTAGCCTCGCTATATGTATCTACTCCATATCTATATGCAAGATTCAAATTATCATTAATTGCATATGATAACGTAGCTCCACCAAACACTCTATGAGTATCTTGGATAGATTTGGCATTAACTGTTGTCCATATTGGATGAGTAATAGCATTATTTTGTCTATAGTATGTTGACTCACCAGTAACAGGGTGTTGATATGGAAGACCCATAACGTCAACACTTCTAGGCGTAAAGAAAATATTTGAAAATACAGACTCTCTTCCACCTAATGGAGAACTACCACCACCTCCAGAAATAGGAGGAGCTTTGAATAATGTATTAGTATAGTTTAAAGTACCTCTTACTGTAAATTTGTTTGATAATTCTGCTCTACCTCCAAAACTTATAGCATCTCTAGTTAATTTATTTCCAGGAGTAAAACCTTCATCTTGAAGATTACCATAATTTACATTGTATGAAATTTTCCCATCAGCAGATCCGCTACTAATGTTAATGTTATTGTTAATAATAGTTCCAGTATTCCAAAATCTATTATTATCATAAGCTTTCCATTCATAAGGAGTATTTTCATCAATTCCTTGAGCAGCAGCTGCAGCAGGAAGTCCAGTTGCAGCAGAAGCAGTTACAAATGGATGTTTTAAAAAGCCAGGTTTTAAAGCATATTTTGTAAGATCAGTACTTCCATTAAGAGCAGGTTGTCTTCCCCATCCAGCGATACCACCTTCTTCAAAACTTGGACCCCAATTACTATAGTACCAACCAAAAGCTTGATCAAAACCATTACCATAAGAATCCTGATATTGAGGCATAGAAGCCATTTCATTGTTGAAGTATGACGAAGTAACTGTAATATCTGTTTTAGTTGCTTCAGTAGTTTTTGAACTTCCAGCTTTGGTAGTTATTAAGATAACTCCATTTCTACCTTGAGAACCATAAAGGGTTGCAGCAGCAAGACCTTTTAATACATTAACAGATTCGATATTATTTGGATCAATATCTAAAAATCTTGATGAACCATTATTTCCGTTTTGAAAATTTCCTTGAGCATTTGTTTCACTACTAAAAGGAATACCATCAACAACGAATAAGGGTTGATTTCCACCACTAAAAGTGTTAAAACCACGGATAATAATATTTGTCCCTGATCCTGAAACACCACTTTGATTAGTTATTTGGACACCAGATGCTTTACCGGAAAGAACTCTTCCAATATCACCATCTGCTCGTTGTTCAAGAGCAGTATCATCAACTTCAGAAATTGCGTAACCAAGCGCTTGTTTTTCTCTGGTAATACCCAGAGAGGTTACAATAACTTCTTCTAGTTCATTTCCTGCCTCTAGAGCAACACTTATATTGTCTTCAGCCCCAACAGTAATCTCTTGGGTTGAATAGCCAACGAAACTTATAATTAAAACAGCTCCTTCAGAAACTTCGATAGAAAAATTTCCATCAAAGTCTGTAGAAACTCCATTAGTAGTTCCTTGTTCTAGAACTGTTGCTCCCGGAAGGGGTATCCCTTGGTCATCAACCACGTTTCCACTCAAAGTTTTTTGAGCAAAAGCGACCGAAATTCCCGCAAAGAGAACAACAATTAGCATTAATAATTTTTTCATATATGAAATTTAAATTAGTTTTTTGGGCGCGTAAAATACAAAAAATTAGTAACAAAAGATACATTAAATGAGAATAATTCAAAAAATCATCATTTTTATTACGAAATTCCTTTTTTGTTAAGATATTATTAACAAAATAGACACTTTACTGATTATTTTAAATTTAATATAAAAAAAACCACCCATTTGGGTGGTTTTTAAATAATTATCTTCTAAAAATTAGAAGCTCCAGCTTAGTGTAGGAGTGAACAATGTAGTTGCTCCATCCGCAGGAGAGTTAGTATTAAATAATAACTCATCACTAGAATACTGGAATCTTGTTGGTAATTGAGAACCAGATACTGGAGTTAATTTAGGAAATGAGTTTCTTCTAAGATCGTTAAAAACCTCAGGATCAACAAACAATCCGATATATTTTTGAGTTAAAATATGTTCTTCAAGTTTTATATTTCCAGCTCCAGGGTTAACTGATGCTTGTGCAACATATGCGTCATAATCAGCAGTTGTGGCTCCAACTTCTTCAAAAGAAGCTTTAATTCCATTTAGATAAGCTGTTTCTATTTCAGCAGCTGATCCACCTGTTCTATGAAGAGCTTCTGCAATTACAAATTGCATTTCACGATAAGTAACTAGTCCTTGATTGTAATCATCACTTAAATAAGGATGACTAGTTATAAAGGTTTGATCTAGTATTGCAAGTCTGGCAGTATCATTTAAACCTTCCATCATTGCTCTAAGTGTAGGATGGAACTCAATATCACCAGTACGGTCATTATTAAAATTCCACCAGTTTGCAGGATCATCAGCTGTAAATTTAAAACTGAAATTATCAGCTCTAGAACCGAAAGATGCTTTAGCATTACTTAGCGCTGAAGAGTAGTCTCCTTTATGTAAATAAGCTCTTGCTTTAATTGCATTAACAGCTTTTTTCCAACCAGAAATATTACCTCCATAGATTACATCATCTGAACCTAGATCTTTACCACCACTAGATGCATTAAAGCCACTAGCCGCTTCATCTAATAAAGACATCACCTTTGGATATATAACACCTGTTCTACTATCGAATGTTGGATTAATATTTTCAAATCCAGCGATAGCTTCAGAATAAGGAATATCTCCCCATAAGTCTGTCATTGTAAGCAAAGTAAAAGCTTCAAGAGTTTTACCAGCTGCAACATAGTGATTATAATTATCCTCTGCGGCAGCATTAGTCATAGCCTGAACTTCAATTAAGATATTTTCATAGCAGTTTGACCAAGCTGTATCAAAACGGAATGGAGATAAACCAGTATACTGATTAAATGAACTCCATTGTCTTGCAACTCCTTCTACTTGTTGACTTAACATAGTAGCAAACCTTGAAATATCTCCACCATAAACATTGGCTATATTAATAGCAATGTGTGGCATTTGAGCATTAACAGGTACAACACTTGGTTTATTTTGGTCTACGTTTATACCATCAGCTAAAAAGCTCTCACATGAGTTAAAGCTAATTGATAATGATAATAAAGCGATTATAAATATATTCTTTTTCATTTTATTAAAAGTTTAAGTTAAGTTTGAATATAATTGACTTAGTCGAAGGCATATTGAAATAATCAAAACCTTGACCATTACCTGTACCAGTTAAACTTGTTTCAGGATCGATACCATCATAATCAGATTGATACCATAAATTTCTTCCTAAAACACTAATATCTGCGTTGTCAATAAAATTAACACCAAGTTGATCTAGTGGAAGTTTATAAGATAAACTTACTTCACGAAGACGTAACCATCCACCATCTTGAACAAATTGTTCTCCAACAGCACCAAATCCTCCTAAAGAAGAAGTCCAATAACTTTGATCTCTTACAACAGGAAGTGTATTAGGTTGTCCATTTGATTTATTAACACCTTGAATTGGAGTGGCAGTTTCTTCTCTAGTATCAGCTGTTAATTGGCTTCTTCCAAAGAAAGATAAAGCCCAAGCAGTTCCATTCCAAAGATCTCCACCTTCTCTCCAGTCAAGAAGAAATCCTAATTTAACGTCTTTAATTCTAAAGCTATTATTCCAACCTAAAATAAAGTCTGGATTTGGATCACCAATTGCTCTTTGACTAGGATCAACGGCTTGATATCCATATTCGGCTGAATCAGGATCATCATTAATAACAACTTCTCCTTCTGGAATATTTAATTTATCATCATTTGGGCCTCCATTTCCGGCTCTTAAATAAGCTCCTCCAAAAATAGCTCCATATTGATTACCAGCAACTAAATAAGTACCAGCAGTACTAAATCCAGCCAAAAATAATCTTTCTAATCCAGGGGCAAGCTCATCAACTATACTTTCATTAGTAGTATAATTAATTTGTGAATCCCATCCATAATCAGGAGTATCTAGAAGTTTAAGATTAAGTGTACCTTCAATTCCTTTTGATGTCATTTTACCTGCATTTAACCAAGCACTTATGTAACCTGTTGAAGGAGGTAATGAAGCATTAAGAATTGCATCAGTAGATGTACGTTGCCAATAAGCAATATCAAGACCTACTTTGTTTTCTAGAAATCTTAAGTCTACACCAAATTCAATCTCTTCACTTAGCTCAGGTTTTAATTCTGCACCAAGAATATTATCAATTTCAAATCCAGTTACACCAGCAATTGGGAAAGAAATATTATCTCCCCAACCATCTCCAATAGAACTAGTCTCATACGAAGAAGATGTATAATAAGGACCTGGTGGCGGTGCACCTACTTGAGCCCATGAGGCTCTAAATTTACCAAATGATAACAAATCATTATTCCCAATAAATTCGCTAAATATAACAGAAGCTGAAATAGATGGATATAGGAATTGATAATCAGATGATTTAAATTCTCTAGTTGGAACTCCAAGTCTTGAATCGTAATCCTGTCTTGCCGATGCTGTTAAATAAAAAGTATCAGCATAAGAGGCTTCAACTTGAGCAACCATACCAAATTGGTTATAAGCTGAAAAGTCTTCACCAGCCGATTGAGTCGTACCATTACTTAAATCAAGGAAACCTTGGAATACAAGATTTTTAGCTTGTCCATATAAGTAAGTTCTTTCATAAGTAGAAGCATTAGCACCTACTAAATAATTAACACTCAATTGATCAGTAATGTCACTTCCACCAGATATAGTTAAAATAGCATCAGTTAAAAATGAAGTAAATTCATCTTTATCTATTCTACCTGTTGAAGATGTTCTTGACCCGATTTCAAAATTTTGTTTTCTTATATCACTTGTAAAGTCAGCACCAACATTTAAACCAATATTCAACCATTGATTTTCATTATAGGTTAACTGAAAACTTCCAAAAGTACGGTTTGCATTTTCAAAACGTAAAGCATTATTAATAATCCAATAAGGATTATCATATCCTCCACCACCTCTATAGTTTCTTTGTTTTCCACTACCAAAAATATAAGATGAGGGATCATTAACAGCAGCTTCAGCTCCTAATCCATTTGTGTTATCAAAGGAAACAGGAGTTCTTAACATACCTAGTAATAATCCAGAAGTATTAGATCCTTGTTGAATTCTAGTATTTTCAGATCTTATATAGTTCAATGAAGTTGTAATAGATAATTTATCACTAGGTTTAAGTGTAGATGATAAATTAAATGTTTTTCTATTATAATCCTCTTTTGGAATAACACCTTCAGCTTTTAATGCAGAAGCAGAAAAACGATATGTTGCTAACTCAGAACCACCATCTATACTAATATTATTTTTGTATCCCATAGCAGTTTGGAAAAAAGGATTTACATTATCATGTGTTATAGCAGGTCTTCCATTTCCTGATCCTTTAGGTACTAAATATCCATTTTTATCAAATAGATAATTACCATCAGAATCAAAGGCACTAGATCTTATATCTATAGTTGAAGGAACGTTAGCTTGACCAGTTTGATATTCTAAATCAGTCATTCTTGGACCCCATGAACCAGAATTTCCAGTTGATGGATCTCTATATTTCCCTCTTGACCCTTGAGCGTATTTACTTTGAAGCGCAATCATTGAAGTAATTTCACTTGAAGAAACTTCACTACTAAAGTTAACATTCATCTTAGTTGATGCTTGTCCTTTCTTTGTAGTAATTACAACAACACCATTAGAACCTGAGGTTCCATATAGTGAAGTAGCAGCAGCTCCTTTAAGCACGTTAATACTTGCAATGTCATCATTGTTCAAGTCCATCAATCTGTTAGAGACTGAAGTACCAGAAGTTGAACCACCAGAATTAAGAGATTCATTATTAGATCTAACTCCGTCGATTACAATTAATGCTTGGTTATTTCCAATCATTGATGTAACACCACGAACTATAATTCTTGACCCACCACCTACGGATCCCGAAGATCGAGTAATTTGAACTCCAGCAACTTTACCAACCATTGCATCAATTGCACTATTGGCACCAGAATCGGTGATGTCTTCTGTGCTAACAGATTGAACGGCATATCCAAGAGCTTTTGCTTCTCTTTTAATACCCAAACTTGTTACCACAACTTCTTCTAATTCATTTCCCTGTTCAAGAGAAATATTTATAGTATCTTGATCACCTATCACAATCGACTGAGATTGGTAACCAACATAACTTATGTTTAGAGTATCCCCTTCCTCAGCATTAATAGAGAAATTTCCGTCAAAGTCAGTTGTTACTCCAGTTGAAGTTCCTTCTACAACAATTGTAGCTCCCGGTAAAGGAAGCCCTTCATTGTCAGAAACTACACCTGATATTGTTTTTTGAGCAACGACCATCTGTAACGACAGTACACTAAACAGTAATAGTTTAATTACTTTTTTCATATTAAAATTTTAATTAAAATTTAGTTAATTAGTTTTTCGAAATTATTAAAGAAACTATTAATAAACAAGAATTGACCTCATCAATTTTAAAAATAGCCTTATATATTAATGAGTATAATTAAAAGAAAAAATATAACTAATTGATTATAAGCGCTTTATTATTTAAAATAAACAAATGTAACAAAAGGCACATTTTTTAATGATTACAAGGAATCGTGAAAATTAAAAACTTTAATTAAATCAATTTCATTTTTAAGTTTTATTTTATTTTCAGAGATAAATTTTTTAATAATTTTTTCTTTACTGTCTATTAATTTTATAATATTTTTTTTTGACAATTTTAAGTAGGTAATTTCACTAAAATCATTTAAACTAATGTAGTAAGATTTTTCATCTATATATCTAGCAGGAAAAGCTCTTTCTAAAGAAGTTCGAGCCTGAGTAGCTTCCATAAAAATTTTCCTATTGCTTCTATATATTTTTGATTTTTTTCCATCAAAAATTAGATTTAAATACCCTTTTTTGAGATTTTCAATTTCATTTTTATAATTTTTAAAATGAAAAATTTCATCTCCAATATAACAGACAATATTTTCATTTTTTTGAACAATTTCTACACTCTCATTTTGAAATTTATTTTTACCCATTTCTATTTCATCAGAAAAGGCATTGTATCTTAAGTAAAAAATATCTTCAAGATTTTTGTCGAAATATTTAATTTTAGAATCAGTAAATTTTTCATTGAAATAAGGAGTGCCTTTAATATCCGTTTTTATTATTGATCTGGTTACTGAATTTACTAGATCTGTATAAGCATCTTGAACTCTACTATCTGTAAGGTCAGTTTGAGACTGAGATAATATAATAGTTGGGAAAATAAAAGTTATTGTTAAAAAAATTGAATTAATTATATTTTTCATTTTTTTTATTGAATAAAATAAATTTGATTTAATAATAAAAGCATATTATAAATTCTTTAAACCTAATGCAAATAAATAAAAAATATAATTCATAAAAAATTCTATTTGACAAACTAGTTATTAATTAAAACAAAAACTCTTGTTTAGGTATTGTTTTAATTTAATATTTCGTAGAAAAATGTACTGTTAACTTATAACTATAAAAATGTAAAAATTCAGTTTGAATACACAAAAAATATTTTTACATTTGCACGCCCATAAAATTGGGTGATATAATTATGCCAACAATAGCACAATTAGTAAGAAAAGGAAGAGGTACTATTTCTAGAAAGAGTAAATCGGCTGCTTTGGATTCATGCCCTCAAAGAAGAGGTGTTTGTACTCGTGTTTATACAACAACTCCTAAAAAACCTAATTCTGCTATGAGAAAAGTTGCTCGTGTTCGTTTAACAAATGGAAAAGAGGTTAATGCATACATTCCTGGAGAAGGACACAATCTTCAGGAGCATTCAATTGTATTAGTTAGGGGAGGAAGAGTAAAAGATTTACCAGGTGTACGTTATCATATAGTAAGAGGTGCTCTAGATACCGCAGGTGTTGATGGTCGCCTTCAACGAAGGTCTAAATATGGAGCAAAGAGACCAAAAAAGTAAGTAAAGTTTAATCATGAGAAAAAAGCAGTCAAAAAAACGTCCATTACTTCCAGATCCAAAATATAAAGATCAGTTAGTTACAAGGTTTGTTAATAACCTTATGAAAAATGGTAAAAAATCAGTTGCTTTTAAGATATTTTATGATTCAATATCAATAGTAGAGGATAAAAAAAATGAAGATGAAAAATCTGGAATTGAAATATGGAAAGATGCTTTGTCAAATGTAATGCCTCATGTAGAAGTAAGGAGTAGGAGAATAGGAGGTGCTACTTTTCAAATTCCAATGCAAATTAGACCTGACAGAAAAATATCTTATGCTATGAAGTGGTTAATTGATTCTGCAAGAAAACGAAATGAAAAATCTATGGCAAATAAACTTGCAAGTGAAGTTTTGGCTGCTTTTAAGGAGGAAGGTGCTGCTGTAAAGAAAAGAGTTGATACTCACAAAATGGCTGAAGCAAACAAAGCATTTTCACATTTTAGATTTTAAATATATATAAATGCCTAGAGATTTAAAATATACAAGAAATATTGGAATTGCAGCTCATATAGATGCTGGAAAAACAACCACTACTGAGCGTATTTTGTTTTATACAGGAGTTAGTCATAAAATAGGTGAAGTCCATGATGGAGCTGCAACAATGGATTGGATGGAACAGGAGCAAGAAAGAGGTATTACAATAACATCGGCTGCAACCACATGCATATGGAATTTCCCAAGTAATCAAGGTAAACCAACTGATAGTTCTAAACCTTATCAATTCAATATTATTGATACTCCTGGTCATGTTGATTTTACTGTTGAAGTTAATAGATCCCTTCGTGTTTTAGATGGGTTAGTTTTTTTATTTTCGGCAGTTGATGGGGTTGAGCCTCAATCTGAAACTAATTGGAGATTAGCTGATAATTACAAAGTACCTAGAATAGGTTTTGTTAATAAAATGGATCGTCAAGGTGCAAATTTCTTAAATGTAGGCAATCAAGTAAAGGAAATGTTAAAATCAAATGCTGTTCCAATTGTGCTTAATATTGGAGAGGAAGAAGATTTTAAAGGAATTGTTGATCTAGTTACTAATAAAGCAATGATTTGGCATGAGGAAAATTATGGATCTACTTTTGATGAAGTACCAATTCCTGAAAATATGTTAGAAGATGTTAAAAAATACAGAGCAGAATTAATTGAAGCAGTTGCTGAATATGATGATAATTTGCTTGAAAAGTTTTTTGATAATCCGGATTCAATAAGTCCAGATGAAATTCATTCTGCTTTAAGAGATGCTACTCAAGACATGAGTATTATCCCTATGATATGTGGATCTTCATTTAAAAATAAAGGAGTACAATTTTTATTGGATGCTGTTTGTAGATATTTACCTTCTCCAGAAGATAAGAAAGCAATTACAGGTATTATTCCTAGAGATAATTCTGAAATTGAAAGAAAACCTAAT
>CAYUZY010000032.1:0-1926 GCA_964448645.1 uncultured Flavobacteriaceae bacterium
TATTGTGTAAAGAATAACTTAGGGGATAGAGTGCTTTTTTTGGGTAATACTTCGGAAGTATATGATATTTTATATTTTTCAGATCTTTTTTTACTTCTATCTGAAAAAGAAAGTTTTGGTTTATCAGCTCTTGAAGCCATGATTCATAGAGTTCCTGTAATATCTACCAATGTTGGAGGTCTTCCAGAGGTAAATAAAAATAAATTTTCTGGCTTTCTTTTCGATATTGGTGAAATAAACAAGATGGCTAAAAAATCAATTGAAATTTTATCAAACAATCAACTTTTGAAAAAATACAAGAATCAAGCATTTGAAAATGCAAAAAGGTTTGACATTAATAAAATAATTAAAAAATACGAGTCAGTCTATAAAAAAGCAATTGAGATAAAATAAATTATTTTGGATTATATATATTTTTTGCATTAAGTAAAACCTTTTCTCTGTCTAAAGACATTTTTTTTGTTTTAAATTTGGAATAAATCTCCATTTGATCATTAAAGTGCGGGCTATTAGGATTATCTGATGCCCCATATGAAATTACAGATTCTATTTCAGGACCATCTTTAGTAAATTTAACCAGTTCAATATATGATTCGCCAGCTGTTACTCTAGTTTTACCATTTTTATAAGGAACGGATGACATTGCAGTAATTACATCTCTAAGACCAAAAATTGGAATTTCTTTAGAACCTCTAACTAGTTTTTGAAACTCTCCTAATTTAACTTTTTCTTTTCCAAAGAATTTAAGCATATGTTGTTTCGTGTCTTTTAAAGCTTCAATTAAAAATGTTTTGGGAAAAATTTTAGGTTCTGGTAATTTTCTATAATATTTTCTCAATTTTAGATAAAATATTGCATAAGCTCCCGCTCCATAAGAGTTAATTTCTGTTTTTCTATCCCATTTTTGAATTTGATTTAAAATATTAGAGATTTCAGGATATTTATTAGGATCTATATCAAAAAGAGCATTTATATCCATCCAAGAATATGATAAAGGGTTTGGCAGAGAGTTGTCATATTTAATTTTCTTAAACTCATTGTAATCTAATTCTTTTTTTTCTTCAATAAGTTTATAAAGCCTTGTAGATCTATTGTTATTAAAAGTTTCAAAACCCATGTTTGTGGAAAAAGAATTCTTTTTTGGATTTTCTTTTTCTGAAGTTGATAAAAATGGAGAATGGTTTGCATTATAAAAATATCCTGAGTTAGGTTGAAGAACTTGAGGCAGGTTTTCTGTTTTATAGGTTTCTGTCCACAAAGTTTTTTTAGTATTACCAGGAACTACATTTTTCCAATCATAACCATCTTTTCTTTTCGGGATAAGACCATTTGAAATATAAAAAATAGTGTCATTTTTATCTGCATAGCCTATATTATAACCAGGTAATGAATTCATTTTTAATATATTGTAGAATTCTGTGAAATTTTTAGCTTTACTCATTCTCCACCATTGCTCCATTGCTCTAATTTCAAATAGAGAAGGAGTTCTAATTGAATAATATCCTGATTTATTTTTTAAAGTTGGACCATATATGCTTCTATAATACTTTTTTTTAAATTTTATCGGAAAACCTAATATTTTAATATTTAACTCAGCTTTATGCTCTTCTAAATCATAATAATTATCATCAACTTTATATTTCTTTTTAAATTTTGGATGCATTTCTAAAGCAAAAACATCAGTTTTGTCTGGTCTGTTTACTGTGTGAGACCAAGCTATATTTTCATTTACACCAATTAATACATGAGGACTTCCTGCAAAAAGAGCTCCTAAAATATTTGTTCCTTCTTCACTAAAGAGATGAGCCTCATACCATGAAACAGGACCGTCTAATGGTTGATGAGTGTTTATAGCTAAATAAGTATTTCCATCTTTTGTTCTAGAGCTATTAAATCCAAAAACATTAGATCCTCTTGTCTCTTGAT
>CAYUZY010000032.1:1936-17342 GCA_964448645.1 uncultured Flavobacteriaceae bacterium
GATTAGAATATAAATTATTTGACTGTTCTAGAACTTCATAGTTCAAGTCATTTTTTAAAACTTTATTAACCCAATAGTCACCTTCTGAAGATATAAATAACTGTAATTGAGCATATTTTAAAAGTTTTTTTGGATTTAAAGGGAAGAGTTCATTTAGTAAGACTTTATCAGGATTTAGTTCTGCATATTTATTAAGACCTTGAGCGTATGCAGAAAGTATTTTTTTGTATTCTTCACTTATTTTTGATTCATAAAGTTTATCAATTAATTCTTTTGACCCTATAAATTGAGTTACAAAATCTGCTCCAGATCCTTTAATGCCAATTAATTTTGAAAGAAGATTATTTCCTGCTAAATATGCTTTTTGAATTGTTTCAAAATCATCTTCAGAATGAGCCCAAGCAAGACCATAATCTAATTCAGCATCAGTTTTTTAAAAAATATTGGGGACACCATAATTATCCCTTATAATCTGATTGTTTTCAGTATTTACTTGAGATAAAGAAGAGCCAATTGAAAATAAAAAAAAATAAAATAAATATTTATAATTATTTTTTATCATATTAAAATGCCTTAATGTCTAAGTATAATTAGTTACTTGTAAAATAATTTATTAATAAATTATTGAAATTATTATTCTATAGGTTAAATATACAGCTAGAACTGACCATATCCACCATCTGTTTTTCATATACCAATCCATAATTAATAAATCATTTTTTGAAGTCAACTAAATTAATGATTTAATTATTATTAATTATATTTTAAGTTATTTATGATTAGATGTTTTACTTTAAATTTTGAGTCTTTCATTAATTATTAATAATATTGTAAGACATTAAACTAAAAATTATGAAATCAAATATTAAAATTTTATTCACAATAATTTTAATTTTTACTACTATATCAATTTTTTCTCAAGTAAATGATGATAAAGTAGCTCTTGAGGACTTTGTTAAAGAACATGAAAATTTTGTTGAAAATGAAGCAGGAGAAATTGACCCAATTAATGTAAAAGAAATTAATAAGATTGTAAAATTTCTTGTTGAAGAAAAGTTTACAAATTTAGAACATACTAGAAATATTATTTGGGACTCATACGAAACATATGTTAGTCCATTTAGTCGTTGGCATAAACACACTTTTATAGTTCAGGTTAAAATGGAAAATGTTGAAAGATATAAGTATGTAGAAGTGACTTATGATCCTAAATCTAAGGAAGCTGATACTGAGTACTCTTGGGTTGACGAAAAAGAAGATTTTTTTATTGTTGAAGAAGAAGAAGCTGAAGAAAGCAAAGACGATTAAAAAATAAGTTTATTATTTCATTTTAATTTTAACTATTTAAAAATAGTTAAGTTGTTATATTTGATTATGTGTATCTTTTTTTTATATTTAACATGATGAAGCGCAATCTTTTACATTATACTTTTCCTGAAGGGCTAACTTCAATTTATATTAATGGAAAGCGCTTTACAAAAAAAGAATTCGACGAAGCTCAAAGAAGGGAAAGAAACAGAGATAGTAGAGGAAGGTTTGCAAAAAAAGTTAATTATATTAAATAACTTTTTTCAGTTAGTTTTCAAAACATTTAACTTTAGACATTATGAATAAAATAAAATTATTAATATCATTTTTTGTTTTGTGTAATTTTTCTTTTGTACAATCTATTTCTTTATTTAATGGAATTGATTTATCTGGATGGAACATACATGGTACAGAAAAATGGTATGTAGAAAATGGAGATTTAGTTTGTGAAAGTGGACCAGATAATGAATATGGCTATTTGTCTACTGAAAAATATTATGATGATTTTATATTATCACTTGAATTTAAACAAGATTCTAATGGAAATAGTGGTGTTTTCTTTAGATCAACTCTTGATGGAACAAAAATTAGTGGTTGGCAAGTAGAAGTTGCTCCTCCTGGAGATAATACTGGCGGAATATATGAGTCTTATGGAAGGGGTTGGCTTATTAAGCCTGATTTAATAAAAGATAAAAGTTTAAAATATGGTGAGTGGAATTTAATGAAAATTATGGTTAAAGGTAATAATGTGAAGACTTGGTTAAATGGAATTGAAATGGTTAATTTTGAGGATGAAAAAATAGGTAAAGGAAAAGGTTCTATTGCACTTCAAATTCATTCTGGTGGAGATTTGAAAATACGTTGGAGAAATATCAAATTAGAAAAATTATGAAAAAAAGAGAATTTTTAAAAAGTGCAACAGCAATAGCTTCAATAACAATTTTACCTTCTTCAATTTGGTCAATGAATAAAAATAACAGAATAAGAATAGCTCAAATTGGAGTTGGAGGTATGGGGGCTGCTGATTTGAATTCAATTTCTTCTCATTCATCCGTTGATATTGTTGCATTATGTGATGTTGATTCTTTGGCTTTGAATAAAGCAAAGAAAATACATCCTAAATCTAAAATATATATTGATTATAGGTTAATGTTAAATGAAATGAAAGATCAAATTGATGCAGTTGTGGTATCTACTCCAGATCATACTCATGCACCCGCATCAATAATGGCGATGAATTTAAATAAACATGTTTATTGTCAAAAACCTTTGACGCATCATGTAAGCGAAGCAAGATCTATGAGGAAAATTGCTAAAGAGAAAAACTTAATAACTCAAATGGGAATTCAAGTTCATTCTTTTTATGATTATAAACTTGCAACTATTTTAATTCAAGGTGGAATAATAGGAAAAGTTAATACTGTTAGAGCTTGGTCACCAAAAAACTGGGGTTATGATGGACCTTTACCAAAAGGTTCAGATCCTGTACCTAATTACTTAGATTGGAACTTATGGTTGGGAACTTCCTCAAAAAGACCCTATAAGAAAGATATTTATCATCCAATGAATTGGAGGAAACTTTTAGATTATGGATGTGGCACATTAGGTGACATGGGTGTTCATATTTTTGATACTCCATATAATGCTCTTCAATTAGATGTGCCTGAAACAATTAAAAATAATTGCAGAAAACCAAATGGCTTTGGTTTTCCTGAAAAAAATTCAGTTACTTATATTTTTCCTGGAACAGAACAAACCACTGAAAAGTTGAAATGGATTTGGTCTGACGGTCCTGGCGCTCCATCTTATCATAGAGATTTAAAATTACCAAATAAAGAAAAGCTTCCAAATCAAGGAGCTATGTTTATTGGTGAAAAAGGCAGACTTCTTCTACCTCACTTTATGGAATTACCTAGATTGATTGTTGATGGTAAATACAAAAAAATTGATTTGTCTAAATATTCTGAAGCTCAAAAAATGGGAAATCCTGTTAGAGATTATGATAAAGAAGCCCATTTACACTATCATGAATTTGTTGACGCTTGTCTTGGAAAATCTAAATGTACAGCGCCTTTTTCTTATTCTGCAAGATTAACAGAAACAATTCTTTTAGGGGTAATTGCTGGTCGATTTCCAAACAAAAAGCTTCATTGGGATAGCAAAAAGGCTTTATTTAAAGAATCTGAAGCTAATGAATTTCTTGATTCAAAATACAGGAATTTCTAAATTATTTTTTACCAAAAGATACTATAGATAGCAGCAAGCATTAATAATATTGCAAAGGACCCAACATTAAAAACTTGGTCCGTATTAAAGACACCTTCTTTTAATTCAATTCCTTTTGGATCATTTGCGCCTTTATTTTGATTAAGACTTACAATAGCAATGACTAACATTGTAAATAAAGTTGTTAATCCCATTTGATCTAAAAAAGGAAGCGTTGGAAAAAGTGATTCTAAAGTAGTCCCTTCAACCCAACCTTTTGAACCAACTTTTAAGAACATTGCTGTTGGTATTGAAATTAATGCACCAATAATTGCTCCTTTATTTGTTGCTTTTCTCCAAAATAAACCTAACATAAATACGGCAAGAATTCCAGGACTTACAATACCAGTATATTCTTGTATAAATTGAAAAGCTTGATCTATACCTCCAAGAAGAGGAGCTGTAATTGAACCAATAATCAAAGCAACTGCAGCAGAGATTCTTCCAATTTTTACTGACTCTCCCTCACTAGCACCAGGGTTTATTATTTGTTTATAAATATCCATAGTAAAAATTGTAGCAGTTGAATTTAACATTGAAGCTAGTGATGAAACAATTGCAGCAGCAAGAGCAGCAAATGCTACACCTTTAAGTCCAGTTGGTAAAAACTGTAATAACCAAGGATAAGCTTTATCAGCAGTTTCATTACTAGGCATATTTAATAATCCTTCTTGTCCAAGACTTGAAAGAAGTACCGGGTCATTAACTATAACATATGCAGCAATTCCAGGAATGACAATTATAAGTGGAAGAATCATTTTTAATCCAGCTGCAAGAACTATACCTTTTTGAGATTCTTTTAATGATTTAGCAGCTAATGTTCTTTGAATGATATATTGATTAAAACCCCAATAATATATATTCGCAACCCACATTCCTCCAACCAATACAGCAATACCAGGAAGATTATCATATTCTGGATTACTTTTATCAAGTATCATATCAAACTTTTCTGGAGCTGAATTATAAATACCTTTTAACCCTTCTAGAACACCTTCTCCTGACGAAACAGTGTTTAGTGCCAAATAAGTTGTAATAAAACCTCCAATAACTAGAAAAACAACTTGTATGACATCTGTCCAGGCAACAGCAGATAGACCTCCATATAGGGAGTATGCCGCTGCAAAAAGAGATAATCCAATAATTGAATAAATCATCTTAACACCCAAAATTGTTTCAAAGGCTAATGCTCCTAAATATAAAACTGATGCAAGGTTAACAAATACAAAGAGACCAATCCAAAAAACAGCTAAAATTGTTTTTAGATTTGTTGAATATCTTTTTTCAACAAATTCAGGTATTGTATACAAACCTTTTTCAATAAAAATTGGTAAAAAATATTTTCCTACTATCAAAAGAGTTAAAGCTGCCATCCATTCATATGAAGCTATTGCAAGGCCAACAACAAAACATGAACCTGACATCCCAATGAATTGTTCAGCAGATATGTTAGCCGCAATAAGTGATGTTCCTACAGCCCACCAAGGCAAGGATTTACTAGCTAAAAAATAATCTTCAGAATTTTTTTCTTTACCTTCTTTATTTCTTGAAACCCAAAGACCAACTCCTAGTATTATTAGGCCGTATGAAATAAAAATTATATAATCTAATAATTCAAAATTTGTTTTCATTTTTTAAGTTATATTTAGGATTGACAATATTAAGCTAAAAAGTTTATCGAAAAAAGAATATTTTAGTTTAAAATTTAATAATAAAATGAATAAACATATAAGATTAATTTTCTTTTTACTTCTATTTTCTTCTTGTATTTCAAACTCTAAAGAAGTACTTGAGAATAATACTTTGATTAAAAAAAATAAGGTATACGAACTACGTATTTATTATACACATGAAGGAAAATTTGATAATATAATTTCAAGATTTAATAATCATACTACAAAGTTATTTGAAAAGCATGGTTTTATTAACGTTGGATATTGGACTTCTAAAAGTAGAGAAAAGGCTTCTTACGCTGATGAAATATTAAACAATAAAGATCAGGGAGCTCTATATTATATAGTTTCTTTTCCAAACATGGAGGAAAGGGATAAATCATGGGATTTGTTTATAAATGATCCCGACTGGAAGAAAGCTTATGAGGAGAGTATTAAAGAAGGGCCAATTGTTAGTAGGATTGAACAGGTTTTTTTAAATCCAACAACTTTTTCAAAGCTAAAATAATTTATAGACAAGACCCTAAAGCCCATTTTTTGATTCCAAATGATTGAGCAACACAATCGTTTGAATAAGTAATTCCATTACATCCACAAACGGGATTATATTCTTTTGTACATGCAATGTTAAGTTTTTCCTTAACTACACAATTTTCTTTGTCATCTTTTTCTGAACTACAATTAAAAAACATTAATATTATTAAAAATTTAATATTATTCATTTTAAAGAATTGATAAAATTAATTTTTAAATATATTACATATGAAATTAAATACTAAAGACTTTTGTTTTTTGACATTTTTCTTAATTATAACATCTTGTTATAAAACTAAATCAGATTTACAAGGATTATGGAAATTTCATTCATATCTATCACAAGAAGGTAAAAAAAAATATATGGACAGTATTAATAACAAGTATTATTGGTCAATAGATGAAGGTCTTTTTGTAAAATCTATTCAATTTAATGGACATGATAGTATATATTATAAAAAAATACTTGTAAATAAAAATGAGAATAATATATCCTTTGGTTTAAAATCAATGGAGAAAGTAACTTATTTTATAGAAAAAGATACTCTTTACTTATATCCTTTAGGCCAATATTTACCAGAAGAGTTAAACACGCCCTATACTGAAGAGTTAATTTTTGTTAAAATACTTAAATAAAAAAACCTTCATTTTAAAAATGAAGGTTTAAAAAATAAATTTAGAAATAAAATTTATTCTTCTGATGTCTCTGGTGCTTTCATTGCTGCAGCCATAACTCCTGAAGCGTCAAAATAATCTCCTTGTATATGTATTTGACCTGCTCCATTAAAATCGAAATAATGATATGCATTTACACTAACCACATTTCCTGTTTGAGAGTTTTTTGCAGTCCAGGTTCCATAAGTTCTAACGCTTCCATTAAAAACTCCTAAGGAGTCAGTGCCAGGAAGCCAAACACTTTCTGAGTATGTAATGTCATCAAAATTATCTTGCCATCTTTTATTATCCGCAACAAGACCATCAAAATTAGCTGGTTCTGTTCCTATAAAGGGAGAGTGATATGTAACGCCAGGGCAAATAAGAGGTTTTTGTGCCTCTATATCTTCAGTTTTAAATAATTCAAAATATTTTTTAGCAGTCGCTAGATTTGCTTCATATTTTGGATTAGTATCTTTAGGTGTTGTTTCACATGAGAAAATGAAAGCAACAACTAATAATAATATTAAGGATTTTTTCATTATTAAATTTTTAAGATTATACCCAAATATACGATTTTACAATAACCATAAAATATTATATATATTTTTCTAATAGTTTTTTTGTAGCTAAGATCCCGTCATGAGTTGATAGATGATTGTTTTTTTGACTAAAAGTATCTCTTATAGCTCCTTCATACTCAATTGATATATAACCTTCAAAATTAGATTTTTTTATAAGTCTAACCATTTTTTTAAAATTCGTAGTTGTTTCATTACCTTTTAAATCAAACTGAGTTGATTTAGCGCTTATTCCTTTAGCATAAGGTAATAATTCTTTAACTCCAAGATATTTGTCATATTGACTGAAGCATTTTGCAGAAAAGTTCAAGTTCAAATCTCTTTTAACACAAAAGTTTAAAGTTCCAAAATCGGGCAAAGTTCCTAGATTTTTATTATTTATTTTATTAACTAAATTGACCAACCATTTAGCATCTCCAGTATGGCCTCCATGATTTTCAATTACAATGCTTATGTTTTTGTCTGAACTATATTCTAAGAGTTTAGAAATACTCTCTATAGAAACTTTCATTACTTCTTCCTTACTAGCATCTGACCACAAATTAATTCTAATGGAGTCGCATTCTATTGATTTTGCAGCATCAATCCATGGTTTATGATCTTCAATAGCTTGATTCCTTTCTTTTTTATCAATTGATGCTAAACTATTGCCTTGTTTCATTGTCTGCATATCAAGTAAATCAACTAATATTATAGTATTTTTAATTCCATAGTCATTAGACTTTAGTCTTAGCTCATTTAAAAAACTTGAATTTTTTTCTTTACCCATAAATGGAATTGACCAGAATTCAGCCCCATCAAGATTATAGGTCTCTCTTACAATTTTTGAAAAATTTGACAAATCAAAATTGCCTTTATAAAATTCTGAAGCAAAAGAGAAGCATTGAAGAGATATTTTTAATTTATTAGAAACATAGTTTGCAAATAAATTATTATTTAACAAAGAGGAACTTAAGCTAATAGCCGCTGTGCCTTTAAATATATTTTTTATAAATCTTCTTCTATTTTTCTTCATGTTTATTTTATATTAAGATTATAATTAATTTTTGTATGATTTTTTGGCCCTTCCAAAGCATTTAAGACAATAAAAGGTAAAGTAATTTTATCAATAATTTTGTGTGTTTTTATTCTAAGCTTTAATATAGAGTATGGAGGTATTAAAATTATATCACTATCATCGTGAAAACTATATTGCCCTGTATACTTTAATTGAATTTTAGCTGCACTTTTATTAGTGATTGTTGTGTGTAGTATTGTTTTTCCTTTTGGATAAAAGGGTTTGGAAAAAATTAAATTAGACTTAAGAACTTTGTTTAGGACATTTTTTTTACCAATTAATAGGTCTTTAAACCAAACAAGAGTTTCTCCTTTAAATAGAGCTTTTTTTAAATCAGAATCAGAAAGGCCTTTTGTTAAAACAAAAGTTATGGGTCTATGTCCTCCTTTTGAAATATCATGAGTCCATTCTGTAAGTTCATGAATATCAGAATTACCAAGAATTGTTAAGTTATTATTTATAGCAATTTGAAAAGCCTCTTCAGAAAAAGTAGTCTCATTTACAACTTCAATTCCATGAAGAAGTTTTTTGTTTACTAAATAAGTTTGAAATTTTTTGAGTCTTGCAATTCCTGTTGAATCCCAATTAGGATGATTCCAAAAAACAAAGGCATTTTGTTTATTTGCCTCAATAATTCCAGTTAAAGAATCTTTTTGAACTAGTTTATTAGCATCTTTAAGAAAAATAGCATTAAAATGACCTGAGGGAGATATATCTCTTGTTATTTCAGACCCGTTTATAATTCTTAATTGTTTTGAGTTTTTATTATATTCTTTAGCTATGTTAAATGGTCGGTTCCTATCCGGATAAGGAATATCATCTATATGAGGCAAGTATTCAATATGATCAGTAATCGCTATCAAGTCAAGTCCTTCTTTTAAAGCTTCTTTTACTCTTATATTAGGCCATACAGATCCATCTGAGAAAACAGTATGAATATGTAAGTCAGTACTAATGATTGAAAATCCTGAAGGAGCTAAGAAAAAAGGTTTTTTGTCTATAATTTGACCCTGTATAAATGAAAGGTTTATAGTTAGTAAGGAAAATAAATAAAAAAGCTTAGTATTACGAACTATAATTAGAGAAAAAGTTTTTAAATGTATCACATTTTAAAGATAATAATATATCAAATTATTTACTATTAATGGTTAGTATATTTTTTTTATGAAAAATAATTGTATTTTAATACTTAAATTAAAAAAAAAATTATGAAATACTTTATATTATTAATATCATCTATGTTTTTGTTTATAGGTTGTCAGCAAGAAGTTAAACCGGAAGCGAATATAGAAGAAAAATCAAATGGAGAGCCGGAAGGTCCTCACACATCTGTAGAATGGAGAGTTTGGGCATATAGTACAGCCGCTCCTTCTTTTATAGCTGAAAAGGCAACTGTTGTTAGTGTTGACAATAAAGTTTTACGTGAAGGAACTAATGGTTGGACTTGTATGGCTGCAAATCCTAGAGGAATTTCTGACCCTGAGAATGGTTGGAAAGATGCACATGATGCAATGCCAATGTGTGGTGATGCTGAAACTATGAAATGGGTTATGGCATATATGAGTGGAACAAAACCTGAGTTAGATAGAGATGGATGGGCATATATGTTACATGGAGATATGGGAGAAGATAATACAACACCTTTGGTGTTTAATAAAGAAGATGCAAAAGATCCTAGTCAATGGATAGAATCAGGACCACATCTAATGTTAATGCCTAAAGATCCAGCTAGTTTGGAGGGGTATACAACTGATTTTAATGAAGGTTCTCCTTATGTTATGTTTGGTGGAACTCAATATGCTCATATGATGATACCTGTTGAAGGTTATTATTCTTATCAAGCTAAGAAATAACCCTTAATTACTTTTAAAATAAAATCCAGTCAAATAATTTGTCTGGATTTTTTTATGATTTTATGTCATATAATAACCTAAAAAAACGCCAAGTGTTAAACCAACTATAGTTGCAACTATAAATGTTTTTCTAAATTTTTTTTTGTCTGAATACAGCTTAAAGGCTAATTTGTTTAAAAAATCTAATTGAGAAGGATAAATTTTCTTATCCTCTAATCCTTGATATATTTTAACTGCTTTAATTATAAAATACATACCAATTCCACTAAATATTAAAACTCCAAATAATTGAGGGATTTCAGGAAGTGTATTAATTCTAAAAAACAATAATATAAGTCCTATAATAATAAAACAGTATCCATATAAAATATTTCTCCAGTAATCGTTTTTTGTTTTCATGAATTTTAAATTATATTTTCAGTAGGCTAAAATATATTTATTTCTTTTATATGATAACTTTTTTATGATAATAAGTTATTTTAGAAAAAAAATATGAAAAGAGCTTTATTTGTATTTTTCTTAATTAAGATTTCATTCTTATCCTCACAGAATAAAATTATTGAATTATGGGATGAAATTCCTAATCATATCAAAACTAATGAAAAAGAAATAGTAAGCAAAACAGATATTATTCGAATAAAAAATGTAATAAAACCGACAATAGAAGTTTTTTTACCAGCAAAACAAAATGCTACAGGAAGAGGTGTTTTAATTTGTCCTGGAGGTGGTTATGAAATTCTTGCTTATGACTGGGAAGGAACAGATATAGCTAAATGGTTTAATTCTAAGGGAATTGCTGCATTTGTTTTAAAATATAGGCTGCCAAATTCAAAATCGGTTAAAGTACCTCATAAAGCTCCTCTTCAAGATGCTCAAAGAGCCATGAGAATAATTAGAAATAATTATAAAGAATATAATGTAGATAAAGATAAAATAGGAGTAATGGGATTTTCTGCAGGAGGTCATTTAGCAAGTACCTTAGGAACCCAATATGATAAACCCAATGATTTTATGGAAAAAGAAATAGACAAGGTTTCAGCTAAACCAAATTTTATGATTTTAATTTATCCAGTTATTTCTATGAAAAATAATATAACCCATGTGGGGTCAAAAAAGAATTTGTTAGGATTAAACCCACCTAATATTAGAGTGTTAGAATTTTCCAATGAACTTCAAGTAAATGAATTAACCCCAAGAACTTTTCTTTTGCATTCACAAGATGATACGGGTGTTCCTGTTGAGAATAGTTTGGTATTCTATAAATCACTTAAAAAACATAATATTCCTTCAGAAATGAATTTATATTCATATGGAGGGCATGGTTATTCTTTTGCAATAGGGAAGGGTCACTTACAAAATTGGCCTGAAAGGTTACATCAATGGATAATTTCACTAGACAATTAATTTAAATGTTTTATTTGAAATTTTAGCAAATTTTATTGAGGCTATAAGGCCAAATAAAGAAAAAACAAGGAGCATGCTAAAGACGTATTGATGACCAAGAGCTCCAGGGTAATTGTCTAAAAAATAGCCCATAACAGGACTTGCAAAAATGTCTGGAGTGTAACCAACTACAGATATTATGCCAACAGCAGTTCCCATTATACCTATAGGAATATTTCCTTCTTGAAAAATAGCATAATATAAAGCCCTAGCTGCATATGTTCCAACTGCCACTATAATTATTGATAAGAAGAAGATAAAATTCATTTCTGAATTAATTACTCCAATAGTAAATATTGATGCCCCAAATAACATAATAATAAAACCTATTATTATCCATGATGAGGAATTTGTTCTATCTGCTAATAATCCAATTAAAACACAAACTATAGGCCTTAAATATAATTGCAAAGATCCAACTTCTGAAGCTTTAATTTGATCAAAAAACATAACATCAGAAGCATAAAGAGAGTAAATATCAGTTGTTTTATAACCTACATATGCAGACATTATAATAATCATTAGTAACCAAACTGATTTTAGCTTTAGAACTTCTTTAATTTTTTTTACTGAACTTATTGAAGAAAGATTTTCTGATTTAATATCTTCTTTTGTATTCATAAATAAAAGAACTAATAATCCAACTAAGGTAATTAACAGTGAAGAAAATAAAATAACATATTTAAAAGCTTCTTGACGTTCTATTATATTAGATGAACTTATATCATTTGTTAAGCTAATAGAAAAAATATAAACGCTAATACTTCCTATTAAAGCAGCAACTATTCCTCTTCCACCATCTAAATATCCATATGCTCTTCCTTGACTATTAGATCCACCCCATAATCTTGTTGCTTTAATCATAGCTCCCCAAAATAATAATACTGTTGTTACACCCCAATATCCATATAGGATTATTAAAATATTGTATGACGGGAATGTTGCCAACAAGACTCCACCTAATGCAGTTGAGAAAAGGGCTATAGAGATTAATTTTCTTGGCGAATAATTATCTGCAATAACTCCACCAAAAATATATGAGAATATAGCAACAACACCATAAACTGTAAATAAACTTCCTAATTCAAAATTTGATAGACTAAAAACATCTAAAAATGTTGGTCTAAAAATTCGAGCTAGGACATAGGGAAGTATATAAATGCATTCTCCAGAAAGAATTAACAGAATTATATTTGATAAATCCCTTTTTTTTCTCATTAATATTTTTAACATTTATTTTCCAATACAAAACTTGGAAAAAATAGAACTTAAAATATCTTGATCTATATCGATTTTTCCTGATATTAGGCCAATTTGGTATATAGATTCTTTAAGATCAATACTTAATAAATCTCCAGTAACATTATTTTTTAGACTTTTTACAACATCATCTAGTGATTTAAGAGCTTTTTTTAAAGCGTTATAATGTCTTGTGTTAGAAATTATTATATCATTATTATTAATTAATTCTTTAAAATTTTTAATTAATAGTTTTTTTAACATTTCAATATGATCATCATTAAAAGTTGATAAACCAATAAAATTTGAAATTGAACTTTTATTTATTTCTTTACCTAAATTTTTATAAAATTGGCTACTTCCATACTTTTCAATTAGATCAATTTTATTTTCTATTAAAATAATTAATAGATCATCATGAAAAAGGTCGTTGTTTTCTTTTATTATTTCTTTTAAAGAAATATCCTTTCTGTCAAATAGATATAAAAGAACTTTTGCTTTTTTTATTTTTTCTTTTGCTTTTTCAATTCCTAACGATTCAATTTTATCATTTGATTTCCGAAGTCCTGCAGTGTCAATAAATCTAAATTTTATACCATCAATAATTAAAGTGTCTTCAATAATATCCCTTGTTGTTCCAGGAATATCAGACACGATAGCTTTTTCTTCTTTTAATAAAGCATTAATTAGAGAAGATTTACCAGAATTTGGTCTACCAGCTATTGTAACAGGAATACCATCTTTGATTGCATTACCATATTTAAAAGAATCAATCAAAGAATTTAATTTATTTTTCAAATCATTAATAAGTTTATTTAAATCTTTTCTGTTAGCGAATTTTACATCTTCTTCGCTAAAATCAAGTTCAAGTTCAATAAGTGATGTAAATTCAATTAGTTTTTTCCTTATTAATTCTATAGCATTAGAAAAACCACCTTTAATTTGATTAATTGCAATTTTATGTTCCGATTTTGTTTCAGAGGAAATTAAGTCAGATACAGCCTCTGCTTGACTTAGATCAAGTTTTTTATTAAGATAGGCTCTTAGAGTAAATTCTCCAGGCTGAGCAAGATCAACACCCGTATCAATATAAGATTTAATAATTGACTGTTTTATATAGCTTGAGCCATGACATGAAATTTCAACTAAGTCTTCACCAGTATAAGAATTTGGATTTTTAAAAACAGAAATTAATACTTCATCAATTGTTTTATTATTTACAATAAAATCTCCTAATATTAATTTAAATGATTTAGATGAAGATAATTTGATTCCAGATTTAGATTTAAAGAATGAATCAGTTAATTTAATTGATTCTGAGCCAGAAATTCTTATAATAGCTATTGCGCCTGATCCAGGTGGGGTAGAAGTGGCTATTATAGTTCCTTTAGATAACATAATTATTATAGTTTTTTACTGAAAGTAGCTCTTCTCTTATGAATCCTATTTTGATAATTTTTCCAATTATTATGAATAGCAATATTTTCTTCTAATTCTGGGTTAGTTTCTACAATAGAAATATTTCTTTTGTTGAATGTTTTTTGAATTTCATTAAATAAAATAGCAGTTATCCCTTTATTTTGAAACTCTGGTCTAATTCCAATTAAATAAAATGAGGCTTTGTCATAATAAAATGAAGCTTTTAAAATATGCAAGAACCCAAAAGGAAATAATTTTCCATTTACTTTCCTTAATGCTTTTGCAAAAGAAGGCATAATTATCACAAACCCAATTAAATCATCTTCTTTATTTACGACACATTTAATTAAATCTGGACTAATATATTTTAAATACTTTTCTTTATAATATTTAATTTGATAATCTTGAATAGGAACATAGGTTTGAAGAGTATTATATGTGCTATCAAGGAGCTTAAACATCTGATCAACATATGGTAGAATTTCTTTTTTTTTATTAAAATTTAATGGCCTCAAATTATATCTTTTTAAAATTAAATTTGAAAATTTTTTTATTTTTTCAGGAGCATTTTCTGATGAAGCAATTTTAATTTCATACTCTATCCAAACAGCTTCTTTTTTATAGCCATGTAATTTTAGGTGTTTTGGATAATATGGGTGATTATATAGGGTTATCATAGTACTCATTTCATTAAATCCTTCTATTAACATACCTGATTTATCTAAATTTGAAAAACCCATTGGTCCTTCAATTTTTTTTAATCCTTTTTCTTTTCCAAAAGCTTCAACAGTATTAAGCAAAGCTTTACTTACAGATAGGTCATCTATAAAATCAAACCAACCAAATCTAACTTTCTTTTTGTTTATTTTTTTTACTTCTAGCCAATTAATTATAGCGGCAATTCTTCCAACAATTTTTCCATTTTTATATGCCAAGTAAAATTTTGCTATAGAATTATTATATACAGGATTTTTATTTGGATTAATTGTATCAATTTCTTCATTAATTATTGGAGGGACCCAGAAAGGGTTGTCAGAATAAAGTTCAAATTGAAAATTAACGAATTTTTTATAATCAGAGATACTTTTTATCTCTACTATTTCTAGAGAGTTATCCATTTAATTCTTTTTTCTTGCCCTTTTGTTTCTTTTTTTCTCAGCTCTTGATGTTTTCTTTAAAGATTTCTTTAATTGCTTTTCCTCTTTTTTTAATTTTTTTTCTTCAATTTCAGCTGAAGATTTAAAATCTTTATGAAAATCTAACCTGTAAGAAGCTCCAAAATTAGCAAAAATTAGAGAAGGAGATTCTTTGACATTCATTCCTAGACTAGTTTCAAAATGTAAATTATTTGAAAAAAGAAAAGCAACACCGGTTCTAAAA
>CAYUZY010000033.1:0-16763 GCA_964448645.1 uncultured Flavobacteriaceae bacterium
GAAACCCTCTGCCCTTGAAAACTCTTAATAGGCATAAAATTATAATATACTTATTGTTAATTTAATAAAAAAAAACAATTTTTATTGTAGAAATAATATTTATTTTAAATTTTGTTGTATTATAATTATCAAAAAATTGAATAAAATTTGTATAATTGGATGTGGATGGTTAGGGCTAAATTTAGCAAAGGCTCTTATTAAAAATAATCACAAAGTTATTGGCACCAAAACCAGTGAAAAAGGAATTCTTAAACTTAAAAAGTTTAAAATTAAAGGAATTATTTTTAAAATAGATAACGGGAAAGTTTTTGGCGAAATCGATTTTTTTAAAAAGATCGATCAATTAATAATTTCCATTCCACCAAGTATAAAAAACTATAATAAATCAATTGAAACTTTATTTCAGTTAGTTAATGAAAATAAAAATATTAAAAAAATTCTTTTTTTAAGTAGTATTTCCGTTTATGGAAAAAATAAAAATGAAATTTTTGAAAATAGCCCAATATATCCAGAAACAAAAAATGCAAAATTACTATCTTATGCTGAAAAAAAATTTTTAAATCTAAATTTTTCAGTATCTATAATTAGACTAGGTGGATTAATTGGTTTTGATAGACATCCTATTTATTCTCTAATTAATAAAAAAATCAAAAACCCAAAGGGATATATAAATTTCATTCATGTAAATGACGCAATAAAACTTATTGAATATTTAATTAAAGCACCCAAAATAAATGGAATTATAAATTGTGTGAGTCCTTTTCATCCTAATAGAAAAAAATATTACATAGAAATTGCAAAAAAACTCAATTTAAATAATCCTGTTTTTAATGATAAAGAAAAAAATCTAAGAAAAATAAACTCGAACAAAATTGATCTAAAAAAACTTTTTAATTACCCAGTGGATAATCTGTTAATAGATTTTGATAAATATAAAATATAATGTTATGAGTTGTATATATATTTATATTTTAATCTATGATAGACAAAAACAGTTTTATTGCTCAGTTAGAAAAATTATTATTGCATTTAAAAAATTCTAAACTAGAATATCTTAAAGCATCTGATAGAATCAATTCGCCTAAACTTAAAAGACATTTTAATTTAATTGCTACTGAAAGAAATAAATTTTTTCAAGAAATTTTATCTCTAATTCAGTCTTTTAATATTTCCCATGATGATTTGATAATTGGAAGATTTAATTATGATCAGTTATTAATATCATCTATACATGAAATAAAATCAAGTTCGATTAAAAAATGTATTAAATCTGATGAAATTTTATTAGAAATCTATTCAAAGATTGAAAAAATTAAAGGAGACTCTAAAACATTTTCTTATCAAAAAACCAAAATAAAAAATTCTTTAATTAAAAATCTCCATTTAGCTAATGTTTTATCAGGTTTGAAAAAATCTTAACTAAATAAAATTTAATCTTAATTTATAAATCTTCTTTAGTTATAGTTATCATTCTTTCTATAAGTGCATTATAAAACAAATAAAGTTCATTAAGAGCTGGTTTTATAGAGTCTTTTGAATAGAATTCTGTAAAATACTTCGCTTTTAAAGCTTGCATCCTTACTAATTTTAACCTGCTTAAAATTTGAGGTTTGTCAAAAATTTCTGGAAAGTCACTTTTTTCTAATTTTTCAATATTAATTGATAACCCATTAAGAAAAACATCTAAACTTTTAGGGTTCATTTTTGCCATTCCTTTAACTGAACTTTGAAATCTTTCAAAACTATCCCAATCATCAATACCATTCAATTCAAAAAAATTTTCTGGAAAACTTTTAAGAGTAATTTCTTCTTTTAAAGCATTAGAAAAAATACTATCATTATTATTTTCTGGTTTATTTAACTTGACTGGACCTCTACAAGAAAAAAAAGAAAAAAACATGACAAAACAACACAATTGTACCCTCATCAAAACAATTTTATATATATCCGAGTGTGTTATTTTTTATAATTAGAATTATAAAAAATAAAACTTGCAGTAAATATAAATTAAATGAATATGAATTATTCACATTTGGCTTAAGTTTATGAAATAAAATTAAAATTGGAAACGAAACAAAAAACCAACCCAAATAATTTTGAAATGCAGCTATTCCACCCTCAAAATTCCAAAAGCCCAATATTGGAGCAATCGGTTCTATTAAGATATCCATAAATAACATTAAGAATGTTCCGCAAAATACTTTACTCCAATAATTATTAAAAAGAAGATTAGACATTGTTCCTGTTATTAAAATCAAAATACACCAATTTATTCCTATTATAAAAGGAACATCCAAAATCTTATATCCCAAAACCTCACCATACTCATAATTTCCAAAAATTAATCCATAACTAACACCTAAAATTTCTGCTAGCATACCAAGACTAAAGCATAATAAAATAAATAAAATAACTCTTAATTTAAGATCAGTATTTAACATAAGAAGTATAAAGCTTATTGATAAATTTATTGGTGTTACTGAAACAAACCAATCTGAATTACCATAAATAATTCCTAAAATTCCGGATAAATGAAAAAGCCAAATAATAAAAATCGAAATATTTTCTTTAGTTAAATTAATCATGATTTAATTTTAAAAACTATTTGGTAAATATTTGTAATAATAAAACAAAGACTTTAAAAATTAAAAATATAATGATTAAACCTATTGTTATTTAAAAAATAAAATATAATATATATTTTCATCATTTAACACAATAATTTTCGATTTATATCGTAATAATAGTTGTGAAAAAAGTTGGACTTAAAAATACTTCTAATTTTGATGCCTTTATATATCTATTGATTATAGGTAATATAATTGCAATGATATTAGAATCTCACGTTAACATAAAAAATAAATTTGGAGATTTTTTTTATCGTTTTGAATATATATCAATTATAATATTCACCTTCGAATACTTTTATAGAATATATCTTGGTTATTTAGATAAAAAATCAAAAGGTATTTCGGCATATATTTTTAGTTTTTTTGGAATAATTGATTTTATTTCAATTATCCCTTTTTATCTGACTGGCTTTATTAAGCTCGATGGAAGATTTTTCAGAATACTAAGGCTGTTTAGACTAACTAGAATTTTTAAACTAGGTAGAGAAAGCAGGGCTCTTAAACTATTTATTAAGGCTCTTTCATCAGTTAGAAGTGAATTATATTTTACTTTATTTCTTTCTATTCTTACTATTTTATTTTCAGCTTCAGCAATTTATTTTTTAGAAAATGAAGCTCAGCCTGAGGCATTTTCTAGTATTACTTCATCTTTATGGTGGGCTACTGTATCACTTGCAACAGTTGGTTATGGAGATGTCGTTCCAATTACAGATGTGGGCAAAATTTTTGCTGGAATAATTTCATTGGTTGGGATTGGTGTAGTGGCTATACCCACTGGTATTATAAGTGCTTCTTTTGTTGAAGTTATTTTAAAAGATAAAGAGAGAAAATAATTTATTTTTTACATTTAAACTTTATTCTATTAAAAAATGATCAATTATTTAGATAAAAAAATAATTATTATAATTTTTTGTTTGCTGTCAATTACTATTCAATTTTCCTTTAGTCAAGACGGAAAATTTGATTTTAATAAAAAAAATGTATTAATTGTATATGGTGGTTACCCTCCACATCAACCAAAAACATTTGCTAAAAAAATTGAAAAATGGTTGTTAGAAAATAATGCTAGAGTAACTCTTTCAGGATCAACAGAGGTTTATGCTAATAATAAAATTATGGACAAAACTGATCTTATTGTTCAAAGTGTGACCATGTTAGATATAAAAAGAAATGAGATTAAAGGATTAGTTAATGCTATATCTAAAGGAACTGGATTAGCTGGATTTCACGGAGGTTTAGGTGATTCTTTTAGAAATTCTACTGAATATCAATATGTTATTGGAGGTCAATTTGTGGCTCATCCAGGAGGTCAAGTTTTATATGATGTTAATATTATAGATAAAAAAGATTATATCACAAAAAATATAAATGACTTTAGTTTAAAAACAGAACAATACTATATGCATGTGGACCCTAATAATAAAGTATTAGCTACTACAACATTTTCAGGAAAAAATAATTACTGGATTAAAGATGCAATAATCCCTGTAATATGGAAAAAACACTATGGTAAAGGAAGAGTTTTTTATTGTTCATTAGGTCACTCAATGGATGTTTTTGATATAATTGAAGTAAAAGAAATTTTAAAAAGAGGTTTATTTTGGGCTTCTGAAAGTAAATTCAGAAATAAAGAAAATTTATTATCCCCTTTATATAAAAATTAATTATTCTAACCCAATCACTTAAATTATATTTGGAGAAAATTTGATTTCAATTTTGAAAAAAAAGATTGTAATAATTGGTTCGGGTTTTTCATCTCTTTCAGCTGCATGTTATCTTTCAAATTATGGTCATGAAGTACATTTATTTGAAAAGAATAAGACCTTTGGAGGAAGAGCAAGGAGATTAATTAAAGATAAATTTGTTTTTGATATGGGTCCATCATGGTATTGGATGCCAGATATTATTGATTCATTCTTTAATGACTTTAATAAATCTACATCTGATTTCTTTAGACTAAAAAAGCTAAACCCTGCTTATCAGGTTTACTTTGCCAAAAAAGATAGTGTCTTAATAGAAGATTCTTTAGGAAAAATTTGTGAAACATTTGAATCTATTGAACCTGGAAGTTCAAAAAAACTTGAAGACTTTATAAAAAATGCTGAAGAAAATTATAATATAGCCATTAAAGATTACGTATATAAACCTGGTATATCTCCACTAGAACTTGTCAGTCTTAAAACCCTTAAAAAAATTAAATATTTTATTAGTAATATTAAAACCGATGTAGAAAAAAAATTCAAAAACAAAAAACTAAGACAAATATTGCAATTTCCAGTTTTATTTTTGGGGGCAAAACCTTCTAAAACACCAGCGTTTTATAATTTTATGAATTATGCTGATTTTGTTTTAGGAACTTGGCACCCTGAAAAAGGTTTTTATACTTTAGTAGAGGCAATGATAACTCTAGCTAAATCTCTAGGAGTTAATTTATATAATAATTCAAATATTAATAAGATTTTAGTTGAAAATGGAAAAGTAAAGGGTGTAAATATAAATTCCAAAAAATTTTATTGTGATATTGTTTTATCGGGTGCTGATTACAATCATTCTGAAAGTCTATTAGAACTAAAATATAGGGGATATAGTAAATCATATTGGAAATCTAGAACTTTTGCTCCATCTGCTCTTCTATTTTATATTGGACTAAATAAAAAACTTAAAAATGTTTCTCATCACACATTATTCTTTGATGAAAGTTATGATAGTCATGCCGAAGCTATTTATGATAATCCTAAATGGCCAAAAAACCCATTATTATATGCAAATTTTCCATCAATTTCAGATTCAAAAATGGCTCCAAAAGGGAAAGAGGTTTGTACAATCCTAATTCCACTTGCTACAGGTTTAAAAGATAACCAAAAAATGAGAAAGCACTATTTTAATTTAGTTATTGAACGTATAGAAAAATTAACTGATCAAGAAATTAAAAAAAATATTGTTTTCCAGGAATCCTTTTGTTTAAATGACTTTACTAAAGACTATAATTCATACAAAGGAAACGCTTATGGCCTTGCTAATACACTTTTTCAAACAGCCTTTTTAAAACCTAAATTAAAAAGTAAAAAAGTTAATAATTTATTTTTTACAGGGCAACTAACGGTTCCTGGCCCTGGAGTTCCCCCTAGTTTAATTTCTGGTAAAATTGTCTCAAAATTGATTAATGAGTCTATTCCTTTGAATTAATTACCCAATAAATAAGTTCAATTTCACTATTTCTTACTTCTAATACTGAATCTAATATTTTTTTTCCCTCAAGTAATTCTTTTTTATAAGCCTCAAGTTGTTCAATTACTTGATAATCCCATAAATCAATTCTTTTAAATAAATTATATTTTAATAATTTATCATTTTGAATATACTTTCTATTATGTACCCAAAAGGCATCTTCATCTAGATCAACATAATCTAATTCATTAATCCATTTATTATATATTCTATCTTGAACTCTATCAATAAATCCTTGTTCAAGCTTATCTGTGTTTTCTATTAAATATTTAAGATCAGTCCCATCATAAACATCAGTCATTTTTCTTGCTACCATTGGGTCCAAAAGTCTAAATGTCCCATCTAATTTTATAGCATCATAAGTAGCACGAGGAGGATCAAAAGGATCTCTATTTAAATATATAGACATGGGAACATGGTACTCATCACCTTCCCCAATCTTTCCATCACCATCAGCATCATCAAGCAATTCTACAAATACAAGAGGGTCATCATCATCCCATCTCTTATATTGTTTTTGATACATTTCAGAAACCCATTTCATTTCTTCAATTCTCCCTTCAGTATAATTAATCATTTCATCTACTTCAGCAGATAAACTCTCTAAATTTTGAATTCTATCAGCACGTCCCTCAGATACAGTCCACGATTGTTCAACATAAAATGAAAGTAAAATACCAGAAAAAATTACTAGGAATTCAACAGTAGATTTCTTTAATCTGTCATAAAAATCTCTTGGATCAAATCTATCTCCAAGAGTAATCATTCGCATAAACCAATTCAGTTCTTCCTTCCTTATGCCATCCTCTCCATCAGAAAATTCATCAGCTGCTTCTTCAAATTCGTCCTCTGATATAACTCCATCCTTATTAGAATCTATTCTATCAAATTTATTTTTTTTGTTTTTATCCATAAAAAATGAATTTTTTTATTAACCCATTTAATTTTTTAAAAATGACTTTTTTTTATCAAAAATCTCATAAATAATTGAAAAAAAATGTCTTTCAAAATTTTCAAAAACCTCATCATCTAAATTAAGAATACTTCTTTTAAAATTATTTTCTAATAAAGATACAGGAATAAATTCATTATTATAATTGTAAAAAGGAATAACTCCTGCTTGAACTTCTTTATTATTATCAATTTTATCTCTAAAAGCATATGAATAAATTAACACTTGAAATAAAGGATTCTTTTTCTCATCCCTAACAATTGAATTCCAATCTTTAAAAGACAAGTTTGATTTATTTATTACCCCTGATTTATAATCAATTATTCTATATGTATCATTATAAAGGTCTATTCTATCAACTGTTCCCTTAATATTTATTGGAAAATTTAATCCTTTAATTTCTAAAGTTTTATTAAACTTTTCTTCAATTGAAATTATTTTAATTTTATTTCCTTTAGAAATAGCATTTTTTTCTTGATTCAAAAAATTTTGAATCAATTTTTTCATAATCTCAAAGATTAAAAAATTAGATCCTACTTTGGAGTTTCTTCCATAATATATTTTTTCATATTCTTTAACCAAATTTGATTCAAGATTATTCAACATTTCATTATAATTTGCTACTTCCAAAATTTTATTTAAATAGGGTTTATATAAATTCTCTAGAACTTTATGAATTATCGTTCCTTTATCCATATAATTTATAGTATCATAATAATTTTCCGGTCTTTTAATTCCCAATAAACGTTCTTCATAAAAATCATATGGATTTCTTATATACTGAATTAGAGAAGAAGGTGAAAACCCTTTTTCTGCAAAAAGAATTAACTCTTTATAAATAATCTCAGATTTAACTATTGAGTCTTGATCTTTGATTTTGTTTAAATAATTAAAATTTACTTTTTTAAATAAAATTTTATGTTCTTTATCTCTAAAGAAATCTAATTGATATAGAAATCTACTCTTTTCTCCAGAAAATAAACCCTGACTTGATGAATTATATAAAAGATATATGTTTTTTGCTCTTTGTAGGAGTCTAAAAAAATGATGAGCATAAATTAAATCATGATCTAGAAATGTTGGTAATTTAAATTTTTTTCTAACTTCAAATGGAAAGAGATTAGAATGGATATTTCCTGATGGTAAAACACCTTCATTCAAATTTGTAATAATAACATTTTCAAAGTCTAATAATCTTGTTTCTAAAAGGCCCATTATTTGAATATTATTAAATGAATTTGTATTAAAATTAATTTTTTCGAATTTCATCATCGAGTTTAATATTAATCTTAATTCATCTAAATTTTTTATAAATGATTTTTTGTCTTCAAAAGCTATAATTTTTTCAATAATTATTTGAAATCTTTCGTATGAATAAATAATTAAATTATATTTTTTAGAATCTAATTCATTTAAATAGTTTATAGATATTGAACAAAACTCTAGAATTCGTTTAAGAAATTCTAATACAGAAGTAAAAGGTTTAAATAATATAATTCCTAGTCTATGAACTCCACTTATTTCTATTACTTTATCAATCAAAATAAAGCCATTATTCAATAATTCATTTTGTTTTAAAAATTTCATAAGATCTAATTTTATAAACCCAAATAAATCTGAAATCGGGAATAATTCAATAAGAGATATTATATCAAATAAAAAAAACTTTTCTCCTTTAGACTTTTTATGAAGCTTAATAAATTGATTAATTATCTGAGAAACCTCAGTCTGTATTAGAGGAAATCCCATTGTAACATTATAGCTTCCTTCTGTTTTTGAAACTGCTGACAAAACAGGAGATAAAATAGATTCTTCTCCTAAAACTAAAACTGTTTTAGATTCTTTAAACTTCTTTGCAAGTTTATTTAATATTTGAGAAGCTGATTTAGCTTGAATTAAATTATTAGAGGTCTCTATTACTTCTATATGTTTTTTAGACTTAAAGTAACTAGAAAAAAAATTTATTTTTGATTTATCTATATGCTTCCAATTTTTAATATAATTTCTTATAAAATGACCTGAAGGATGAAATTTATCTTTAATAAAATCTTCATCAATATCCCAAATCACAGAAGCTTTTTTTGTTGAAATTATTTCTTCAATTATATTTTCCTCAGCTTGATTTAAAGCATTTAACCCAATAAAAAAATGATGAGATTTATTGATTTCTAAATAATGGCCTATATTATTATTAGCCTCTCTATAAATCATTCCTCTATAACCTAATTGTTCACTTATTAATTTAGAAGTAATGAGCTTGTATAAATCATAAATCTTATTGTTAAATTTTAAATTTTGTCTGACCAATTCAGTATCTGAATTGTTTCCCCATTCATCAATTTTTTTTAATGATAAATTATATTCGAAAATTTCCTTGGCTGAAATTAAATTAGCATCTATTTCACTAAATTCTTTTAAAACCATACTTGCCCAATCAAAAAACTGTTCAAAAGACTCTATTTCTTTCTCAGGAGTGTTTTCCTTATATATTTGAAAAAAATTAAACAAAAGTTCTGTATTTGAAATGGGGGTTAAAGCAGAAAGCTTTTCTACAAATGATTCAATTGTTTGAATGTCTGGTGAAAATAGAGGCCTTTCAACTAAGTCCATAAAGGCTTTCTTTAAATATACAATAGATCTATTATTTGGTACAATAATTTTAATTTTATCTAACTCAAAATTAGATTCCAAAATTTTCTTTACTACACTATCTAAAAAAGTTTTCAAAATAAATTTTAAATTTTACACTACTTTTATTTCAATTGAATCATTTACATATACTAAAATTTTCTCTATATTTTTATAATTCATTTTTTTTAAAGATTGTTCATATTCTTTTAATTGAACAGCATCATTTTCCCTTAATTTACCTGTTTTAAAATCAATTATAACTATTTTATTTTTTGCAAAAACAATTTTATCTGGTCTCAATATCTTTCCGCTAGGATTTAAAATTTCTTTCTCATTTAAAATTTTATATTGATTATTAAATAAATGCTTTAAACTGTTATGATTTAATATCTTAATAATTTTAGAATTTAAAGTTTCTAAATTTGAATTATCAAATAATTTTGTTCTTCTATAATTATTCAAAACAAAATCTATTTCATCAATACTATTTATCTGACTTAAAACATCATGAATTAAAAGCCCTTTTTTTCTTTGGGTTTCTGAATCATTCTTATTTAAATCAAAAAACATTTTATTTTTCCAGTTCAAATTAGAATCAATATCTAAACTAAAATCCTGACTAACATCTTCACTAAAATCTTTGTTTATCTCATTTTGCCCCCATTCAAATTCTCCCTTTTGATTAGATTTTAAATTTTTACAATAAGACAGAAAAAGACCTGAGTAACTAGGAGAATTTAATTGATTTGAATTCTTGCTTATAATATGAAGTTCTTTTTTTGCCCTAGTCATTGCTACATATAAAATTGTCATTGCATCTAATTCAAATAGCATCTTATGATGTTTATAAAGTTCCTCTCCAACTGACCCCATTTCATTTAATCTTTCAGAAAAATTAACTAGTCCCCATTTAAAATCTTTTAAATTTTTATCATCAATTTGAATCCAAATATTATTAATAATTCTTTTTTGAATAAAAGGTTCATCAATAAATGGAAGGATAACCACTGGAAATTCAAGCCCTTTTGCTTTATGAATAGTTAATACTCTTAAAGCATCAATTTTTTCTGGCATAGAAACACATAATTCATCACAATTTTCACTCCAATAATTTAAAAATGAATAGATATTATTTTCTGTTTTAATTGAAAAATTAAAAATTATATCTAGAAAATGTATTACAAAAACATCACTGACCTTGATAAAATCAAAATGAGATATTGAGTATTCAATTGCATCATAAAAATTAAAATTCTTAAACTTATCATAATCAAAATTATTGTTTAGTAATAAAGATAAAGCTCTAAAAAAATCCTCTTTTTTTAGTCCTAGATAAGTCTTTAAAAAAGTATGATATTCTATAGAATCCGAATATTTTAAATTCCACAAATGATCTAAAATTATCTTGAATTGTCTTCTATTATCTTGATTAATAACTAACTTCATTAAAGCAATTAAAAACTTTACAGAATTAGAATTATTAATTAAAAGTGATTCTGACGAAATAATTTTAATCCCCTTTTTTAGTAATGCTTCGGAAACTAAAATTGCTTGTCTTTTTTTTCTAACTAAAACTGCAATTTGATTAATTGAATATCCCCTTGAAAGAACAGATTTAACTTTTTTAAAAACTTCTTTTAAGTATAAATCCTCAGATTCCTTTTTAAAATTTGTTTTAGAAATAAAATTTACTGTTATGTATCCTCCAGGATCATTATGATTTAACTGAGTCGATGTTTCATCAAATATTTTATTATATGTTTCATCAGATAAAAAAGTTGATGAATTTTTAAAAAAATCATTATTAAACTTGACTATTTCATCTTTACTTCTATAATTAATTTTTAAACTTTTTATTTCAGGCTCTATTTGAAAGGGGCTCTTTTTTTTATTTAAATTAATAAACTGATTTACATCACCTCCTCTCCATCTATAAATAGCTTGTTTTGGATCACCAACTAAAAAAAGAGAACCCCTAAAATCACTCGCATATTCTGTCTCCAATGAATTAGAAATTAAAGGAATTAAATTATCCCATTGTAATTTTGAAGTATCTTGAAATTCATCAATAAAATAATGTTTATACCTTTCTCCTAAGCGTTCAAAAATATATGGTGCAGGTTGATCCTTTATAATCAAAGAGATTTTAGAATTAAAATTATCTATTAATATTTTTTTTTCTTTAGTCTCAATTTCTTCTAATTTTTTCCACATTAAGCTTGAAAGTGATAAAGGAATCCAATTTTTTAATAAAGATTTAGTAAAAAATAATAATTGAACTTTAGGCTTAATTTCAGAATAAAATTGATTTAAATCTGGTCTAATTAGATTAATCCTATCTTTAATTAATTCTTCTTTGTTTTTTGAATATAATTGAGCTAATCCTAATAATGAATCTTCTATATTTTTATTATTTGAAAACTTAAAATCTAAATTTTTTAGTTTCTCAAAATAATTATATAATGTTCCTCTAAAAAAATCTTTTTTTTCAAGTTTGTTATTATGGATTAACTCCAATGCCTTAATTGACAATAATTTAATTTCACTTTGTAATAATTGTATCCTATTGTTTAAAACTTTATAACTATCAGCAAATATTTTTTCAGAACTTTCCTTAATATCATCAATATAACTTCTATTATTTTCGTTTAAAAGTATTCTTGCAAAATCAATAAGATCATTTTTAATGTTTACACTTTTTCCCTCTAAAATTTTGTACAAACTATAGTTCATAAGAGTTTCTGTTATATTTGGTTTTACTCCGACCTCATTAATAATCGAATCAACCATTTCAGATAGTATTTCATTATTATCAATAATAACTTCAAAATTTGTTGACAATTTAAAATCTCTATAAAAAGTTCTAATAATTCTATGAGTAAATGAATCAATCGTAATTATATCAAATGATCCATAATCATAAATGATTTTTTTTAATATTAAACTACTTCTAATTTTAATTTCTTGATCAGTTATTTTTAATTCATTCTTTAAATGATTAGTAATAATTTTTTCTCTTGACGGGTTTGTTTTTAATATAAAAAGTTTATTGAGGACTCTACTTTTTAATTCATTAACAGCTTTATTGGTAAATGTTATTGCCAATAATGATTTATGATTTAATTCTAATTTGGGATTAATTAAAAAGGTTAAATATTCTAAAACTAAACTGAAAGTTTTCCCAGAGCCTGCGCCTGCATTTATTATTTTAAAATTAGAATTAGACAAGAATTAAAATATATCTATAAATTTAACTATTTACTTATCAAAGCATAAAATGAAAAAAATAAATTTTACTTTTGTAAAAACTTTAAAAATAAAATCATGGCTTTTGAATTACCAAAACTAAACTATTCTTACGATTCTCTTGAACCTCATTTTGATTCTAAAACTATGGAAATTCATCATGGAAAACACCATGCTGGATATACTAATAATCTTAATAATGCAATTAGTGGGTCAGAACTTGAAAATCATTCTATAGAAGAAATATTAAAAAATTTAAATATGGATAATTCTGCTCTTAGAAATAATGCAGGAGGTTATTATAACCATAATCTTTTTTGGAATATATTAAGTCCTAATGGAGGTGGAGAAGCAAATGGTAAAATATTAGAATCTATTAATCAAAATTTTGAAAGTTTTGAAAATTTTAAAGACGAATTTTCTAAGGCTGCAGCAACAAGGTTTGGATCAGGTTGGGCATGGTTATGTCTTCATGAAAATGGAAAATTAGAGATTTGTTCAACTGCTAATCAGGACAATCCGCTAATGCCAGAAATAGGATGTGGTGGTTTTCCAATATTAGCATTAGATGTTTGGGAACACGCATATTACTTAAATTACCAAAATAGAAGACCAGATTATATCAATGCTTTTTTCAATCTAATAAATTGGGATCAAGTAAATGAAAGTTATAATTTGTAGATTATAAATAACTTAATAGGCTCTTTGAGATTTTCCTTCATAAAAATTAATAAAAGCTCGATTAACAACTCTATTCCCTCCTGGAGTAGGGTAATTCCCTGTGAAATACCAGTCTCCAAGGTTTTCCGGACATGCCTTATGAAGGCCATTAATCTCTTGGAAAATAACATCCAATTCAGCATTAATTTTATTGCTTTTTAAAATCTCTGCAATTTTTCTTGATATTTCTTTATGTGAAAATGGCCTATAAAAATCTTTAACATTATTTTTTTTCTCAGATATATTTTCTTTAAATCCATTAACACATTTACTATAAATGTCTTTTGTTACAGAATCATATGTACCTCTCTCTTTGTGAAGTTCTATACACGCTTTAAATGCAACAAACTCATCTAATTTTGCCATATCAATTCCATAACAATCTGGATAACGAATTTGAGGAGCACTTGATACAATAATTATTTTTTTTGGTTCTAATCTATCTAACATTCTAAGAATACTTTTTTCTAGAGTTGTACCCCTTACTATACTATCATCAATTATTACAAGATTATCTGTCTTTTTTATAATACCATAAGTTATATCATAAACATGAGCTACCAAATCATCTCTAGAACTATCCTGAGTAATAAAAGTTCTTAGTTTTGCATCTTTTATAGCAATTTTTTCAATTCTTGGTCTTAGTTGAAGCATTTTTTTTAAAGAATCAATATTATTGAAATCTTTAATTTTCTCAAGTCCTTGAGTAAGTTGTTTTCTTATATAATCTTGAACAGCTCCTATCATTCCATAAAAAGATGTTTCTGCTGTATTTGGAATAAAAGAAAAAACTGTGTTTTCAATATCTCCATTTATAGAATCAAAAACTGCTGGGAACAACAGTCTACCCAATTTCTTTCTTTCTTTATAAATTTCTGAATCACCACCTCTAGAAAAGTATATTCTTTCAAAAGAACACGACCTTTTTTCTTCAGGAGTTATTATTTCTTTTATTTCAACATTGCCAGATTTTTTATTAATAATTGCATGTCCAGGGGGAACTTCTTTTATTTTATCAAAAGTAAGGTTGAAAACAGTTTGTATTGCGGGTCTTTCAGATGCGACAACCAAAATCTCATCATCATCATAATAAAAAGCAGGCCTTATTCCTGAAGGATCTCTTAAAATAAATGAATCTCCATGACCTAATAAACCTGCGATAGCATAACCTCCATCCCAATTTCTAGATGCTTTCTTTAAAACTTTTGCCATATCTAATCTTTCAGCAATCAAAGGAGAAGCCTCTAATTTTGAATATCCTTCTTTTTTTAAACTTTTATATATTTTAGCAACTGCAGAGTCTAAAAAATGTCCAATAGCTTCCATAACTGTTATAGTATCAGCTTTCTCTTTAGGATGCTGACCAATTTCTATAAGATTTTCAAAAAGCTCTTGAACATTTGTCATATTAAAATTTCCAGCTAATATTAAATTTCTATGCATCCAATTATTTTGTCTAAGAAAAGGATGAACATTTTCAATACTATTTTTTCCAAAAGTTCCATACCTAACATGACCTAACATTAACTCTCCTATATAAGGTATCTCTTTTTTTAAATTTTCAGTTTGATCAAGAATATTAGGTTTTTCTTTTTTAACAAGATTTATTCTATTATTAATATTTTCAAATACTTTCTGAATTGGTTGAGGTTTAGCTGATCTAATTCTGCTTATATATCTCTCTCCAGGAGACATGTCAAATTTAATACTTGCAAAACCAGCTCCATCTTGACCTCTATTATGTTGTTTTTCCATTAACAAATACATCTTATTAATTCCATATAAAGATGTTCCATATTTTTTTCTGTAAAAGTCTAGAGGCTTTTTTAGATGTAAAAATGATATTCCACATTCGTGATTTATCTGATCACTCATAGTATCAAAAATTTAAATTTATTTCAAATTCAGAAATATTTTTTAATTCATTCATTCTTAAAAACAATTTTTCTTGCGTTAAATTAAGTAAGTTTTCTGTTCCAAACTTTTGAACAGTAAAAGATGAAACAGCTATACCATAAGCTATTGCGGATTTTAAATTATTAAATGATATTTTTTTTGTCTGACTTAAATAACCAGAAATAGCTCCAAGAAATGAATCTCCAGCACCAGTAGGGTCATATACTTCTTCAAATGGAATAGCTGGAATACTAAATATTTTGTCTTCATTAAACAACATAGCTCCATGTTCTCCCTTTTTAATTATAATAAATTTTGGTCCAAGATTAGAGATTTTTTTTGCAGCTTTTAATAAAGAGTATTCATTTGTTATTTGACGTGCTTCATCATCATTTATTGAAATTATATCTGTTTTTATTATTAATTCTTCAAGTTGATTTTCAAATCTTTCAATCCAATAATTCATTGTGTCTAAAATAATTATTTTGGGTCTAGAATTCATTTGATTTAAAACATCTAATTGAATATTAGGATCTAAATTTCCCAAAACAAGAATGTCTGAATCTTTAAATTTATTAGGAACAATAGGTTTAAATTTTTCTAATACATTAAGCTGTGTTTCAAGAGTAGTTCTTGAATTTAAATTATCCTCATATCTGCCTTTCCAATAAAATGTTTTCGAATTCTCAACAATTTCAACCCCTGCGCAATCTATTCCTTTATCCTTAATAATTTTAAGGTGTTCTCTTTTAAAATCAGATCCTATTATTGAAACTATTCCGCAATCATTACTAAATAATGAAGCTGATAAACCAATATATGTTGCACAACCTCCTAATATTTTATCCCTAGTTCCCAAGGGCGTTTCAATCCCGTCATAGGCAATAGTACCTAAAACAAGAAGTTTGTTGTTCATTTGACAAAAATATAAAACTCTTTTTGCTTAAAAGGAACAAAAGTGAACAATTTATAATTTAAAGCCAGAATCAATAGATAATTCATTTGAATTTGCTGCCTCTACAGCTAGAAAGTCACATCTTTCGTTTTGAGGATGATTGCTATGGCCTTTAATCCATTCAAATTTTACGTTATGTTTTTTATAAACATTTAAAAATCTCTTCCAAAGGTCAACATTTTTCTTTTTTTTAAAATTATTTTTTTTCCAATCAAAAAGCCATTTTTTTTTAATAGCATCAACAACATATTTTGAATCAGAATAAATAATTACATCAAAACCATCCTTTTTTAGTAATTCTAATCCAGTTATTACTGCCAATAATTCCATTCTATTATTTGTGGTTTTAGTAAATCCCTTAGAAAACTCTTTAATTAAATTCTTTCCAACCCATTCCATTATTAATCCATATCCGCCAGGACCTGGATTACCTAGTGATGAACCATCTGTATATATATTTACTCTTTTAAACAATCTAAACTTTGAACAAAATTGATTAAATAAC
>CAYUZY010000034.1:0-16371 GCA_964448645.1 uncultured Flavobacteriaceae bacterium
CTGTGACCGTCTGCTTAGAAGGCAGATGCTCTATCCAGCTGAGCTACGCGTCCTAAATAGATAATCAAGAAATTTAATTCTTAATATAAACTTGGGCAAAAATAACACTATTTACCTTAAAAAATTAAATTAAAATTGATCTTTATTATATTCTGGATTTGGTCCATTTTTAGAACAAACATATGCGCTTAAATTAACTGCTCTTTTTAAGAATAACTTTACTGATATATTAGAAACCATCCCTTCTATTACCATTGCTAAAAAAGAATCCCCTGCTCCTACAGTATTTAGCACTTTTGTTTTTATTGCATCTTGATAATGAAATTTTGAATCGTAAAAAATAACTCCATTATCACCAAGAGTCAAGCATATAAACTCCGTATTTGTTATTTTAGAAATTTCTAACATTTTGTTTTCAATAGAATTGGATGCTATTCCTAAATCTTTAGAAATCCTTTCAATTTCTTCTTCATTAAATTTAATCATATTTGATTCTTGCATTAAAAAAGAAATTAACTCAAAATCATAATAAGGCTCTCTAACATTTACATCAAAAATTTTGAAATTAGCATGACTAATTAATTTAAGTAATGTCCCTTTAGAAATTTCATCTCTTGATATTAAACTGCCGAAAACAAAAAAGTCAGAATTTTCAACAATTTTAATATAATCATCACTCATCTCAATTTTATCCCATGCACATGGATATTTAATTATATAATTTGCAGATTTAGATTTATCTAATGAAATATTAACCTCTCCCGTTTTAAAATTTTTATCTATTTGAATTAATGAGTTATCAAAACCAAGTTTATCTATGAATTCTAAAATTTGTATTCCCATTTCATCCCTGCCTAGCCTTGTTATAAATTGAGTGTCTATTTCTAATTTCTTTAGATGAAAAGCAACATTTAAAGGAGCTCCTCCAATTTCTTTGTACTCAGGAAAATTATCCCATAGAGCTTCTCCAAAACATAAAACTTTTTTACTCATGGATCTAAATAAGTGATTAAAATATTATTTAAAAGGTTCTAATAATAAACTAACAAAAGTCTCTATACCATTGAAATAATTTCCTAATCTTATATTTTCATTAGGGCTATGCTGATTGTTATCTAAATTAACTGTGGGTATACCAACTGCAGGAACACCTAAATTATTTACAAAAGGTGAAATAGGAACTGAACCTCCACTAGTTCTTATCAAAACAGGGTTAACCTTAAAATTATTGAAAAGTATATTTTTTAACCATTTACCTTCTTTCGTATTTATAGGTGTTCTAAATGCTGGATAGGAAATTTTATAAGTCATTTTTATAAGCTTATTATTTGATAATCTTTCTTTATCATTGGGCTCATCATTTAAAATTTTATATCCTAATGATTCTATATGATTTTTAATTAAATTAATTAGTCTTAATGGATCACTCTCAAGAACAAGTCTAACATCAATTTCAGCCTGTGCTGTAGAAGGGATTATAGTTCTAACTTGAGAACCTACCCACCCACTTTGAAGACCTCTAATATTTAATGAAGGGTATTGCAGAGATTCTTGATAACTTTCAGCGACCTTATCTATTGATTTAATTTTAGTTCTATTTCTTATTAATTCTTCTTCAGAAGGAATCTTTTTTAAAATTGATCTAACTTGATTTGTAATATTTATGCCGTCATAAAAACCAGGAATAATAACTTTACCGTCATCGTTTTTCATCGATGATAAAATTTTACTTAATCTCAATGCTGGATTGGGAATAAAATTACCATAATGACCACTATGCTGAGAAGTTTTAGGACCATAAACTTTCAAAGTAATTGAAGCTATTCCTCTATTGCCAAAAACTAAAGTGGGTTTTTTTGAAGAATGCATAGGTCCATCTAAAATTAAAAGAAGGTCTGCTATTAATTGATCTTTATATTTTTCTACAGCTTCTGGCAAACCTGGCGAACCTCTTTCTTCTTCAAAATCTAGAATTAATTTAATATTAAAGGCAGGTTTTTTATCATAAATTTCAAGAATTTTCAAAGAAGTTAAAAACATCATAAAAGGGCCTTTATCATCTGAAGTTGATCTAGCAAATATTCTTAAATCTTTATTTTCTTTTATTTGTAACACTTCCCAATTTACCTTATTCCATTTCTTGCCATCAAATTCTTTTAAAACAGGCGTCCAAGGACTTTTTTGATCCCACTTTGTTAAATCTACTGATTGACCATCTAAATGCATGTAAAAAGCTATTGTAGGCAATTTCCTATCTATTACTTTTTCTGCTAAAACTAGAGGGAGAGAAGATGTTTTTAAAATTTTAAAATCAAAACCAAATGATTCTAATTGTAACCTACTCCAATCTATATTTTTTAATATTTCATCTTTATTTTTACCATCATTAGGTATAGATAAAAATTCCTTAAAAGCTTCAATACTATTTATACCTTGAGCTATTGAAATTAATTCATGTTCTCTCTGAGCAAATAAATTATTTTGATATAAAACTAATAGGAAAAATATAAATATTTTTTTCATAATTAATCTGATAAAAGAGGAGTCCCAAGGGGTGGTTGAGGTTTATATTCTTTAAATGGATATGTATCTGGATAAATCCAAGTTCCAGAAGTTAATTTTAGAGGGAAATCTTCAATTCCATTAAACTCGACTTCAATTAAGCCTGCTGTATAACCTTCATTAACTTCCTTTGGAAAAACATAAGAACCTAAATTGTTTTTTTTAATTTCAGTCTGAGTCCAACTACTATCTCCTACTTTCCATATTCTAAAATCTCTTTCTTTAGTATTATTTGAAGTCCATTTTGAAATTGAATATTTCTGACTTGGATCAATTCTAACATATACACTATCACTTTTAACCTTCCAATCAAAGTTTGGCATTTTTAGATCATTTATAACTCTATAATAATATGACATTAAATTTTTTAAAGTCATATAATAATCTCCATTAAGGCCATGATTTCCGTTTGGAACATATTGTATATGTTTTACCCCTTTCAAATCATCCCAATAAAAACGCCATGAATCAGTAGCAAAAAATTCATCAATAGTTCCATTAATTAAAAACTTTGGAATACTTGAAAATTTTTCGATAAACTCATAAGGTTCTACATGCTTTAATAACTTATCATACTCCTTTGAGTTCATCCACTCCATAATGTTATGATTTTGATAATCTTCTATTGCAATAGACCATTCTCCATAAGCTTTATAATGATTTTGCATTGAAGGTCTTACATTAAGCATATCAATAACTATAGGTGCTATTCCAATAACCCTAGAGTCAACAGCAGCGCTAGTCCATGTTGTCCAACCTCTTTTGGAAGCCCCAGCAACAAAAAAAGAGGATACAGGCATTTTAGTTTTTTTTGTAATATTTTCAACAACATCAAAACCTCTAGAGACTGCTCTAGTCATTGGAAACCTTGCTAGCCATTTCAAATCTTTATCTTTTGCACCATTAATTAAAAACTTTTCCCAACCATAAGCTATTAAATCATCTTCATAAAATTCTTTACCGTTACTTCCTTTAAATGATATAGGCTGAAAAGGAATATTACTTATATGAGCGATTACTGATTTTGTTTGTACTGCATGTTCTTTAGTTATAGAATCTAAAAATGAATTATTATCTAACCTTGTTCCTCCTCCAATAAACATAAGTGCTTTATCTGATTTTACATCCTTAGGAACTACAATATCAACCCAATGCCACCAATAAGTTATATTAACCTCCTTTTCTGTTAACCATTTTCCTGAATACATTTTAACATGATAAGTTTTCCATTTATCAGTAACAACTGAATCTTTTATCTGGTAAGAAAAATCATTTCTGTTTTCTACATATTTAATTAAATGATCTAAAGGTTCCTTTTTTTCAGAACAATAATTAAAAAATAATAGAATAGATATTAAAAGAAAATAATGCTGAGATCTAAATAATAATTTCATTTTAAAATATTTAGTATTTCTAACAAATTAACGAGTTATTTTTTTAAAACAAAATAATAAAAAACGATTACTATGCATGCATAGTATTTGCAAACTTTTTGTAGATTCGTTATCACAAATATTTTTTATGAAATTTCGAATACAAAAAGCTACAGTTCTAGGATCGGGAGTAATGGGTTCAGGTATTGCATGTCACCTTGCAAATATTGGAATTGAGGTATTGATGTTAGATATACCTCCTAAAAGTGATAATAATAAATCTAAAAACAGAAACATTATAGCTGATGAGGCTTTAAAAAAAGCTGTAACATCCAAACCTGCTGCTTTATATGACAAAAGTTATGTAAACAAAATATCTACTGGAAATTTTGAAGATGATTTTGAAAAAATCAATGATTCTGATTGGATTATAGAAGTTGTTGTAGAAAAATTAGAAATAAAAAAGCAGATTTTTGAAAAAGTTGAGAAACATAGAAAAAAAGGAAGCCTTGTAACATCTAATACTTCAAGCATTCCTATTTCTCTTCTTTCCGAGGGTAGGTCTGAAGACTTTAAAAAACATTTTTGTGGAACTCATTTTTTTAACCCACCAAGATATTTAAAGCTTTTAGAGATAATTCCTACCAAAGAAAGCAGTACTGAAATGATCAGTTTTTTTATGGAGTTTGGATTTAATTTACTCGGAAAACAAACTGTTTTATGTAAAGATACCCCTGCTTTTATTGCTAACAGAATTGGAGTGGTTTCAGGAACAGAGCTTGTTTTATTGGCCGATAAATATAAAATGGGTGCAGAAGAAACTGATGCAATAACAGGATCATTGATAGGCAGGCCTAATACTGCAACATTTAGACTACAAGATTTAGTTGGACTTGATACAAGTGATAATGTGAGTAATTTTATTCAAAATAGTGTTAAAGATGATAGCTATATTGAAAAATTAAAAAATCATAAAGAGCCAAAATTTATGCGTTATTTATTAGACAATAAATTTCTTGGCAATAAAACTGGAAAAGGATTTTATCAGAAAACAAACACTAAGGATAAAAATGGTAAAACAATTATAAATGTTTTAAACTTTGAAACACTAAAATATGAACCTTGTAAAAAACCTAAACTTGATATAGTTAAGTCTGCAAAAAGTATTGAGTTAATGAACAAAAGACTTAAATACTTAATTGAAGGTGATTCAAAAGAAAATCAATTTTTCAAAGAATATTTCAGTGTGCTCTTATCTTACTCAGCTAATCGTGTTCCTGAAATAGCCGATCAATTTTATCAAATTGATGATGCCATGCGAGCAGGATATTTTTGGGACTATGGTCCATTCGAATATTGGGATTTAATAGGTCTAAGTGAAGGTGTAGAATTGATTAAAAAATCTGGAGAAAAAATTCCTAAATGGATTGAAAAAATGGAAAAATCCAGCATAAAATCATTTTATAAGTTTGAAAATGGAAAAAGGAAATATTTTAATATTAATTCCAATAAGTATGAAACAATTCCTGGCTCTGAAAAATTAATAATTTTTAATAGTATTCGAGAAAATGCTCCAATTATAAAAAATAGCGAATGTACGGTTCATGATATAGGAGATGGAGTTATGTGTCTTGAATTTTTGAGTAAAAGTAACTCTATAGGTGAAGGAATAGGTAGAGCTCTTGTTGAATCTATTCAAAAAGCTGAAGAGGAAGATTGGAATGGTCTTGTTATAGGAAATAATGCAAAACAGTTTTCTGTAGGGGCCAATCTTATGAACTTAGGTATGATGGCCATGCAAAAACAATTTAAACCTTTAGAGGAATTAGTTAATAATTTTCAACAAATAACAATGAAGATTAAAACCTCTAAAATCCCCGTAGTTACAGCCACACAAGGTTATGTTTTTGGAGGTGGATGTGAAATTGCAATGCATTCAGATGCTGGAATATATGCTGCAGAATCATACATTGGACTTGTTGAAGTTGGAGTTGGATTACTTCCTGGAGGTGGTGGCACAAAAGAGTTTGCACTAAGAGCCTCTGATGATTTTTTTGAAGGAGATGTCAAAACCCCAACTCTAATTAATTATTTTAAAACAATTGCAACTGCTGCAGTTTCTACATCTGCTTGTGAAGGCTATAACTTAAATTACTTAAAAAAGGGCAAAGATTTTGTATGCATAAATACGCCTATGAATATTGGAAAGGCTAAAAATAAAGTTTTAGAACTAGCTAAAAATTATATAGCTCCAACACCAAGAAAAGATATAGAAGTATTAGGAAGAGGTGGTCTTAGTGTTTTATATTCTGCAATTAACGAATTTAGATTAGGTGAATATATGTCAGATTATGATGTTGTAATTGCTAAAAAAGTTGCAGAAGTTATATGCGGAGGTGATTTGACAAGTCCTCAAAAAGTAAGTGAGCAGTATCTTTTAGATATAGAAAGAGAAGGTTTTATGAGTCTTCTTGGAAATCAAAAAACATTAGAAAGAATTCAATATTTATTAATGAATAATAAACCTTTAAGAAATTAAACTATGGAAGCTTTTGTAATAAATGGATACAGATCAGCTGTCGCGAAATCAAAACGTGGTGGTTTTAAAAATTACAGGTCAGATGATTTAGCTGTTGATGTTATAAAACATCTTATGAAAAATGTTCCTGAAATTGATCCAAAACAAGTTGACGATGTTATAGTTGGATGTGCAAACCCTGAAGGTGAACAAGGTCTTCAAATAGGAAGACTCATTTCTGCAAGAGCTTTAGGAAAAGAAGTTCCTGGCATAACTATTAATAGATATTGTGCTTCAGGATTAGAGGCTATTTCACAAGCTGTTGGTAAGATCAAAGCAGGCTTTGGTCATATATATATAGCTGGAGGAGTGGAAAGTATGAGTATGATCCCAATGACTGGGTACAAATTAGCGCCTAGTTATAAAGCAAATATGGAAAACCTTAATTATCATGTAAGTATGGGGGCAACAGCTGAAGCCGTTGCCAAAAAATATGATATTTCTAGAGAAGATGCTGATGAATTTTCCTTTAACTCGCATAAAAAAGCATCATCTGCTTTAAAAAACAAAAAATTTAAAAATCAAATTGTGCCAGTTGAAGTTAAAGAGGTTTTTGTAAAAAACGGAAAAAAAGAAACTACTTCCTTTACAGTTGAGGTAGTTGAAGGAGTAAGGCATGACACTACAATTGAAGCTTTATCTAAACTACGTCCAGCATTTAAAAAAAATGGAGTAGTAACTGCTGGGAATTCATCACAAACATCAGATGGTGCAGCATTTACTTTAGTAGTAAGTGAAGAGATAGTAAATAAATTAAATTTAAAACCTATTGCAAAAATGTTAAGTTGTGCAGTTGGTGGCGTTGATCCATTATACATGGGTATTGGTCCATGTGTTGCTATCCCTAAAGCATTAAAACAAGCTGGCATTAAACAAAGTGATCTCGAGCAAACTGAATTAAATGAAGCATTCGCTGTTCAAGCTCTTGCTGTAATTAAAGAAGCAAGGCTTGATCCAGAAACTGTTAATCCAAATGGAGGAGCAATTGCTCTTGGTCATCCTCTTGGTTGTACAGGAGCTAAATTAACTATTCAATTATTAGAAGAAATGAAATCAAGAAATCAAAAATACGGAATGGTTACAGCATGTGTAGGAGGTGGTCAAGGAATTGCAAGTATTTTTGAAAGGTTTTAATGATTATTTATAAATTATTAAATTAGCTAATTAATGAAAATTAATGAGAAATAATCTAGATAAATTTAACCTTTACGCCTCCTCTTTTCTTTTGATACTGGTTTTCTCAATACCAACAATCATCCAGTCCTCATTGCTTTTTCACAATCATTCTCATAAAATATGTGATGTTTCAGACACTCATTTACATGAGAAAATTAATGTATGTAATTTATGTGATTTCACCTTCTCAAAAAAAGATTATATACTAAATAAAAACATCACTGTTAAGATAATAACTAATTATAAAATCTATTATCTTAATTTTAAAACACTCTTATCAACTTTAATTATTTTTTTTGATTCCCGTGGACCTCCATTGGTATGATATTTTATCTAAACAATATCAATTTATTAATCAAAAAAATAATTAAAAATCATGAAAAAATATATATTTTATGCCCTTTTGGCATTACCCTTAATAATTGTATCATGTTCAAAAAATGAAGATGATACCCCAGAACCAGTTAATGAAGAAGAAGTAATAACTACAATGACAATTACATTAACTCCTAAAGAAGGATCTGGAACAATAACTCTTCAAACTAAAGATCTTGATGGAGATGGACCGAACGCTCCTGTAATAACAGTTTCAGGAAATTTAAAAAATGAAGTTTTCTATACTGGTAGTGTTGTATTCCTTAATGAAACCGAATCTCCAGCTGAAAACATAACTGAAGAGGTAGAGGAAGAATCCGATGAACATCAATTTTTTGTTACACCAGGAGGTGGAATCGCAGATATTATTGGAATAGAATATTTAAACAATGATTCAAATGGATACCCTCTTGGAACACAATTTGAGTTAAATACACTTGGATCTGGTAATGGAACGCTTACATTTACATTAAGACATGAACCTAAAAAACCAAATACAGGGCCTAGTGATGCAGGTGGAGAAACCGATATTGAAACCTCATTCGATGTTACTATAGAATAATACTGAATTAAATTATTAACATTAAATTAGAGATGGATTAAAATCCATCTCTAATTTTTTTATAAAAATGATTAGAAAATTCATTTTATTTTTTTTTCTGTCAAATATAATTGCATATTCTCAGAATTGTAATAATATTTTTTCAGGGAAAGTAATAGACTTTCACGATAGTTCTCCACTTATTGGTGCAATATTAGTTTCAAATGATGCTAATATTCTCGTTCAAACAGATCTTGAGGGAAATTTTATTATTTCAAACCTTTGTGAAAAAACTTATGTCTTTAAAGTCTCACATCCTTCATGTAAAGAAATAACATATACTATTAAGATTGCTGGGGATACAACAAAAAAATTAAGATTAGAACATCATATTGAACAATTAAAGGAGGTGTCTATTTATGGTGAATCTAATGATGAAAATTCTAAAACTTTTTTAGAAAATAAAATTTCAACTGAAACTATAGATAATTATAGCAGTAATACATTAGGGGATTTACTAAATAATTTATCTGGAATTTCTTCATATAAAACTGGAAATACAATTGTAAAACCAATAATAAATGGATTACATAGTAGTAGAATTATAGTAATCAATAATGGCGTAAGAATGGAGGATCAGGACTGGGGTATAGAACATGCTCCAAATATTGACATTAATTCAATAGAGAATATTAAATTAATTAAAGGAGCAGGTTTGTTAGAATATGGTGGAAGTGCCCTAGGTGGGATTATTATAGCAGAACCTTTTAAAATTGATGTAAAAGATAGTATTTATGGAAAGACTATTCTTTCGGCTTCAACTAACGGCAAAGGGTCAAATGTGTCTTCTAGGTTAACAAAAACTTATTCTAACGGATGGTTTACTTCAGCCCAAATAAGTTATAAATATTATGGAGATTTTAATACAGCAGATTATATTTTAAGCAATACAGGGACAAGAGAAAAAAATGCTTCTTTTCGAGTTGGGTTCAATAAATTTAGCCATGGTTTAGAATTATATTATTCAAACTTTAACAATGAAACAGGTATTTTAAGAGCATCACATGCTCATAGTGCTCAAGATATAATTAGAGCAATTAATAGTTCAAATCCTTTAATAATTAATGATTTTACTTATAATATTAACGCTCCTAAACAAAAGTTTTCTCACTCTTTATTAAAATTAAAAGGATTTAAATGGTTTAATGATTTTGGAAAATTAAATTTTCAATATGATTTTCAAAGAAACAAACGCTTTGAATATGATATAAGAAGAGGTTCAGATAAATATAAGCCATCAACTGATCTAAAACTAGAAACTCATTCTATTAAATTTGATTTATTATCAAGTTTAAGTGATGATTTTAAACTTAAATCTGGTGTTTCAGGAAGATATCAAAACAACTTTCCTAATCCTGATACTGGAGTTCGAAGAATAATTCCTGATTATGACAAATTTGATTTTGCAATTTATACTATTCTAAACTATTATTTAAATAAAAAATTTCTGTTAGAAGCAGGAGGACGATTTGACTATTCATACATGGATGTTTTCAAATTCTATAAAACTTCTTTATGGGATTCGAGAGATTATGATTTACTTTTTAATAATATAATAGTAAATGAATTGGACAATCAAATATTAACAAACTCTAAACTTAACTTCAAAAACTTTTCAGCGACAATTGGAATAAATTATGATTTTAGAAATAATAATAAAATATTATTCAATTATGCTCTTGCTTCAAGAATACCGAATCCTGCAGAATTATATAGCGAAGGTCTTCATCATTCAGCAGCTAGAATTGAACTTGGAGATTTAAGGTTTAATTCCGAATTAGGACATAAATTAACATTTACTTATATTAAGAATAAGGAAAATTTTAAATTTTCGATAAATCCCTTTATTAATTTTATAAAAGACTTCATATTAATTGAACCTACAAAAATTGAACAAACAATAAGAGGTAGTTTTCAAGTTTGGGAATATAAACAAACAGATGCTCGTTTAGCAGGAATAGATTTTGACCTAGCTTATATTTTAAATCAATATTTCAGTTTTAATAATCAATCATCACTTGTTAAAGGTTATGATCTTATAAAAAATGGAGCTTTAATAAATTTGCCTCCCGTAAATACAAAAAATGAAATAGTTTACAATAATTTAAAATTAAATAATCTAAAAATAAAACTTCAAAGCGAGTATGTTTTTCGTCAAAATGAATATCCCAACAACAATTTTGAAGTATATATCCCTATATCCGAAATCTTTGAATTAGTTAACATAAGTGACCCCCCAGAAGCTTATCATTTATTAAATTTTAATTCTAGTGTAGATTTTAATGTTTTTAACAAATCAAAGTTAAATCTAACTTTTAGAATTAATAATTTGTTAAATGTTTCCTATAAAAATTATTTAAATCGTCTTAGATATTACTCTCATGATTTAGGAAGAAATTTTATACTAAACCTTAAATTAAATTATTAATTTCAATACATGGTTAAACAATTTGAAATAAAAATTCCTCCTCATAAAAGAGGTTTTCATTTAATAAGTAAGTTAGTTTTTAATAAATTACCAAATTTAACTGGAATAGTTCATGTTTTCATAAAACATACCTCTGCAAGTCTTACAATCAATGAAAATGCTGATTATACTGTAAGAGAAGATTTTGAAACGCATTTTAATAAAATGGTTCCAGAATCAGCAAATTATTTCAAACATACAATTGAAGGTCCAGATGATATGACTTCTCATATAAAAAGTAGCCTTTTAGGGTCTTCAGTTTCTTTTCCAATAAAAAACGGAACTCCTCAACTTGGAATATGGCAAGGAATATTTTTATGTGAACACAGAAATAACGGAGGTTCTAGAAATATTCTTATAACTGTTTATGGAGATTAATAAGTTCCCATCAAAACGTAAACTGATATTGTAATAATACACAATGAAATAGACATAGGTTTAGTATATTTCCATTGAACTAATTCATCAATATTTAATTCACTAAATTTAAATTTACCATCTGATGGATAAAAGTGAGAAACTAAAAACATCGTAGCGATATTTAGTAGAAACTCAATTCCCCAAATATGAACAAAATGAATATCAGTTTTTAATATAAATGAAGTTGTGATATAAAAAGTCAATCCTACAAATAAAGAAGCTTTAGCTCCTGCAGCTGAAACTTTTTTAAGAAAAAACCCTGCAATCATTATAGACCCTATAGGTATAAAAAAGATTCCGTTTAATTCTTGTAATAATTGATATAATCCTTCAGGAGCATTAGCTACAAAGGGAGCGACAAAGATTGAGAAAACAGCTAAAACAGTTGAAGTTAATTTACCAATTCTTACTAATTTATTATCACTAGAGCTTTTATTAAAATATCCTTTATAAATATCTAAGCTAAAGATCGTCGCTGCACTATTTAATACACTATTAAAAGTACTTAGAACTGCTCCCATAACAATAGCAGCAAAAACACCTACTAAACTCATAGGAAGAACTTTTTTTATTAATTCAGGATAAATCATATCTTGATTTTCATAAAGAGAATCTCCGTAATAATAAAAACCAATAACGCCAGGTAAAATAATAATAGTAGGAACTAAAACTTTAAGAACTCCTGTATACAATAACCCCTTTTGAGCTTCAACCAAATTTTTAGCTCCTAATGCTCTTTGAATTATAGTCTGATTCATTGCCCAAAAATAAAGTTGATTAATAATTAAACCTGTAAATAAAACTTCAAAAGGCATAACTGAATCTTTAGCGCCAACTACATTAAATTTTTCAGGACTGTTTTGATAAACTTTAGAAAGCCCATTAAATAAACTTCCTTCTCCAATGGCATAAAGTGCTAAAAAAGGAATTGCTAAACCTCCTAAAAGGAGACCGTAACCATTAATCGTATCAGATACAGCAACAGCTTTTAATCCTCCAAAAATGGCATATATAGATCCTATTATACCAATTGAAATAACAGTAATCCAAAGACCTTCAGTTTGATTAACTCCCAAAACTTCTGAAATATTAAAAATACTCTCTAAGTTAATAGCTCCAGTATAAAGAACTATTGGTAATAAAGTAACTACAAATGAAATAATTAAAAAGAAAGCTACTAATATCCTTGTAGTCTTATCAAATCTCTTTTCTAAGAATTCAGGAATTGTTGTAAGTCCCATTTTTAAATAACGAGGGACAAAATAAATTGCAGCAACTACTAAAGCTAAGGCAGAAGTTACTTCCCAAGCAATAATTATAAAACCATTTTTATATGAAGAACCATTCATTCCAATAAGATGCTCAGTAGAAATATTAGTTAATAACATAGAACCTGCTATAACTATTCCTGTTAAACTCCTTCCTCCTAAAAAATATCCTTCAGAGGAAGAAAATTTCTCTTTTCGAAGTTTTATATAAGAATAAATAGCTACAAATAATATAAAACCTATAAAGGTTAAAACTGTTTGCATAATCAATCAACTAGGTTTTATATATTTTTTTTGTAGTTTTTTCCCTTTTTCATACTCTTCTCTAACCTTTTGAACTTTTTTAGATTTAGAAACTTCAGGAACAGGGACTTCCCACCAAGAGTATGCATATCCATCCATTTTTCTATCCCTTATTGTATCAACATATATTACTGTTGTGCTATCATTCTTTTTTGCCTTTTCTAAGGCATTAACATATTCTTTCATTCCCTTTGGTTTATAGACGATAGCACCTAAACTTTCTGCATTTTTAGCTAAATCAACAGGTAATAAATCTCCATCTAATTGTCCCGTTTTTGGATTTCTATATTTAAAATGTGTTCCAAAACCTTCACCACCCACTGAATTGGAAAGTCCGCCAATACTAGCATAACCTTCATTATTAATTAATATAATGGTTATTTTATAACCTTCTTGTATTGTTGTGATTATATCTGAGGGTAACATTAAGTAACTTGCATCACCACAAATAACATAAACCTCCCTTTTTGGATCAGCCATTTTAACACCTAACCCACCTGGAATTTCATAACCCATACAAGAATTACCATATTCTAAATGAAACCCTTTAGAGTTTTTAGTTCTCCATAGCTTGTGCAAATCACCAGGCGCACTACCAGCAGCACAAACTATAACATCATTATCATCAATAAATTCATTTAAAGCTCCAATATATTCAGATTGAACAGGGTTATTCTCATCAACAGTATTATATACTTCATCAACAATAGTATCCCATTCAATACAATATTTTTTTACTCTATCTATATAATCCTTACTTGTTTTAAATCCTTTTAAATTATTATTAATAAGTTGGATTGATTTTTTAGCATCACCATGAAGGGGAATAGCACTTTGTTTAAAAGTATCAAATTCCTTTACATTAATATTAATAAACTTTACATCTGGGTTCTGCCAAGCTGTTTTAGAAGCAGACATAAAATCCCCGTATCTTGTTCCAATTCCAATAACTACATCAGCATCTTTAGCTATCAAATTTGCTCCTTTAGTGCCAGTAGCTCCAAGTGCTCCCAAGTTTAATGGATGTTTATAATGCATTGACCCTTTTCCAGCAAAAGTTTCTGCTACTGGAACTCCTGTATTTTCAACTAAAGCTTTTAATTCATCTTCAGCTCCTGAATAAATAACACCACCTCCAGCCACAATCATTGGTTTTTTTGAGTTTTTAATAACATCTATAGCTTTATTTAACAATAAATTATCTGGAGTTATTCTTGAAATATACCAAACTCTTTTTTCAAAGAATTCATTAGGAAAATCATAAGCTTCAGCCTGAACATCATGTGGCATAGCAATTGTAACAGCTCCAGTTTCAGATGGTGATGTTAGTACCCTCATCGCCTCTAATAAAGAGGGTATTAATTGTTCAGGACGATTAATTCGATCCCAATATTTTGAAATTGGCTTAAAACAATCATTAGCAGACATATCCTGAGTAAATGAATGTTCTGTTTGTTGTAATAATGGTGATGCTGATCTTTTCGAAAAAAAATCTCCAGGAAGTAATAAAACAGGTATTCTGTTAATTGTAGCTGATGCTGCTGCAGTAATCATATTTGTAGCACCAGGGCCTATCGATGTTGTGCAAACAAATGTTTGCATTCTATTCTTCATTTTTGCATAAGCAGCTGCAGTATGAACCATAGCTTGTTCATTTCTAGATTGGTAATATTTAAAATCTAAATTTTCTTTTAAAGCTTCACCTAAACCAACAACATTACCATGGCCAAAAATTCCAAAACATCCAGCAAAAAATTTATTTTCAATATCATCTCGTTTTGCATATTGATTTTTTAAAAACTCTATGGTTGCTTGTGCTACAGTCAATCTTTTAGTCATAATTTATTTTTAATTATTCAAATATATCTATTCCATTTAAAACTTACCTTTTATGGCATAACATCGTTTATTTCAACTATTCCTTTTGTTTTAAAGGACTTTGTCATTGCATTAGTAACAATTTGTTGCATTTATTAAAAATTTAATTCTTTAGTCAAATATTCATATCCTTTTTTTGCATATTCAAAAGGATTCGCTTTATATGGATCTTGTTCAGCTTCAACAACTAACCACCCTTTATAGTTACTTTCATGAACTACTTTTGCTATAGGCTTCATGTCAAGATCTCCATCTCCAGGAACTGTAAACATACCTAATTTGACTCCTTCAAGAAAACTTAATTTTTCATTAAAAACTTTTTGTTTTATTGACTCTCTAACATCCTTAAAATGAATGTGAGAAGTTCTTGAGATATACTTTTCAATTGCATTTAGAGGATTATCCCCTGCCATGTAAAAATGACCACAATCATAATTAAGATTTACATGTTTTTCATCTGTTTCATTTAATAACCTATCGACTTCTAAGATAGTTTCGACCATAGTTCCCATATGATGATGATATGACAATTTAATACCATACTCATTGAAAGAAATTTTACCTAATTCATTTAACCCCTGAGTTAATTTTTTCCAATTTTCATTACTTGCAGGTTTTCTGCTCACTAAAGGAATATTATATTGTCCATGAATAGAATTTCCTACCTCAGCACCACCAATTACTTTAGCTCCAAAAAAATTCAAAAAATCAATCTGATTAATAAAATTATTTTTTACCTGTTCGAAAGTTTTAGTTGAAAATTCATAACTAAACCATTGATTACATATAGTTATACCCCTTAATTCTAATTTTTCTTTCAAAAGAGCTCTATTATTAACAGGATATTTAGTCCCTACTTCACAACCTTTATATCCTGCGAGTGCCATTTCACTTATGCATTGCTCAAAAGAAATATCCCCACCAAGTTCGGGCATATCATCATTTGTCCAATTAATAGGGGCAATTCCTAATTCTATCATCTTTAATTAATAAAACTTAAATAATTATTCAATATACTTTATTATACAAACTTAAAAACAATCCCCCGCAATAAATAAGTGAAGAATATATTTTATAAATTTAAATAATCATAAATTTTTTGTTATGACATTTCAAATTACTGGCATCACCATGTTTTTGCTTTTATTGGTATGGCAGTTTATTCTTTATAAGCGAATTAAGCTTAAAAAATGGCAAAATTGGACTTTTGCAATAATTATGGTAGGGTTAGCTATAAGAATGGTTTACTTAGCTTTTATTTTATAAGTTTAAATACAAATAAAATGAAAAGGCTACTTCTTGTTTTACTGTTTGTTCCATTACTTTCTTTGGGGCAATCTTCATACACATCATATTATGAAAATGGTAAT
>CAYUZY010000035.1:0-16321 GCA_964448645.1 uncultured Flavobacteriaceae bacterium
TCATTTAAAGGGAGCCTTTCAGCCACTGAAGTTTCAAAAGAAATTAATAAAACAGTAAAAAAAATAATGCCTAAAAGTATTGTAAAAGAACTTCCTTTTTCTGATGGCGGCGAAGGAGCTTTAGATTTTTTAAAAAAAAATAAAAAAGGTAAATTAATTCAATCCCAAACTTTTGATCCACTTGGAAGAAAAATAATAGCCCCATTTTTTTTGTTTGATGATAAAAAAACAGCATGGGTAGAACTTTCTCAGGCTTCTGGAATTAATCTTTTAAAAAAATCAGAATTAAACCCAATTAAAACTTCAACTTTTGGGACAGGTATATTAATTAAAAAAGCATTAGATATGGGTTGTGAAAAAATATATCTAGGAATTGGTGGAAGTTCAACTCATGACCTTGGATCAGGAATTTTTGTTGCAATAGGAGGAAAACTTTTGGATAAAAACAAAAATGAAATACCATTAGGAGGAGGGGCATTAAACAAATGTGCTGAAATAAATGTTGACTCTCTTCATAATAAAATTAATACGGCCCAAATAATTATAGCTTCAGATGTAAACAACCCTCTAATAGGAGATAATGGTGCTGCAAAAATTTATTCTAAACAAAAAGGTGCTTCAGAAAAACAAATAATAGAATTAGAAAAAAATTCGATTTATTTTTCCAGTTTAATTCAAAAATTTAATTCAAAAAAAATCAGTTCAATTAAAGGAGGAGGAGCTGCTGGAGGAACTGCTTCAGGATTATATGGATTAATAAATTCAAAAATTAATAATGGGTTTGACATCTTAAAAAAGATTTCTGGCCTTGAAAAAATTGTTCGAGAATCAAATCTCGTTATTACTGGAGAAGGTCATTTTGACAATCAAAGCTTAAACGGAAAGCTTCCTATAAGAATTGCTGAAATAACTTCTAAATATAAAATTCCAACTATAATTTTAACGGGAAAAATATCACTAGAAGAAAAAAAACTTAAAAATTTAGATTTTAAAGTTTATTCTATTAACCCTAAAAAATTATCTTTTGAAAAAGCTTTTAAACAAACTCGAAAAAACATATCAATTAAAATGGCTGAAATTCTAAATCATTATATAAAAACAAAGACTCTTTTGTAAAATGGCCTTTTCAATTTTAACAATTTTAACAGCAGTTCTACTTATAATTATTGGAACGTCTTATTTTAAAATTCATCCTTTTTTGGCACTACTTTTCGCAACTTTAATATTAGCTTTTTTTAATGGTTTTAATCCTAGTCAAATTATTACTATCATAACATCAGGCTTTGGAAAAATAATTCAAAACATAGGATTGCTCATACTTTTCGGAACAATAATAGGTGCTTCAATGGAAAAAAGTAATGCGACAAAATCAATAGCTAGTGGAATTATAAAGTCTTTAAACAAACTCCCTCTACCCTTTGCAGTAAGCTTTATAGGTTATTTAGTTTCGATACCTGTATTTTGTGATGCAGCCTTTGTTATTTTATCTCAATTGAATAAGACCTTATCTAAAAAAACAAAAACGCCCTTAATAGGTTTAACTGTTGCTCTTTCAACAGGTCTTTTTGCTCCTCATGTGTTAGTTCCTCCAACACCAGGGCCACTTGCTGCAGCAGCAAACTTAAAATTAGATAACATTTTTTTATTAATAATAGTAGGAGCATTTATTGCATTTATTTTAGTATTAGCAGGAGCATTGTATGCTAATTATTTAGCAACCAAAAGTAAATATCAAGAATCCATAGAAATAAAAGATGATATAAAAATAAAACAGGAAAAATTACCTAGATTCTTTCAATCAATTTTGCCAATATTAATCCCCATCTTACTTATGTGTTTTGGATCATTGATTTATAATTTTAATATACCTAATAAACTAAGAGATATTTTTTCATTTATAACTAGTCCAACAATTGCAATATTCATCGGCATGTTATTATCATTTAATCTTATTAAAGAAAGTTTTGTCAAATCAATTAATTCTTCAATATCATTAGGAATTAAACAGGCAGCACCTATTATTCTTATAACTGCTATGGGAGGAGCTCTCGGGGCTGTTATTGAACAAATGCATATAGAAAATTATATTAATACTTTAACAATAAATTCTAGCTTAGGTATAATATTTCCTTTTTTAATTGCAGCTTTTCTTAAAACAGCTCAAGGTTCTTCTACAATTTCAATAATAACCACATCGTCAATAATTTTTCCATTGTTACCAGCTATGGGGTTAGACACTGAAATGGGTAAAGTTTGGGTTATAATGTCAATAGGAGTAGGTTCAATGACAATTTCTCATGCAAATGATTCATATTTTTGGGTAGTATCTCAAATGGGAAACATTGATGTAAAAAAAGCATATAAAACTCACACTATTGGGACTTTAATTCAAGGATTTTTTGGATTATTTTTAGTAATTATATTTTATAATATATGGAGGATTATTTAATACTCTGTATAAATAATTTCTAACTCTACTTTCTTATCCTTATTTTCTTGTTCAGATGGGTTTGATCCAATTAATATAGCCCCTAGAGGATTTAAAATGGAAGCCCTAGGATACTTTAAAAATTGATCTTCATCAACTAAAGCCTTTTTTTGAAAAAAATCATTTATGTCAGAACTTACAACTAAACCTAAATCAAAATTAGTTGAATCTTTTCTAATAATATTTGATATGTGATTTGTTATATTGAATTTATAACGATATGGTTTATTGGAGGCGTCATATTCAAGTAAACCTCCAAAGGTTTTTTTGTCTCCATTAATTACAGTAACATCTGTTGAACCATCAAGACTTAAATCATTTAAAGGTTGACCTGATAAAAGGTCATATAAATAAAGTCTTTGAGCTACAAGATTATATGCGCCGTCAAATTTATTATCTATATAAAAAGATAAATTAGCTTCATTTATAATAATATTTTTATTTCTTAATTCATTTAAATAAGTATTTTCATTTAAAGAATTTTTTGAAAACAAACGAATCAAACCATGATACTTTCCAGACTTAACAAAAAGTCTGTCCGTATCTTCTCCATTATTTGATTCTTTAATTCTGTTCTCAATCTCAATATTAAAAAATGAATTTTTTATAGAATTAACTCTTATTCCTCCAAAAGGAATTGATATAGAACTACTTAATCGCTCTATTTCATCATCATCGGTATCATCTTCAGTTCCATTATTGTTATAACTATCAAACTCATATTCTATTCGTATCTGAGCAGAATTAAAATTTAATAACATATATAAATCACTAGAAAAATTATCAGTCTGAATTATTAAACCTCTTATTCCATCTAATTTAAATGAAGAAGGACTTTCTAGAACTGACCTACCCTCCATTTCAATAATTTTTCTTTGAAAAAAATCATTATTCAATGGAATTCTTATTCTTGGGCTTAACCTTAACTCAACGTTATCTCTTTCATCTACATCTTCAGTTAATGGATTATCAGTCAAATAATAAAAAACTAATTCATCAAGATTTAATTTGATATTGGTGTCAGATAATTCCTCTCCAAAAAACCCTTCATTATAAAAATCTTGATTAGAATAATATATTTTTTGTGTTTCAAAATTATTATTTGCATCCAGATCATTCAAATAATAAGTGAGTTCATGAACCTTAATATTAAAGTTTGAATTTATATCTCCATATAATGAATCAATTTCATAAAGATTATCTTCAGAATCATATCCAGAATTATCTAAATCTTCATGATCTAAAACCCCATCCCCATCACTATCTGAACTCAATGGATTTAACCCTGCTTCAAACTCTACAATGTCAGTTAACTCATCATCATCTGAATTACTTTGAGGATCATTAGGATCAGAATCTTTTGAATCAATAAGACCATCTTGGTCAGTGTCATTTTGATTTGTAAAAAAAGGTATTTCTAAATAAACATTTGTGACTTTCTCATTCTCAGGTATTATTGTATAATCATCTTCACTTCCCTCATCTTCAAAAGATTGATTAATTTTCCCAAAAACAGGTGAAGAGGAAATTTGAATTTGACTTACAATACTTGCTTCAGTTAAACCAAAAGTTGGATGATTAATTAACCCCAACTGCGCAAGTGGTAAACCATCTACTTGTACTGAATTTACTTTTTCTTGAAAAGTATAAACTGGAGCTTTTAACTTGTTACTTTTTAATTCCTGATAAGAAAACAAATCCCCTCCAAAACTATGAAATTCCTTATCACAATTAGAAATTAAAATTAATAGTAATGAATATTTTAAAAAACTTAAAAGATTCAAATTTTTCATCAAAGAATTATATTATTTTATCTGTGTAAAAATCTATATAAGCATTTTTTTCAATTGAACTATCATAACCAAGATAAGGTTTTTTACTTTCGTCAATTATTTCATTTAAATCATTTGAAGTTTCTTTTGAAGAAAAAACTATTCCATCAGAATGATTTATACTTAACTTAATTAAATTATTGTAATTAGATTTAGATAAAACTTCTATTTCCTCTTTTGGAATAAGATCAAATTCTACTTTACTTTTTATCTTTTTGGAAACAACACCATTAAAATCTTTTTTATATATAGAAGTCACTATTTTACTTTCAGCAAAAATTGGCTCATCTTTATAATAAGTATTTAAATACAGGGGGAAAAGAGCTGTAAACCAACCGTGAAGATGAATTATATCAGGAGACCAATTTAATTTCTTCACAGTTTCAATCACCCCTTTTGTGAAAAAAATCATCCTTTCGTCATTATCTGAATGAAGTTTTCCTTTATCATTATGCAATAAAGATCTTCTCTTAAAATATTCTTCATTATCAATAAAATATACTTGCATTCTCTCCTTAGGAATAGACGCTACTTTAATTATCAAAGGCATATCTAAATCATTAATCACAAGATTCATCCCTGAAAGTCTAATGACCTCATGTAATTGGTGTCGTCTTTCATTAATAATACCATATCTGGGAATAAAAATCCTTGTTTGTCCTCCATTTTCATTAATTTCTTTAGGTAATTTAAATGAATTTACAGCCTGCTCTGTTTGTGGCAAATAAGGCACTACTTCTGAAGAGATAATTAAAACTTTTTTATTTTTCATCAAAGAATTAATCTTTTAAAGAAAAGTTTAGCGAAAGTACGAAAATTATGCTTAATTATATAAAATCTATATACATTAGCCCTATGAAAACTGATAAAAATGAATGTGTTTCAAAAACATAAAGAAATTTTAAATTATTTAAATAAAACTAATAAATCTATAGGTTTAGTACCAACAATGGGATCTCTTCACTTAGGCCATATATCTTTAATTAAGAAAGCTTTAATTGAAAATGAAATAGTTATCGTAAGTATTTTTGTTAATCCCACTCAATTTGACAATAAAAATGATTTAAAAAAATACCCTATAAATATTGAAAGTGATATAGAAAAAATAAAAAAATTAGATGAAAAAATTATTATATATAGTCCTTCCATCCATGACATATATAATAATAATTTAAATGTAAAAAATTTTGATTTTGGATTTATTGGTAAAGAATTAGAAGGTCATTATAGAAAAAATCATTTTAATTCGGTAGCAACAATAGTAGAAAAATTATTTAATTTTTTTAATCCAAATAGAGCTTATTTTGGGGAAAAAGATTACCAACAGATACTTATAATTAAAAGTTTGATAATAAAGTCAAATTTAAATGTTAAAATAATTTCATGTCCTATAATTAGAGGTTCTGATGGTTTAGCATTAAGTTCCCGAAACAATCTTTTATCCAAAAAAGAAAGGGAAATAGCACCAATAATATATAAAACTCTTTTAGATGTTAAAAATAAAATTAAACCTCTGCAAATTGAAACACTAATTAGTAAAATTCATAAAAAGTTCAAATTAAACCCATCATTAAAACTTGAATATCTAGAAATTAGAGAAGCTCTATCCCTTAAACCAGTAAAAAAAATTTATAAAGACAAAAAATATAGAGCTTTTATTGCTGTAATAGTAGGCAAAATAAGATTGATTGACAATATTGAATTATCATTAATATAAATACATTTGCAAAAAGAATATTCAAATTTTAAAATCAAAAATTAATCTTTTAATGTTTTGAAAAAATTAAATTCATTCATCAAATTTATTTTACCTCTTTCCCTTGGAGTTTTTTTTATCTACTTAACTTTTGAAAATACTACTATAGAAGATCGAATAACTATTATTAATTATATTAAAGAATCGAATATTTTTTATGTAATTATTTCTATACTTTTTATGTTTCTTAGCCACTTATCTAGAGCATATAGATGGAAATATTTATTAGAACCTTTAGGATTTGAATCCAGATTCATTAATAGAACACTTTCTGTATTTATATGTTATATAAGTAATTTAGGAATCCCAAGATCTGGGGAAATATTAAGAGCTACTTCTTTATCAAATTATGAAAAAATTTCGTTCGAAAAAACATTAGGGACTATAGTCGCTGAAAGAATCGTCGATTTTGGAGTTCTAATTTTAATTATTATAATTTCACTCTTTTTTCATTATGATTTAATTAGCAATTTTATTTATGAAAAAAACATAAACATAAAATATATTGTTGCTTCTTTTTTTATTTTTTTCATTTTATTTTTGTTTTGGTTAATAATAGTAAAAAAGCTTTCTTTAAATTCAAAAAACATAATTGTAATTAAAATTAAATCAATTATTAGTGACTTTATAGAAGGTGTTTTATCCTTAAAATCAATCACAGATAAAAATTCCTTTATTATTCATACAGTTTTTATTTGGGTAATGTACATAGCTATGTTTTACATAATTAAATGGAGTTTTAGTGAAACTTATAATTTAACATTTATACAAATTCTTCCTGCTTTTATAGCCGGTTCCTTAACTATTACTGCAACTAATGGTGGTATTGGAATTTTTCCTTTAGCCGTTGCAGTTATGTTAAGTGCTTTTGACATATCAAAAGAAGCTGGTTTAGCATTTGGTTGGACACTCTGGTCTGCACAAACTATAATAATTGTTGTCCTAGGAGGTCTTTCTTTTTTTATATTACCTTTAATTAATAATTTCAACTCAAAATAGGGTTTTTGACATTAAAAAAACTTAATGAATAAAACGAAAAAACTATTTTATTGTAAAAACTGTGGTGCAGAATCTCCAAAGTGGATAGGACAATGTAATTCTTGTAAAGAATGGAATACAATTGTTGAAGAGGTTATTGAAAAAAACAATAATTGGAATGTTGATTTTATTGAATCTTCAAAAAAAATTCCCAAAATTATTAATGAAATTGAAATAAAAAATAACCCTAGAATTAATACAAAAGACAATGAATTAAATAGAGTTCTAGGTGGGGGAATAGTTCCTGGATCTCTTATACTTCTTGGGGGTGAACCAGGTATTGGAAAATCAACTCTTCTACTTCAGGTTTCTTTACAAATTAATGGTAATGTTTTATATGTCTCAGGTGAAGAAAGTGAAGAACAAATTAAATTACGTGCACTAAGAATAGAAAGTTCCAAATCAGAATGTTATATACTTTGTGAAACTAATACTCAAAATATTTTTAAACAAATAAAAAAAATTAATCCTATCCTTGTTATAATTGATTCAATTCAAACGTTATATAGTCAAAAAATTGATAGCTCAATAGGAAGTATATCACAATTAAAAACATGTGCAAATGAATTAATTAAATTTTCCAAACAAACTGGAACACCCATAATTTTAGTTGGCCATATAACTAAAGATGGTAATATAGCTGGTCCTAAAATTTTAGAACATATGGTTGACACTGTTCTTCAATTTGAAGGTGATAGAAATAATATATATAGAATATTAAGAGCACAAAAAAATCGATTTGGAGCCATATCTGAAATAGGCATATATGAAATGTTTTCAAATGGACTTAAACCAATTTCAAACCCTCATGAATTTCTTATTTCATCAAAAAATAATTCCCTAAGTGGTCATGCAATAGCAACATCAATTGAAGGTCTTAGATCATTAATGGTAGAAATTCAATCTTTAGTTAGTACTGCAGTATATGGTACTCCTCAAAGAAACAGCAATGGATATAATACAAAAAGACTTAATATGCTTTTGGCGATACTTGAAAAAAAGGCTGGCTTTTCTCTTGCGACTAAAGATGTTTTTTTAAATATTACCGGAGGAATAAAAATTGTAGACCCTGCTATAGATTTAGCTGTAGCAATGGCTATTTTATCAAGCAATAATGACTTCCCTATAAACACTAAAATTTGTTTTTCAGGGGAAATAGGTTTGTCAGGAGAAATAAGACCCGTTACAAAGGTTGAACAAAGAGTTAAAGAAGCAGAAAAAATTGGTTTTGAATCAATTATTATTTCAAAATATTCTAAAATAACCCAATCATTTAAAAAAATCAAAATAATAAAATTCTCAAAAATTGAATCAGTAATAGAGTATATATTTCAATAATAATTTAATACCTTATACTAAAATTTACACGATATAACCCTTTTTAATAATGGAAAAAATTATAAAAAATTTTCTAAATGAAGTTAACAACAAAAATCAAAATGAACCTGAATTCATGCAAGCAGTCTCGGAGGTAGCTGAAACAGTTATTCCATATATAGTGAAAAATGATATTTATTATGGTCAAAATATCCTTATGAGAATGGTTGAACCAGAAAGAGTTGTTTCTTTTAGAGTTGCTTGGATTGATGATCAAGAAGAAATTCAGGTTAACAGAGGTTATAGAATTGAAATGAACTCAGCAATTGGCCCTTATAAAGGGGGGCTTCGTTTTCATCCTTCTGTAAATCTCAGTATTTTGAAATTTTTAGCCTTTGAACAAATCTTTAAAAATAGTCTTACAACTCTTCCAATGGGTGGAGGAAAAGGTGGTTCTGACTTCAATCCTAAAGGAAGATCAGATACTGAAGTAATGAGGTTTTGTCAAAGTTTCATGACAGAATTATTTAGACATATTGGCCCTAATAGAGATATCCCTGCAGGAGATATTGGAGTAGGAAGTAGAGAAATAGGATATTTATTTGGTCAATATAAAAGATTAAAAAATGAATTTACCGGAGTATTAACAGGAAAAGGAGTTTCATGGGGGGGCTCATTAATTAGACCTGAAGCAACTGGATACGGAGTTGTTTATTTTGCCAATCAGATGCTTGAAAATGCATCAAAAAGCATGAAAAAAAAATCTGTTGTAATCTCTGGCTCTGGAAATGTTGCTCAATATGCTGCCGAAAAATGTATCGATCTAGGAGCTAAAGTTTTAACTCTCTCAGACTCTTCTGGCTTTATATTTGATCCAGATGGAATAAATTTGGAAAAACTCTATTACGTAATGAAATTAAAAAATGTAAAGCGACAAAGAATAAGTGAATATTCGAAAAAATTTACTAAGGCTACATTTTATAAAAATAAAACTCCATGGAGTATAAAGTGTGATATTGCTTTACCCTGTGCCACTCAAAATGAGCTAAACCATATTGATGCAAAAATTTTAATTAAAAATGGTTGTTTTTGTGTAAGTGAAGGCGCTAATATGCCTTCTACTAATGATGCAATTAATTTATTTGTGAAAAATAAAATTTTATATGCTCCAGGGAAAGCTTCTAATGCTGGAGGAGTTGCTGTTTCAGGATTAGAAATGGCCCAAAATTCTTTGAGATATAATTGGTCAAGAGAAGAAGTAGATGAAAAGCTTCAATCTATAATGAAAAGTATTCATGAATCATGTCTAGAATATGGAAAAGAAAAAAACTATATAAATTATGTTAAAGGAGCTAATATTGCCGGTTTTGTAAAAGTTGCAGATGCAATGTTAGCTCAAGGTGTCGTATAATAATGTTTGAAAAAACTAATGCGATAGTAATTAAGAGTTTAAAATACGGAGACGCTAGTTTGATCGTTAACTGCTATTGTGAAAATTTTGGTCTGCAAACATTTATTTTAAAAGGAATTCTTAACTCAAAAAAAAGTAAATCTCCTAAAAAATCTTTATTTGAACCTTTAAATATTATTGAAATTATTTTTTCAAAAAAAAAAGGAAATAACATGGGTTATATTAAAGAAGCAAAATTAAAATTTCCATATGTGGACATTCCTTTTAACATTAATAAAAAAAATATTTTATTTTTTTTAAATGAATTTCTTTATGAAGTATTAAAAGAAGATAAAACAAAAAACATAAGTTTATTTAAATATTTATATAACGCTTTAATTTGGTTTGATTCAAGTGAAAAAATATCAAATTTTTTAATAAAATTTATGTTTGATCTAACTAAATTTCTTGGGTTTCAGCCAAATACAGAAAATAATGAATTTTCTTATTTTGATCTTGAAAATGGCAATACAACTAACATAAAGCCTAAAGGAGAATTTATGCAAGGAAAATTAAAAAATACTATGATTTTATTTTTAGGCACAACTTTTGATAAAATAATATTTATTAAACTAAATAAAACTGAAAGAATAAAGCTTTTTAATTACGCTTTGGATTATTTTAAAATTCACTTGCAAGGATTCAATAAACCAAAATCAATTTCTATATTAAATGAAATTTATAACCCCACATAACTTATTAATATATTTTTTATTTTTTTCAAATGTTTTGTTTGCGCAAGAAATTGAAGTCAGAGATTCTGAAACTGGTTTTCCCCTTTCAGGAGTCCTAATCAATAATAATGACAAAACTATATATACGATCACAGACGAAAATGGATATGCCTCTCTTTCAATTTTTGAAAAAACCGATATTATAACAATTCAGATTTATGGATATAAAAATCAAAAAATAAATTTGAAAGAGAAGCATAAATTTATAATATACATGGATGGCGAAGAAGAAGCTCTTGAGGAAGTTATTTTATCTGTCGCTAGATCAAAAACATCTAGAAAACAAATAGCAGAAAAAGTAAATGTTATTTCTTCAGAAGAAATTTCTTTAAACAATCCTTCAACAGGTGGAGATATCTTAAAATTAAGTCCTGGTATAAGGCTCCAAAAATCTCAGGGAGGTGGAGGTAGCCCTGTTCTAAGAGGGTTTGAAGCAAATAGAGTTCTTTTGGTAGTTGATGGTGTTAGAATGAACAATGCTATATATAGAACTGGTCATATACAAAACTCTATAACAATTGATCCAAATAATATTGAAAGAGTTGAAGTTATTTTTGGTTCTTCTTCTGTTGGTTATGGTTCCGATGCCCTAGGTGGAGTTATTCATTATTATACTAAATCTCCAAGAATAAATAACGACAAAAAATTTAAGACATCTTTTAATTCTCAATTACAAACTGCAAATAATTCAACTTTAAATAACTTTACTACTGAATTAAGTTTTGAAAAATGGGCAAGTCTTAGTAGTATTAGTTTTTCTGATTTTGGAGATATTAAAATTGGTAAAAAAAGAAATCATGGATATAAAAACTGGGGATTAACCCCATTCTATTCTGATAATAATACTAAAAATTATAATCCTAATCAAAATGAAAATAAAGATCCAAATATCCAAAAAAATACAAATTATAATCAACTAGATATTCTTCAAAAATTTTCTTTTTTAATTGCTCCAAAAAAACAATTGTTATTAAATTTTCAATTTTCAAAATCTTCTAATATTCCAAGATATGATAAGCTCGTAGAAGAAAAAAATGGAAATTTAAAATTTGCTGAATGGAATTATGGCCCTCAACAAAGATTAATGATAGCACCTCAATTTAAATTTTTTTCTGAAAAAAAATTTCTAAATAAAGGAAGTTTAATTATAGCATATCAAAATATAAGAGAAAGTAGGATTAAAAGAAAGTTTTCAAGTTTAGACAGGCAGAGTCAAGAAGAATATCTGAATTTGTTAAGTATTAATGGCGATTTTGACTTTAATATAAAAAATCACTCTTTTTCTTATGGATTTGAAGGAACCTATAATGATATTTATTCTATTGGTTATTCTCAAAAATTATTATTAAATCAAAATAAAATAACTGATTTAGACATAAGATTACCAATAACTTCAAGATACCCTAGCGCAGGTAGTTCGTATAAAAGTATAGCTGCCTATATTAATTGGATTTGGGATATTGAGGATAATTTAACATTAAGTGCTGGAATGAGATTAACCAAAACCCTATTAAAGGCTAAATGGAAAGAGACAAATAATATAAATTCCTTATTATCAAATGTTAAATTGAACTCTATTGCTTTAACTGAAACTCTAGGACTTACATATAGGCCAAAAAAAAATATTCAATGGAGTTTTATTATATCTAGTGGATTTAGAAATCCAAATATTGATGATATTGGAAAAGTAAGAGAACAGAATGGTGTTTTACTCGTTCCTAATTCCTTTTTAAAGCCTGAATATGCATATAATTTTGAAACTGGGTTTACCAAATTTTTAAATAATTCAAAAGATTATGTTGCGTTGAGAGGTTTTACAACTCTTATTTCAAGGCATATAGTTAGAGCTAATTATTCTATATTTTCAGATACTTCAACTAAAGATGATTCAACAATTATTTATAATAATGAGGAAGTAAAAACTACCGCTAATAAAAATTTAGGAAATAGATATATTTTTGGAGGATCTTTTGATAGTTATTTTACATTCTCAAAAAATATTTTTTTTAAAAATAGTATAACAATTACTGAAGGAAATAAAAATGAAAAATATGGTCCATTACCCTCAATCTCCCCTATATTTGGATTATTAAGTATAAATTATAAAGATTCATTTTTTAAATTATCAAGTATTATAAACTTTAGTGGCAGTAAAGATCCTGAAAAATATAGCTTTGGCGGTGAAGATGGTCTTCAAGAAACTCCAGTAGTTGAAGGTTCAAATGAAATTAAATATGCTGGAACTCCATCATGGTATGACTTTTCAATTGTTGGAGATTACATTATAAATAAGAAGCTTAAAATTAACTTTGGTGCTTATAACTTATTTGATTTCCACTATAGGGAATTTGGATCGGGTATATCAGCTCCTGGAAGAAATATTCAGATTGGATTAAATTGGGAACCCTAATATTTTTAATCAACTTTTTGTAGTGAGATTAAATTAAATTTTTGTTTAAAATAACTAATTTTGCATTTAATAAACCAACCTATTATTCTTTTGAAAAAATTTCCTGAATATAAAGAGCTTAATCTTGATAAAATTTCTAAGACAATATCTGACTTCTGGGAACTTGATAATTCTTTTAAAAAGAGCATTGAAACTAGATCTTCTAAACAAAGATTTGTTTTTTTTGAAGGGCCTCCATCAGCAAATGGAATGCCTGGAATTCACCATGTTATTTCAAGAACTATAAAAGATATATTTTGTAGGTATAAAACTCTTAAAGGTTTTCTAGTTGAAAGAAAAGCAGGGTGGGATACCCATGGTCTTCCAGTTGAGTTAAGTGTAGAAAAAGAACTAGGTATAACAAAAGATGAAATTGGTAAAACCATATCCATAAAAGATTATAATGATGCGTGCAAAAAAGCTGTAATGAAATACACTGATTCATGGAATCATTTAACAAAAAGAATAGGATATTGGGTTGATATGGAAGACCCTTACATTACTTATACGACTAAGTATATTGAATCAGTTTGGTGGTTAATTAAAGAAATTTATAAAAAAAAATTAATATACAAAGGTTATACTGTTCAACCATACTCTCCAATGGCAGGCACAGGCTTAAGTTCTCATGAACTGAATCAGCCTGGAACCTATGTTGACGTTTCTGATACATCTATAACTGCGCAATTTAAAATTATCAACGAAACATTACCTATAAAATATAAAGACAATAGTGATGTTTTTTTTCTAGCTTGGACAACTACACCATGGACATTACCTTCAAATACTGCATTGACTATTGGTTTAAAAATAGAATATGTAATTGTAAATACTTTTAACCAATATACATATGAGGCAATAAAAGTAATTCTAGCAAAAAAGTTAATAGAAAAACAATTTGGGAACAAATACTATAAGGTTAAAAATAAAGAAGAACTGGCAAACTTTAATTCAGAAAAAAAAACTATTCCATATTTCATTGAATCAAAATTAAACGGAAAAGATTTAATCGATGTCAAATATGAAAAAATTTGGAAAGATGCCCCAGATCCAATTGATTATCCCGAAAATGCATACAGAGTTATCACTGGAGATTTTGTTAATACTGAAGAAGGAACCGGAATTGTTCATACTGCTCCTACATTTGGTTCAGACGATGCTAAAGCAGCACTTGAAGCTAAACCAAAAGTTCCGGCCCTACTAGTCTTAGATGAAAATAATAATAAAGTTCCTCTTGTTAATTTAAAAGGAAAATTTATAAATGATTTAGGGTTTTTATCTGGAAAATATGTAAAAAACGAGTATTATAAAGACAATGAAATTCCGGATAAATCTGTAGATGTTGAAATAGCTATAAAACTAAAGACAGAAAACAGAGCTTTTAAAGTTGAAAAATACAAACACTCTTATCCAAATTGTTGGAGAACAGACAAACCAATTTTATATTATCCTTTAGATTCTTGGTTTATAAAAATTTCTGAAATCAGAAATAAAATGAGCTCTCTTAATAAAAAAATTAATTGGAAACCAAAGTCTACAGGAACAAAACGTTTTGGGAATTGGTTAGACAATGCAAATGACTGGAATTTATCTAGATCACGTTTTTGGGGGATCCCTTTACCAATATGGAAAAACCAGAAAGGAGATCAAACCAAAGTAATTGGATCTGTTTCTGAATTAATTTCTGAAATAAATCTTTCAATAAATAGAGGTTTAATGGTATCTAATCCAATTAAGGATTTTAAAATAAATGACTTATCTGAATCCAATTATAATAAAATTGATCTTCATAAGGATACTGTTGATGATGTAATTTTATCCGATTCCAATGGGAAACCAATGTATAGAGAAAAAGATTTAATTGATGTCTGGTTTGATTCAGGAGCTATGCCATATGCACAATGGCATTATCCCTTTGAAAACAAAGATAAAATTGATAAAAATAAAAGTTTTCCAGCAGATTATATTGCTGAGGGAATAGATCAAACAAGAGGATGGTTTTACACACTTCATGCTATATCAACTCTTGTTTTTAACAACATATCATACAAAAATGTTATTTCTAATGGATTAGTTTTAGATAAAAATGGTCAGAAAATGTCTAAAAGACTCGGTAATGCGCCAGATCCATTTAAAATTATAGACGAATATGGCCCTGATGCAACTAGATGGTATATGATTTCTAACTCTAACCCTTGGGATAATCTGAAATTTGATGTTGATGGAATTAATGAAGTTCAGCGTAAATTTTTTGGTACTCTTTTCAATATTTTTTCTTTTTTTAGCTTATATGCAAACATTGACAAATTTTCATACAAGGAAAAAAGTATCTCTCTTAAAAAAAAACCTGAAATGGATCAATGGATAATATCAGAATTAAACACCCTAATCAAGAAAGTAGACTTCGCTTATAACGATTATGAGCCAACTAAGGTAACAAGAATGATCTCAGATTTTGTCCAAGAAAAACTTAGTAATTGGTATGTAAGATTAAATAGAAGAAGGTTTTGGAAAGGAGACTATACTAAAGATAAAATTTCAGCTTATCAAACTCTTTTTGATTGTCTTAAAACAATTGCAAAATTATCATCCCCAATTGCCCCTTTTTATATGGATCATTTATATCAAGACCTTATTTCAGTTAAATCACAAAATATTTCGTCAGTGCACACATCTTCTTTTCCGAAATGGAATAAGTCCTTTATAAATATTGGTTTAGAAAATAAAATAAATAAGGCCCGAAATATTACTTCTCTTGCTTTGTCAATTAGGAAAAAAGAACAAATCAAAGTTCGTCAACCACTAAATAAAATTATAATTCCAGTAAAAAGTAATAAAGAAAAAAAATTAATTGAAAGTATTCAAGATCAATTAATATCTGAAATTAATATTAAAAAAATTGATATAATTCAAGGTGAGAATAACTTTTTTGTTAAAACCTTAAAACCTAATTTTAAAAAACTTGGACCAAAATATGGAAAAGAAATTCAATTAGTTTCAAAATTGATAAAAGAATTAAGTCAAAATCAAATCTTGGAGTTAGAAGAAAAAAAATCTATAAATATTAAATTAAATGGAAAAAATATTATCTTGGACATCTCTGAAGTAGAAATCTACTTTGAAGATATAAAGGGACTTCAAGTTTCTCAAGGCACGGGGTATGGACTCTCCGTCAAGGAATAGCATAATTATGAGGCGCTTTTACGAACGGTTCCTCTCAGTAAGGCGTCTGCCTGTGCCAGTAGTGGCTGCAATTA
>CAYUZY010000036.1:0-15996 GCA_964448645.1 uncultured Flavobacteriaceae bacterium
TTTGATGAATTGGATAAGGATAAGCCATTTCTCCAGATTTATTTTGATATTCATTTTCTAATTGATTTAAAGCCTTAACTCCTGTTCCAGTAACAGATTGATAAGTTGAAATCACTACTCTTTGTATATTAAAATTATTGTGCAAAGGGTTCAGAACCATAACTAGTTGAATTGTTGAACAATTTGGGTTTGCAATAATTTTATCGTCACTAGTTAATATTGAAGAATTAATTTCAGGAACGATTAATTTAATTTTTGGATTCATTCTCCATGCTGAAGAATTATCAATAACTGTTGTTCCTTTATCAACAAATTTTGGTGCCCAATTAAGAGAAGTTTCTGCACCAGCTGAAAAAAGAGCAATATCTGGTTTTAAATTCAAAGCCTCACTTAGACCAATCACAGAATAAGTTTTACCTTGAAATGAAACTTTTTTTCCAACAGAGCGTTCAGATGCTACTAAAATTAAATTATCAAATTTAATTTTTCTTTCAGCTAGAACTTCTAACATAACATTTCCTACCATTCCAGTGGCCCCAACTATGGCTATTTTCATAAAAAAATTTATTCAAAAGTAGGATTTAAAATTTATGAATCAAAAACTAAACTTTTTTTATATCAAAATTTTATAATAATGTTATTATTAAAACAACAACTAATTTTTAATAAAATTTCTAGGAACTCTATTTGAAATATTAGATAATAATTCATAAGAAATAGTTTTACAATTTTCAGAAATTGAAGCTGCAGAGATATTATTACCAAAGAGAATTGCTTCATCACCTACTTTACAATTTATTTCAGTTACATCAATCATAATTATATCCATACAGACATTTCCCACTATATATGCTTTTTTATTTTTAATTGTAAACCATCCCTTTTGCATTCCAAATGATCTTGGAATTCCATCTGCATGTCCTATTGGAATAACTCCTATTTTTGAATTTCTTTTTGCAAACCATCCATTATTATATCCAACACTATCACCTTTTTTAACATTATGAATTTGAAAAATTTTAGTTGTTAGGGAGCTAATTGGTAAAAGTTCTTTATCCCAATTAAAATGGTTAGCATAGCCATATAGAGATATGCCAGGTCTAACTGCATCTAGTTCAAGATCAGGATAATTAAAAATTCCAGAACTATTAAGGAGGTGAAAAAACGGTTTAATATTTTTTTCATTTTGGTATTTTGCAATAATACTCTTAAAAAGTTTAATTTGTTTTTCAGAAGTTTTATTAGGTTTTTTTTCTTCACTTATTGAAAGATGCGAATAAACACTTTTTATAGTTAAAGAACTTTTATTTAAAGAGTTTATTATCCAATTAGTTTCAGATGGAAGAAAACCAATACGATTTAAACCAGTATTATATTTTATATGGATTGGATAATTCTTATGGGATTTTTTTTTAATTATATGATTGAACTTATTAAAAATTAACTTAGAATATATTGCAGGTTCAAGCTTATATTTATAGATATCTTCTAGAGTGTTTAATTGAGGATAAAAAACAAGTATTGGAATATTAATTTTCTTTTTTTTTAAAGAGACTCCTTCGGAACTATAAGCAACTGCAATCATATCAGCTCCAAGGGATTCTAATCTTTTTGCAATTGAAAATGAGTTACTACCATATGCATTTGCTTTTACAACTCCAATTAATTTTGTGGAATTTTTAAGTTTGTTTTTTATGGTATAATAATTATGGTCTAGGTTTTTTAAAAAGATATTTAAAGAATTCAATTATAGAATGGTTATAATTACAAAATAAATTTATTTGAGGATTTTAAATTATTTTTTAGATAAAGTAAATTCCAAAAACATTTTGTATTTTTCAAAGTAAGTTAAAATTTCATGCAAATATATCAATAATTCGATCGGATATAGTTACTTATATTATGAATAAAAAAATAAAAAAAGCCCTTGTAAAAATTGCAAATGAAATAATTGATTTGAATAAAGATAAATTACTAGATGAAGAGGAAATTTTTAAAAAAGTTGGACAATTAAATGAAGTTTTATCTGTTTTTCGGTTTTTAAAAAACAATAAAATAACTAATTGGGAAATTCAAGAAAACAAATTAAATTCAATACTTAATGGAATTATTGGATATTCAGAATCAGATGAGGATTCTGCTAATGATGATTCTAAATTAGAAGTTGAACCTTTAATTGAAAAGATAAAAGATATAGTTACTGAAATGCCAGAAAAAAATTTTGAAAACAACACTTTATCAAAAGTTTCTGAAGATCCAATTTTTGTTGAAAAAAAAATAGAGGAAAATTCTGAAGACTCTAAAAAAGAATTAAAAAAAAATGTTAATGATAAATTTATGAAGGGACTTCACATTGACTTAAATGATAGATTAGCTTTTACAAAACATTTGTTTTTAGATAATAAATTAGAATATCAAAGAGTAATTTCTCAAATCACAACTTTTTCAAATATTGAAGAAGTTGAAAATTTTATTCAGAAAATGATTAAGCCTGAATATAATAACTGGAAAGGAAAAGAAGATTATGAAAAAAGATTTTTAGAAGTTTTGTCTAAACTTTTTGAATAGATTTAAATTATGACATCTTTATATATTGTTCCAACTCCTATAGGAAATCTTAAGGATATTACTTTTAGGGCAATAGAAGTTTTAAAAAAGGTCGATTTGATTCTTGCTGAAGATACTAGGAATAGTTTTAAGCTTTTAAAGCATTATGAAATAAAAACTCCTTGTGAAAGTTTTCATATGCATAATGAGCATAAAAAGTTAAGTTATTTTATTGATAAAATAAAATCAGCTAAGGTACTTGCTCTAATTTCAGATGCTGGAACTCCAGGAATTTCAGATCCTGGGTATTTATTAATTAGAGAAGTAATTAATAATAATTTTTTAATAGAATGTCTTCCTGGAGCTACCGCTATTTTACCTCCACTTATACAAAGTGGATTTCCTATAGACAAATTTGTATTTGAAGGATTTTTGCCATTAAAAAAATCAAGAAAAAAAAGATTAGAATTTTTGTCTAATGAAAAAAGATCTATTGTTATTTTTGAGTCACCTCATAGAATAATTAAAACAATTAATGATTTGATCCTTTTTTTCGGAAAAGAAAGAAGAATATCTATATCTAGAGAATTAACAAAAATTCATGAAGAAAATTTTAGAGGAAATTTATTAGAGGCTTTATCTTTTTTGGAAAATAAAAACCCCAAAGGAGAATTTGTAATTTGTATTGAAGGTAAAAAATAGTCTATTAATGAAATGGATTCCAATAAATGTTCCAAATCAAAAAGAAATTGATTCATTAGCAAAAAAACTTTCAGTTGATTTATTGATTTCTAAAATTCTTGTTCAAAGAGGTATTAACACTTTTGATAAAGCAAAAAAATTTTTTCGCCCAAAGCTTGAAGATTTATATGATCCTTTTTTAATGAAGGATATGGATATTGCTGTTGATAGAATTCAAAAGGCAATTTCAAAAAAAGAAAGGATATTAATATATGGTGATTATGATGTTGATGGAGTTACTTCAGTCGCTCTTGTCTACTCATATTTAGTTAAGAATTATTCTAATATAATAAAATATATCCCTGACAGATATAAAGAAGGTTATGGAATTTCTAGACAAGGAATAGATTATGCTAAAAAGGAAAAAGTCCATTTAATAATTTCTTTAGATTGCGGGATAACAGCTATTGATAAAATTAATTATGCTAATGAATTAGAAATTGATTTTATTATTTGTGATCATCATATTCCATTAGAAAAATTACCAAATGCTATAGCGGTTTTGGACCCAAAAAGAAAAGATTGTAAATATCCATTTAAAGAGTTGTGTGGATGTGGAATTGGCTTTAAGTTAATTCAAGCATTAGCAGTTAAAGATAATAAACCTTTTGATGATTTAATAGTTTATTTAGATTTGGTTGCAATAGCTATTGCTGCTGATATAGTTCCAATAATTGATGAAAATAGAGTTTTGGCCTTTTATGGTATAGAACAAATTAATAAAAACCCTAGGACTGGTTTAAGAGAAATGACTAATTCAGTTAAATCAAAAATAAAAATTAATGATCTGGTTTTTAGAATTGCTCCAAGAATTAATTCTTCTGGCAGAATGGACAAAGCAATAAGCTCAGTAGAATTATTAATTCAAAAAAATGATAAGAGTTTAGATGATTTATCTGAAAAAATTGAATTATTAAATACAGAAAGAAGAATAAAGCAAGAAATAATAATTAATGAAGCGCTTGAAGAGATTAAAAATCAAAAAGAAAATAAAACATTTTCAACAACAGTTTATAAAGAAGATTGGCATAAGGGTGTCATAGGAATAGTTGCTTCTAAACTAATTGAATATTATTATAAACCTACAATTGTTTTAACAAAATCAGAGGGTTTAATTGTTGGATCTGTTAGATCTGTTAAAGGATTTGATATTTATAGTGTGTTGAAAAAGTGTAAAAAAGCATTAATTCAATTTGGAGGTCACAAATATGCAGCAGGAGTTACTCTTTATTCAAAAAAATTGGATGAATTCAAAAAACTGTTTGAGGAAAATGTTAAAAGTTCTATTTCAGAAGATCAAAGGATTAAATCTGTTAATTATGAATCAGAAATTAAATTTTCAGATATTACTAATAAATTTTATAGAATATTAAATCAATTAGCTCCTTTTGGACCTAAAAATAGTCAGCCATTATTTGTTACCCATAAATGTTTAGATACAGGAGGTTCTCGTTTAGTTGGAAAAGAAAAAAATCATTTAAGATTAGAAGTTGTTGATAATTATGGAGTAGAAATTTCAGGTATTGCTTTTTCAAAAGCAAAGCATCTACTAGAGATAAAGAAACAAAAAAAGTTTTCTATACTTTATTCGATTGATCAAAATGAATACAATGGAAAAAGTAATATTGAAATAAACGTAAGAGATTTTAGATTTGATTAAATGATTAAGTAAACTTAAATTTGTTTTTTTAATTTATTGAAATAAATTACTTAAATGAATTTTAAAGAGAATAATTTAATTGAGAAAATTAGTGATAAGGGTTTTTTGGATATAGCAATTCCGAAACAGCTTAATTTAATTAATGAAATAAAAAAATTAAAAAAAGAAAAAAATGCTGTTCTTTTAGTTCATTATTACCAAGATCCTCTTATTCAAGAATTGGCTGATTATCTCGGAGACAGTCTTTATTTAGCCCAAATGGCTTCGAAGATTAATAATGATAAAATAATTATTGCAGGGGTTCATTTTATGGCCGAAACTGCTAAAATTGTTAACCCAAGCAAGAAGGTTCTTTTGCCAGATTTAAAGGCAGGATGTTCACTTGCAGATTCCTGTCCCCCAAAGGACTTTAAATTATTCAAAAACAAGTATCCTGAAGCGATTGTGGTTACTTATATTAATTGCTCCGCAGAGATAAAAACTTTAAGTGATATAGTTTGTACTTCTAGTAATGCTAAAAGAGTAATTGACTCAATTCCTAATGATAAAGAAATAATTTTTGCCCCTGATAAAAATTTAGGAAAGTATTTAATAAAAGAAACAGGAAGAAATATGATTTTATGGAATGGATCTTGTATTGTTCATGAAGCTTTTTCCTTTGAAAAAATTTTAAAACTTTCTAATGACAATCCTGATGCTAAATTTATTGCTCATCCAGAGAGTGATTCTGCTGTTCTTGATTTTGCAAGTTTTGTAGGAAGCACTACAGGATTATTAAATTTCGTTCAAAGAGATTTATCAAAAAAATATATTGTAGCAACTGAAGTTGGAATTTTACATGAGATGCAAAAAAAATGTCCTGATAAAATTTTTATTCCAGCTCCAGTTCAAGATGATACATGCGCTTGTAGTGAGTGTGCATTTATGAAGATGAATACTCTAGAAAAACTATATAATTGTTTGCTATATGAATTTCCAGAAATTAATTTATCAAAAGAAATCATTTCTAAAGCAAAAAAGCCAATTGAGAGAATGTTAGAATTAGGCTGATCAATGGTTTCAGATGTATTAGTTATTGGATCGGGTATTTCAGGAATTACATTTTCTGTAAAATTAGCTTTAATTAATCCTAAAATTAATATTATTTTAATTTCTAAATCTAATTTAATGGAAACGAACACTCGTTATGCTCAAGGCGGGATAGCTGTAGTTTCAAATTTCAAAAAAGATTCATTTAAAAAACATATAGAGGATACATTAAAAGCTGGAGCAGGAGAATGTAATGAAAATGTTGTTGATTTTGTTATAAAAGAAGGAAAGGAAAGAATCAGAGAATTAATTTCATGGGGAACAAAATTCGATACTTACCAGAACAAATTAGATTTAGCTAGAGAAGCAGGTCATTCGGAAAACAGAATAATACATCATAAAGATCAAACTGGTGAGGAGATTCAAAAAAAACTTATTGAAAAAGTTAAATCATTTAGTAATATTGAGATTTTTGAAAACCATACATTAGTAGATTTAATTACGGATCATCATACTAAAACTAATCATAATAAATGTTATGGTGCTTATGTAATTTCAAAAGAAAAAGAGGAGATTATTAAAATAAGTGCTAAAATCACTATTTTATCAACTGGAGGTGCAGGTAGTATATATTCTCATTCTACAAATCCTAGTATTGCAACTGGTGATGGTTTAGGTGCAGCATATAGAGCCAAAATTTTTATGGAAAATCTTCCTTTTGTTCAATTCCATCCTACAGCTTTATTTCATAAAATAAATGATAAAACCTTTTTAATTTCAGAGGCGTTAAGAGGAGCAGGTGCTTTATTAAGAAATTTAAAAGGAGAGATTTTTATGAAAAAATATGATTCAAGAGGAGAGTTGGCACCAAGAGATATTGTTGCTAGAGCTATTCAAATGGAGATGAATAATGAAAAAAATAAATACGTCTATCTAGATTGCAGTTCAATTGAAATAAAAAAGTGGAGAAAGTATTTTCCTAAGATATTTAGTAATTGTTTATCAGTTGGAATAAAATTGCCATCAGATATGATTCCAATAGTTCCTGCAGCTCATTATTTTTGTGGAGGTATAAAAGTAAATGAAAATGGAGAGTCAAGTTTAAAAAGTTTATACGCTATTGGTGAGTGTAGTTCAACAGGTCTTCATGGAGCTAATAGATTAGCTTCTAACTCTTTATTAGAATCTTTGGTTTTTTCTCATAGAGCAGCTGTAGATGTTTCAAAAATTTTAGCCTTAAAGAATAATTTTGAAATTAAAGTTCCAAATTGGAAAGGAGAAAAATCTGTAAGTAGTGAAATAATTAAAGAAGAAAAATTTCTGAGAAAAGAGTTACAAAAAACCATGAATGAAAAGGTTGGAATTTTTAAATTTAATAAAGGATTATATGAGGCTGAGAATAAAATATTAAATATTTATAATCAGGTAACTTTGCTGTATAATAAAAATAAACTTACTCAAAATTTGAGTGAGCTAAGAAATATGGTAAGTATTTCATATTTATTAATAAAGCAAGCTCAACATATAAAATTTAATAAAGGAGTTTTTTATAATATAGATAATGAGAAATAAATTTTATTTTAATTACAAAGAAGAAATTAATTTATTTATTGATAATGCTATTAAAGAAGATTTAAATAATATTGATCATTCTAGTCAAGCATCTTTATCAGATAAAGTTATTGGGAAAGCAGTACTAGAAGTTAAAGAAAACTGTATAATTGCTGGAGTTGAATTAGCTGAAATTATTTTTAAAAAATATGATAGTAAAATTAATTTTAAATATTTAATTAATGATGGAGATAAAATAAATGCTGGAACAAAAGGCTTTACTGTAGAAGGAAAGACTCTTTCTATATTAGCTATGGAAAGATTAGTCCTTAATTGCATTCAAAGGATGTCAGGTATTGCAAGTCTTACAAATAGATATAAAAAAATAATATCTAAAACTGATTGTATATTACTTGATACAAGAAAAACCACACCTAATTTTAGGTATCCAGAAAAATGGGCTGTTTTAATAGGAGGAGGAAATAACCATAGAATGGGACTATATGATGCTTTAATGATAAAAGATAATCATATAGATTTCGGAGGAGGAATAAATTTGGTATTAATAAAAACAAAAAATTATTTATTAGGATTAGAAAAAGACTATGATGTAATAGTAGAAACAAGAAATTTAAAAGAAGTAGAAGAAGTCTTGAATTATAATTTTGTAACTAGAATATTACTTGATAACATGGGGATTGATGAAATTAAAAAAGCTATTAGTTTAATAGATAATAAGAAGTTAACAGAAGCTTCAGGAAATATCAATGAATCTAATATTTTATCTATTGCTAAAACGGGGGTAAATTTTATTTCATTAGGATGTTTAACTCATTCGGCGAAACCCATTGATATTAGTCTTAAAGTTAGTAATTAGAAAAATACTATTTTAATTTATCAATTAAATTTTCAGTTGAAAGATCATGTTCTTTTGATTTTGAAGAAAAGGCTTTAATTATTTCATTTGCTAATTGTTTGCCCAATTCGACTCCCCATTGATCAAAACTATATATATTCCATATAATACCTTGTACAAAAATTTTATGTTCGTACATTGAAATTAAAGCTCCTAGGTTATATGGGGTTAATTTATCAATTAAAATTGAGTTTGATGGTTTGTTTCCTTCAAAAACTTTAAAGGGTGATATTTTATTTATTACATCAGGATTTAATTTATTTAATTTTAATTCCTTGATCACAGAGTTTGTTTTTTTCCCCAACATTAATGCTTCACTCTGAGCAATAAAGTTTGACATTAATTTTTTATGACTTTTTTTGTCTCCATGCAAGGATTTTTTAAAACCAATAAAATCTACAGGAATTAATTTAGTTCCTTGATGAATTAATTGAAAAAAAGCATGTTGAGCATTTGTTCCAGTTGAACCCCATAAAATAGTTCCTGTTTGATAATTAATTTTATTTCCATTTCTATCTACGCTTTTTCCATTACTTTCCATTACACTTTGCTGAAGGTATTTAGGAAGATTCTTTAAATATTCAGAATATGGAATAACAGCTTCACTTTCTGAATTAAAAAAATTATTATACCAAATACTTAAAACACCTAATATTACTGGAAGATTTTTTTCAAAAGGAGTGTTTTCAAAATGATTATCCATAGATCCTGCACCTTCAATTAATTTTTTAAAATTTTTCACACCAATTGTAAGACAAATACTTAAACCTACACAGCTCCATAAAGAAAATCTTCCACCAACCCAATCAAACATAGGAAAAATATTATTTGAAGGAATTCCGAAGGATTTAACTTTATCTATATTTGTTGATACCGCAATAAAGTTTTTTTCTATACTATTAGTTTGAGTTTTTTCCAAAAACCACTTTTTAATTTTTTTCGCATTATTTAAGGTTTCTTGAGTTGTAAATGTTTTAGAAACAATTATAAAAATTGAAGTTTCGGGATCTATATTTTTTAATTTTTCATTAAAATGATCACCGTCAATATTTGAAATAAATATTAAGTTTAATTTATTCCTATAATAGGATAAAGCTTCAGTTATCATTGATGGCCCAAGATCTGAACCTCCAATACCCATGTTAACTATAGTTTTAATTTTTTTACCACTATAACCTTTCCATTTACCAGATATTACTTTTTCACAAAAGGAATACATTTTGGATTTAATGGATTTAATATTATCTATAATATTTTTATTATCAACTATAACTTTAGAATTAGATTTTTTTCTAAGTGCTGTATGAAGAACAGCTCTATTTTCAGTTTCATTAATTTTGGTTCCATTAAAATATTTTTTTATTGCTTCTTTTAGACCGGATTCTTTAGCAAGATCAATTAATAAATCAAAAGTTTCTTTATTCCATCTATTTTTTGAAACATCTAAATAAAATTCTTCCCAGTTTATAAAACAATAATCTCTTTTATTTTTTTCATTTTTAAAATGTGAATAGATTGATTTTTCACAAATTGAATTATAATGAGTAATTAATTTTCCCCATGTTTTTAATTTGGTTGGATTTTTATTAGGGAGCATCATTTAGTATTATTTTTTTTTCAATATTAACCAAGTTTGATTTTACAGACTCCTCATTATATCCAATAGCATCTAATTTTATTTTATATGGTTCCATATGAGTTAAATATTTATTTTTTAATTTTTTAGATATAGGTTTAGCTTCAGGAAGCTTTTGTTTAAAGGGGTCAACTTGTCTACCATTTTTCCAAAATCTATAGCAAACATGAGGTCCAGATGTATATCCAGTCATACCTACCCAACCTATAAGATCACCTTGTTTAACAAATTGACCAACCCTTACTTTTCTTTTTCTCATATGCAGATATTGGGTAGAATAAGTATTATTATGTTTTATAGTTACAAAGTTTCCATTTGCCCTGGAATAGGATGATTTAATTACAGTTCCATTTGCTGTAGAAAGAATTGGTGTTCCAACTTGAGCAGCAAAGTCAGTACCCTTATGAGGCCTTATTCTATTTCCATAAAAGGCAATTCGTCTTTTCATATTGTATCTTGAAGAGATTCTATTAAATTTTAGAGGCCCTTTTAAAAAAGCTCTTCTTAAATTTTTAGCCTTTTCATCAAAATAATCTACAATTCCTTTAATTGTGTCAGATTCAAATTCGAAAGCATATAAAGATTTTTTGTTATGTTCAAAATAAGCAGCTTTAATTCTTTCGACGCCAATTGAAATAGAATCATCAACAAACTTTTCAGTATAAATAACTTTAAATTTATCCCCTTTGTGGAGTCTAAAAAAATCTATATTCCATGCATATACATCTGAAAGGTAATATGTAAGAGATTCATTAATATCATTAGATTTCATGGTTTCATATAAAGAGCTTTTTATTATTCCTGAAGTTTCAAGCTCTACTATTTTAGATTGCTTTGATATTTTATTTGCATAAATACTGTCTTTTAAATGTATTAGGGTATACTCTTCAATTCTTGGATGATAAACAAAAAATTTAGGAAAACTAATGTCATCAATATTAAAGAAAAGAGTATATGGTTTTCCAGCACGAAGTTTTTTAATGTTTACTTTATTTTTAATAACGGAAAGAATTTTATGAACTTCTGGATAATCAATTCCATTTTCTTCAAGTATTTTGCCAAAAGTATCACCTCTTTTAATTTTCGTTTCTTTAATTATATGAGAATTTAAATTGACACCATATAGTTGATTTATATTTTTTTCTTTAATGTCAGATTTAATAATTGATTTATTAATTTCTTTTTTATTTGTACAAGAAATAATTGTTAAAGAAATTAAGACAAGAATTATACGTATAAAATACATGATAATCCAAATTTCGTGAATGTTATGACATTTATTTTTTTTTTAATTAAAAGTTTTTAAAAAGTTTTCCTATATAAGTTTAAAAATTAATTTTAAATGGATACTTAAGGTTCTTGAAATTTTCAAGGTCAGCTTTTATAGAGCCAACAATTACATCAGCTTGAACTCTAATTGGAATTCTATTTTTATCATTTGAAATCCATATTGTTACACTTTCCTGTTCTTTGAAAATTCTCCCTGATTGGACCATAGGAATAAGTTTTAGACATTCAATATTTCCGAATTTACTTTGAACGACCTCTTTTCCAATATACTTGAGTTTAAAGACATAATTTTCATTATCAAAAAACATATTTATAACAAAACTTTCATTTATTTTAATTTCATTACTAGGAAAGTATTTTCTTAAATAATAAAAAGAAGACATTAAGTCTTGAGCATTAATATTAAAGGGTACTTCTTTTTTTGTTTTCTTTTTTTTATCATTAATATTTGCAATTAGGTTATTTTGATTAAAGTTAATTTCAATATTTTTTGTGTATCCTCCTTCATATATATTTCTAATGAATTTATAAGGCACTATTTGATCTCTATTAAAATAACTTTCATAATAATCTTCTACCTTAAAGAACCATCTTGCTAGACCAGTAGTTTTTCCATAACCCTTTGAGTGAAAAACAGGAATATTGTTAATAGTATCGTTTTCCAATTTAATTGAGGCATAACTTGCATTAAAAAACCCATAATAAATTCTGAATTCAAACCATTCACCTCCTTTAAATGGAGTGTCAATGATTTTTTCATTTTGAGCTATTGATTTAGAAAAACTTAATAAACAAATTAAAATTATAAATATTCTAAATTTTTTTTTCATGACAATTATAGCTAAAATAGTTAATCTAAATAATTTTTTTTATAGCCTTAAATATCTTTTTTCCTTTTTTTTGCCCAAGTAATGATTGAAGATCTGATAGAGAAGTATTTTGAATTCTTTTAAAAGATTTAAAGGTGTTTAATAATTTTAGATTTGTTTTAGGACCTAGACCTTTAATTTTATCAAGTTCAGAATTTAAAGTATATTTTTCTCTTTTTTTTCTATGAAAATTTATTGCAAACCGATGTGCTTCATTTCTAGCATGCTGAATTATCTTTAATGTTTCGGATCTTTTGTCAATATATAAAGGATTAGAGTCTTTAGGAGAAAAAATTTCTTCTAATTTTTTTGCTATTCCAACTATTTCTACTTTTTCATTTAGTTTTAACAAGTTTAAACTTTTTAAAGCAGAACTTAATTGACCCTTTCCCCCGTCAATAATAATTAAATTTGGCAGAGATTTCTTTTCAGCTAAAAGTCTTTTATATCTTCTAAATATAATTTCTTCCATTGAAGCAAAATCATTTGGACCCTCAACAGATTTTATATTATACAATCTATAATCTTTTTTACTCGGCTTTAAATTTTTAAAAACAATACAAGATCCAACTGGACTTGAACCTTGTATATTAGAATTATCAAAACATTCCATATGAATAGGTTCATTTTTTAATTTAAGATCTGATTTTATTTGAGATAAGATTCGTTTAGTATGTTTATGTGGGTCACTTAATTTGATTTGCCTAAATCTTTCAAGTCTAAAAGATTTAGCATTTTTAATAGATAAATCAATTAATTTTTTTTTGTCACCCATTTTTGGAACATTACATTTTATATTAGAGTCTAAATAAATTTTTATTGGTAGGAGGACTAAATTGTTTTTTGATTTAAACCTTTTTCTTAATTCTATAATTGAGATTCTTAATATTTCTTTATCTGACTCATTCATTTTCTTCTTTATTTCAATTGTGAATGAACTTATAATTGCTCCATAAGAAATTTGCATAAAGTTTACATATCCGAAAGTTTCATCTGAATAAATAGAAAAAACATCAGTACTTGATATTTTTGGATTTACAATTGTAGATTTTACTTGATAATTTTTTAAAATATTTAATTTTTCCTTTACCTCTTGAGCTTTTTCATATTCCATTGAGATGGAATATTTTTTCATTTCAAATTTTAATTGTTTAACAGTTGATTTAAAATTCCCTTTAATTATAGATTTTATAGAATTAATATTTTCTTCAATTTCTTTATTTTTCAATTCTTTTTTTTCTTTTTTTAAAAGATGCATTAAATCATAGTTTAAAAATGGATAGATATCTTTTATAAGTTTAATTAATAATTTAACATTAGTAACATTTGTAAATGGACCAAAATATTCTCCATTTTTAATAGTAGTTTTTCTAGTATAAAAAATTTCAGGTTTTGGTTTTTTAATTATACATATCCATGGATAGGTTTTATCATCTTTAAGTAAAACATTGTATTTTGGTTTAAATTTCTTTATTAACGTATTTTCAAGAAGTAAAGCGTCCATTTCTGTTTCAACAACAATATTTTCAATTTTACTAATTTGTTTTACTAAGAGTTTTGTTTTAAAATGAACATGTTTTATTTTAAAATAGGAGAGCACCCTTTTTTTTAAATTTTTTGCTTTTCCAACATAAATAATATTATTTGACTTATCAAAAAATTTATAAATACCAGGGTCTTCTGGAAGGCTTTTTTTTTGAAGATCTATTTTTGAATAAGTCATAGTTTAAAAATATTTTATTATGTTTTAAATAATTTAAAAATCTATAATTACATATTTTAGCAGTTATAAATTTAATATTAATTAAATTGATTCAATCAAAGAAAAACTTAAGGTTATTTTACATAAAAAAAAGATTAAATATTTCTGATATAGAAAGAAAGGAATGGAATAAAGAAATTATTAATAGATGTTTAAAATTGCCAATTTGGGATAAAAATTTTTTTCATATTTTTTTGCCAATTAAAGAAAAAAAAGAAGTAGACACTTATCCTTTGATAGACTTAATTAATGATAAAAACAAAATTATTATTATACCTAAAATTAAAGGTTTCAATTTAAATCATTATATATATGACAATAATTTATCTATAAAAAAAAATAATTTAGGTATTCCTGAACCATCAAATGGTAATAATGCAAAAATAAATTTAATTGAAGTTGTTTTTGTACCATTAATTGTTGCTGACAAGTTTGGCAATAGAGTTGGATATGGCAAAGGTTATTATGATAGATTTTTAAAAAAGTGTGATAAAAAAATTATTAAAGTCGGCCTTTCCTTTTTTGATGTTATTGAAAAAATAGTTGATATAACAGATAATGACATTGGACTTAATTATTGTATTACACCAGATAAAATAATTAAATTTTAATTAGAATTAAAAATTCTTTTATTAAAGATTATTAGAATACCAACTCCAGCACTAATTGCTGTATCTGCAATATTAAAAACGTATTTAAAAAAAGTGAATGAATTTCCACCTAGAATTGGAAACCATTTAGGCCAAGTCCAAGTTATCAGAGGAAATTGAAGCATATCTACTACATTTCCTAGAAATAGCGGGGCATAGCCTTTGTCAGGCATAAAACTTGCTATTTGACCATAACTATGTGAAAAAAGAACACCGTAAAAAACGGAATCAATAATATTTCCAATTGCCCCAGCAAGAATTAAACAAAGAGCCCAATTAAATAATAAACTGTTTTTTTTAAAATTACTCCATAACCAATATGCTATTCCAAGAATTGCAAATAGCCTAAAAAAAGTAAGCAACAATTTTGCACTTTTATCAGATAAAAAAGGTATAAAATCATTCAATTTTGCACCCATTGCCATTCCACTATTTTCAATAAATAAGAGTTTAAAAAAGCCCCAATCTATTATATATGGTTGGTTAAATGATGAAATAGAATAATTAAGTTTAATATAGATTTTGAAAGATTGATCGATCAAAATTATCACTAGAACAATTATAATTGACCACAGTAAGGACATTTGTTTTTTTTCAACCATGTTTTTTAAAACATTTTTGAGTTATTAAAATAATTTGAACAATTATTTTTGAGAATTCTTAGCTTCTATACTTAGAGTAGCATGGGGTACTAGATGTAAACGTTTTTTATTTATTAACTTACCAGTAACTCTACAAACGCCATATGTTTTATTTTTTATTCTTATTAATGCATTTTTTAAATCTCTAATAAACTTTTCCTGCCGAAGTGCTAATTGTGTATTTGCTTCTTTTGACATAGTTTCGGATCCTTCTTCAAAAGCTTTAAACGTTGGCGCAGTATCATCTGTCCCATTATTCCCATCATTCATATATGAACTTTTTAAAAGTTCTAGATCAGCTTTTGCTTTTTGAATCTTTTCTTCTATCAAAACTTTAAAAACATTTAACTCTTTATCGTTGTATCTAATTTTACTTTTAGTTTTCATTTTGTAAGATCTTTAATTACACAAACTTTTGTTTTTATTGAATCAAATTCTATTAAATTTCCATTTTCAATTTTATTTTTGAACTGTACTTTATTACATAATGTCTCTGTCATTATGTAATCTTTATTTTCTTTAATGGACTCTTTAATTATTTTATTATTTTCAAAAATTATACTAATTCTATCAGTTACTTCCAGTCCATTTTCTTTTCTTAGGTTTTGAATCCTATTTACTAGCTCTCTAGATATACCTTCTTTAATTAGATTATCATTTAAAGAAATATCAAGAGCAACAATTTCTTCATTACCTTGAGAAAC
>CAYUZY010000037.1:0-5680 GCA_964448645.1 uncultured Flavobacteriaceae bacterium
ATAAGCTAGTCATAGATGCTCTTAAAGAAAGCTTGTCTTACCCTAGGTCTAGTATGTATCAAAGTTATCAAGGATTGCCTGATCTTAGAAAAGCAATTGCAGATTTTTATAAAAATAATTATAATGTAAACATAGATTACACTAGTGAAGTCCTTCCTTTAATGGGATCTAAAGAAGGTATTATGCATGTTTCAATGGCTTTTTTAAATAAAGGAGATAAAGTTTTGATTCCAAACCCTGGTTATCCAACCTACACTTCAGTAACAAAAATTTTGGAGGCTGAACCTGTCTATTATGATTTAGTAGAAGAAAAAAAATGGCAACCTGATTGGGATTATCTTGATTCAATTGATTATAATAAAATAAAGCTTATGTGGTTGAATTATCCTAATATGCCAACTGGAGCGAAAGCGAATATAAATACTTTTGATAGGTTAATTGATTGGGCTAGGTCTAGAAAAATTATTTTAGTTAATGATAACCCTTATAGTTTTATATTGAATGATTTTCCTGAAAGCATTTTGTCTAGAAATGGTGCTTTTGAAGTTTGTCTTGAATTAAACTCTTTAAGTAAGTCTTTTAATATGGCTGGATGGAGAGTTGGAATGTTATTAGGAAATAATAAATTCATTAAAGATGTTATTAAGATTAAAAGTAATATGGATTCAGGAATGTTTTATGGAATTCAAAAAGGAGCTATTGCATCATTAAAATTGAAAAATAAATGGTTTAAGTCATTAAATGAAATTTATTTTAAAAGAAGAGAAAAAGTATTTGAGTTAGCAAATAAATTGAATACTAGTTTTGATAGAAATACTTCAGGATTATTTGTATGGGCAAAACTTCATGAAAAAGTTGAGTCTTCAGAAAAATTCATTGATAAAATTTTATATAACCATAATATATTTATTACCCCGGGGTCAATTTTTGGCTCTAAAGGAGATAGGTTTATTAGACTTTCTTTATGTGTTGAAGAAAAACTAATTGAAGAAGCAATAAAAAGATTATAAAAATGAAAATAGGAATAATAGGTTTAGGATTGATTGGTGGATCTTTTGCAATTTCAGCAAAGAAGCATATTAAAGATTCTATATGTTATGGAGAGGATATTAGTGAAAAACATTTGAATAAAGCTTTTGGTTTGAATTTAATTGATGAAATTTTAAACAAAAAAAAATATTTCTTGATGGATGTTATAATTTTAGCCGTTCCAGTTGATATTGCTTATAATAATATAATTTCTTTACTTGACGAGGTCAATGATAATGCTTTAATAATTGATGTTGGATCTATTAAAAACAATATTTGTCAAAAAGTTTCTCTTCATCCTAAGAGAAATCAATTTTTAGCAACTCACCCTATAGCTGGAACAGAATATTCTGGACCAGAAGCAGCATTTGAAAAGTTATTTTATGATCAAAATCAAATTATATGTGAATCTAATAAAACAAGACCTGATTTATTAGAATGGGCCTTAAATTGGTTTTCTCAAATGTCAATGAGGGTTCTTGAAATGAGTCCTCAAGAACATGATGAACATATAGCGTATGTTTCTCATTTATCTCATATTTCATCTTTTATGCTTGGTAAGACTGTAATTGAAAAAGAAAAGGATGAGGAAGCTATTTTTGATATGGCTGGCAGTGGATTTGCTTCTACAGTAAGACTTGCTAAGAGTTCACCTGAAATGTGGACGCCGATTTTAATTGAAAATAAAAAAAATATTGTAAGTGTGTTGACTGAGTATATAGAAAACTTAAAGAATTTTAAAATGTTACTTCAAAGCGATAATAATATAGATATTATTAAACAATTGAAGTCAATTAATAAAATTGAGAAAATACTTAATGGAATAAAAAATAATAATAAATAAAAATGGAAAATAAAAAAGAAATGCGAAAATGGTTAGATGGTTTTAAATTAGATCATCCATTAGTTATTGCAGGACCTTGTAGTGCTGAAACTGAAGATCAAGTTATAAAAGTAGCTAATCAATTAAAAGATACTGATGTTAGTGTTTTTAGAGCAGGTATATGGAAGCCAAGAACTAAACCAGGAATGTTTGAAGGAGTTGGTGCAATAGGTTTAAAGTGGTTGCAAAAGGTTAAAAATGAGACGGGATTACTAATTTCAACTGAAGTAGCTAATAGTACTCATGTAAAATTATCTCTTGAACATGATATAGATATTTTATGGATTGGAGCTAGATCTACTGTTAGTCCATTTATTGTTCAAGAAATTGCTGATGCATTAAAAGGAACAGAAAAAGTAGTTTTAGTTAAAAACCCTGTTAATCCTGATTTATCTTTATGGTTAGGAGGTATTGAACGTTTATATTCTTCCAATATTAAAAATCTTGGTTTAATCCACAGAGGATTTTCAACTTATGAAAAAACTGAATATAGAAATATTCCTGAATGGCAGATTGCAGTTGAGGTTATGAATAGATTTCCTGACTTACCAATGATTTGTGATCCATCTCATATTTCAGGTAATAGAAATTTAATTTTTGATGTTTCTCAAACTGCTTTAGATCTTAATTATGATGGATTGATGATTGAAACTCACTGTGATCCAGATGCTGCTTGGAGTGATGCAAATCAACAAGTAACTCCTAAAAGACTTGTTGAGATTATGAATGATTTAAAAATGAGAAAAGTAACTACAGATGAAGAAGAGTATCAGAATAATCTGATAGATTTAAGAGCTAAGATTGATGTTATTGATCATGCTTTATTAGAAAATCTTGGAAAAAGGATGAAAATTTCAGATAATATAGGTGAAATTAAAAGGTCAAATAACGTTGCTGTTCTTCAAAATAAAAGATGGAATGAAATTCTTGGAAAAATGATTTTAGAAGGTGAAAAATTAGATCTTAGTGAAGAGTTTATATTAAAATTATTTAAAGCTATTCATCAAGAATCAATTAATAGGCAAGAAAAGGTTATAAATAAATAGTTATTTAACTGCAGATTTAATTCTTTTAATAGCTTCAATAATTTCCTTTTCAGAAGCAGCATAAGAAATTCTAATACAATTTTTATTTCCAAAAGCTTCTCCGGAAACGGTTGCTACATTTGCTTCTTCAAGAAGAAAAAAGGCAAAATCCGTTGAATTATTTATTGTTTTATTTCTTATCTTTTTTCCTAAAAAGAAAGAAATATCAGGAAATACATAAAAAGCACCTTGGGGATTATTTAATTTAAATCCATCTATTTCTGAAAGTAAATTTATAATTAGATTTTTCCTTTTATAAAATTCATCAATCATATATTTTATTTCAGATATAGAGGCATTAAGAGCTGTAATTGTTGCTCTTTGAGCAATACAATTTGCACCACTTGTTATTTGGCCTTGCATTTTATTACAAGCTTTTGCGATTAATTCTGGAGCGCCAATATAACCTATTCTCCACCCAGTCATCGCATAAGCTTTAGAAATACCATTAACTGTTATTGTTCGATCATAAAGTTCTTTTATTCTAGCTATGCTAAAATGTTTAACACCATAATTTATATGTTCATATATTTCATCAGAAATGATATAAATTTTTGGATGATTTTTTAAAATTTCGCCAAGAGCTTTGTATTCATTTTCTGAATATACAGATCCGCTAGGGTTATTAGGAGAATTAAATATAATTAATTTAGTTTTATTTGATATAGCTAATTCAAGTTGTTTAGCAGTAATTTTAAAATCATTTTCGATTGATGAAGGTATAATTTTAAATTTTGCCTCACATAAAGTTGCAATTGCAGAATAACTTACCCAATAGGGAGCTGGTAATAAAACTTCATCACCTGGATTAAGGATTGACATACAAACATTAGCAATAGATTGTTTTGCACCAGTTGAAACCACTATTTGAGATTCATTATAATCAATATTATTATCTCTTTTAAATTTGTTACATATTGAACTTTTTAAATCTAAATATCCATCTACAGGACTGTAAGAATTATAATTTTCATCTATAGCTTTAATGGCTGCTTTTTTAATAAAATCAGGTGTATTAAAATCGGGTTCGCCAAGACTTAATCCAATAACATCAATTCCTTTAGCTCTTAATTCACGAGCTTTTGCAGCCATTGCTAGAGTTGCAGATACAGGAAGACTTTTGATTTTTTCTGAAAGAATTTTCATTTATTTGCAAATATATATATTAATGGATATTTTATATAAAAGAAACATTTAAAATTTTGGATGACATAAAAAATTACTTTCCTGAATTAAGCAAAGATCAAATAATTAAATTCGAAAATTTATATAATTTATATACTTTTTGGAATTCAAAAATTAACTTAATATCAAGAAAAGATTTTTCTTTTTTTTATGAAAGACATGTTTTATATTCTTTAAGCATTGCAAAATTTTTTAAGTTTAAGAAAAATAGTTTGATTTTAGATATTGGAACAGGTGGAGGTTTTCCAGGTATACCTCTTGCGATAATGTTTCCAGAATCTTTTTTTTATTTAATAGATGGAATTGGTAAAAAAATATTGGTAGTTAAAGATATAATTAAAAAGATTGAATTAAATAATGTGATTGCAGAAAAAGTTAGAGCTGAAAATTTTGAAAAGAAATTTGATTTTATTGTAAGTAGAGGAGTTACTAAAATTGATAATTTAGTGCCATTAATTTCAAAGAATATTTCTAATAATTGTAATCATAAAATTAGTAATGGTCTAATTTATTTAAAAGGTGGAGAATTAGATAGAGAAATGAAAATTTATTCTGATTCAAAAGAATTTCAAATAAAAAAAATTTTTAGAAATGATTTTTTTGAATCTAAAAAAGTTTTATATATTCCTTTATAGAATCTCATTCGAGAAAAGGATATCTATAATTTTCTACCGGAACAAAAGTTTCTTTTATTAATCTTGGAGATGTCCATCGTAATAAGTTATAAAGAGATCCTGCTTTATCATTTGTTCCTGAAGCTCTTGCACCACCAAATGGTTGTTGACCTACAACTGCTCCTGTTGGTTTGTCATTTATATAAAAATTTCCAGCACAATTCTCTAATTTATTTAAAGACTTATCTAAAATATATCTGTTTTGAGAATAAATAGCTCCTGTAAGGGCATATATAGAAGTGTCATTTACTAATTTAAGAGTTGAATCCCAATCTTTGTCTTCAAATATATAAACTGTTGCAAGAGGACCAAAGAGCTCTTTTTCCATAGTAAAATATTTAGGGTTTTTAGTTAAGACTATCGTTGGTTCAATAAAATAACCTTTACTAGAATCATAATTGCCTCCAATAATTATTTCTGCGTCTTTGTCTTTTTTTATTTTATCAATAGTTTTCTTAATCCTTTCAAATGCATTTTTATGGATAACTGATGTTATGAAATTTTTAAAATTTTCAGGAGATCCCATTTTTAATGTTTTAATTTCTTTTTCTAAAAGATTAAGGACAATTTTAGAAATAGACTTTGGTATATATATTCTTGATGCAGCTGAACATTTTTGTCCCTGAAATTCAAAAGCTCCACGAATAATCCCAGAAACAAGAGCTTCTTTATTTGCAGAAGGGTGAGCAATAATAAAATCTTTTCCTCCCGTTTCTCCAACTATTCTAGGATATGATTTATAGACATTTAGATTTTGACCAATTTTTTTCCATATACTTTTAAATATCTCGGTTGATCCTGTGTAGTGAATTCCAGAGAAATCT
>CAYUZY010000037.1:5690-15882 GCA_964448645.1 uncultured Flavobacteriaceae bacterium
CACATTAATAACCCCTTCTGGTAAACCTGCCTCTTTGAAAACTTCTATAATTATTCTTGAAGAGAAAACTTGATAATCACTCGGTTTCCAGACAACCACATTACCCATCATTGCAACACAACTAGGAAGGTTGCCTGCTATTGCTGTAAAGTTAAATGGTGTAATAGCATAAACAAAACCTTCTAATGGTCTGTAGTCTAATTTATTCCAAATTCCAGAAGATGATTCAGGCTGATTGCTATAGATTTGATGCATGTAGTATACATTAAATCTTAAAAAATCAATGAATTCACAAGCCGAATCAATTTCTGCCTGATGAGCTGTCTTTGATTGACCAAGCATTGTAGCGGCATTAATTTTTGCTCTATATGGTCCAGCAATTAATTCAGCAGCTTTTAAAAATATAGAAGCTCTTGAATACCATGGCATTTTTGACCATTTTTTTTTTGCCTTTAAAGAGTTACTTATTGCATCTTTGACATGAGAAGAATTACATTTGTGATATACTCCTAAAGTATGATTATGATCATGAGGAGGACTCATTTTTTCAGTATTATTTGTAAAAATTTCATCTTTTCCAATAAAAAGGGGGACTTCAACCTTTTCTTTTAACATTTTTTTGTACTCAAAAAGAACTAGTTTTTTTTCTTCACTTCCATTTTTATAAGATAAAACTTTTTCGTTTTTAGGTAAAGGAACTTTATATATGCTATTGGGCATTAAGTTTATTTTTATTTATTAAAATTAATTTAAAATAAATGGAACGTTTAATTTAAAACTGGGAATTTTAACTTTAAACTTATAAGAGTTAGAAAAATTTATCAAAGTATAAACTCCACTCATTAAACCTATTGAAGAAGTAATTAAACAGCCAGAAGAGTATTTATGATACTCACCAGGTTTTATTATAGGTTTTTCACCCAACACTCCTTGTCCATTTATAAATTGTGTCTTATGATTTGACTCAATTATTTTACAATGTCTAGTTAGCAATTGCACAGTATCTTTACTATGATTTTCAATCTGAATTATATATGAAAAAGCGTAATTAAAAATGTTGTTTTTAAGGAATTTCCCTTCAAATTTTGTTGAAACTGAAACTTTTATTCCTTTTGTAATTTGCTGAATCATAATATTATAGATATTAATGTCAAATCATAATATTTATAAATATAGTAAAAGCTCTATTATAAATAAATTCTTTTATTTAATTTTTGAGATTAAATGAATTAGTTTTTCCAACACTAATAAGTTCATCAAATTTCCCCCCTATATTTCTATAATAGACTAATATCAAATATTCATTTTCGGTAATTGCATGTGAACCACTTATATTATTTTTATTTAATGAATCTTTCGATTTAGAGATATATTTGTAATTATAAAAACCTTGTTTTAATAGTAAAACACCTTCATATAATTCCATAGAAGGATTATAGTACATTTTATTATTTTCTGTTAAGTTGTAATTGTTAAATTTTCCATAAATATATATTGAGTTTTTATCAAAACTTATTTCTGAAGCTAAGCTAAAATGAACCCAACTATAATCAGCCTCTGTTTTTGAGTTTTGACTGCCATTTAAAGTTCTTATCTCAAAATTTCCATTTATATCTTGATTATAAGTATAGTTGCTATATTTTCTGTCATTATCAATTTTAAGATAAGTTTCATAAAGTTCTGATCTATTAACATAACTTATATTTTGATTAGTAGACCTTATTTCTTTCGTATCAAAATACAAATATTCATTTCCTCCTTCAAATTTAGATTTTGTATCATATTTATATTCTAGTCTAGAGTTTACTTTATATTGTGGCTTTAGATTATTGATTTGAGAATTCCATTGATAATTTTTTAGTATCACGACTTTTATTCTCTTTTCAGGTTCTCTAAAAATTATATTTTTTGGAATTATGGAAAAGTGAATTGATTGATGGGTTTTAAAATATTCCATGTTCTGAAGTCTAAAAACATTTACATTAGTATTTGCCTTTTTATTATATATGCAGAATTTTCTTGAAAAAATAATTTCATCTTTAGAATTATAAATTTCAATTATATAATTGCCAGAAACTAGAAAACGAGTATTATCATTTGGAATTTTTAATTCATAATGAGTATAGGGTTGAAGAGTGTTAAATGAATTAGAATAATTAACTATTCTGACGTTATCAAAACCTTCAATTATTTCATTTTTAAACAGTTCTGATTCTGTCCAATCAAAATTAAAATGTTTTATTTTATAATAGTAATCTTCTTCGCTAGCATTTAAATCATCAAAACTTAAAGTTATATTTTCATTAATTTGAATAATTGGAAATTGATCATTTTTATTCTCACCTTTAAAAATTATTGTTTTAATATTTATTGGTTCAGAAATTTCATCAATTTGACTTTTTAAAAATGTAGATATAATTAAAAATATGAATATTATTAAAATTTTTTTTTGCTTCATTTAAGTAAAATAACCATCAAACAAATAATTTTATAAACTTCTACAATTCAATATTTAAATTTTAAAAGAATAATTATTTAGAATCATTATAAATAAAATTATTCTTATAAATTTAGTTTAATCAAAAGATGCTTTATTATTAAATTTACATCGATTTTTAGAACTATTTGTTTTAATGAAATTAACTAAAAGAATTCGAATTAAAAAAGGAGCTAACCTAAAAATACTCGGTGAAGCTTCTAAAATTTTAAATAAAAATATTTTTCCTTCTACCTTTTCTATAAAACCTACAGATTTTTTTGGTTTAATTCCAAAACTTATTGTAAAAGAAGGAGATAAAGTTAAAATAGGAACTCCATTATTTTATAGTAAAGAAAATCCAAATATAACAGTTGTTTCTCCTGTATCGGGATCAATTAAATCTATTGTTAGAGGGGCAAAAAGAAAAATTTTAGAATTAATCATTGATTCAGATAATAAGAATTCAAAAATTAAGCATGATATTAGTTTTGAAAAAAATGATAAAATTGAAAGTCAAAAAATAAAAAACCTTTTATTAGTAAGTGGATGTTGGCCTTATTTAAAACAAAGACCTTATGGAGTTTTGGCTGATCCTAATATTTCTCCAAAAGCAATATTTATATCAACTTTAGATAAAGCTCCTTTAGGAGTTGACTATGATTTTGTTTTAAAATCTAGAATTGATGATTTTCAATCAGGAATTAATGTTTTAAAAAAAATGTTTGATGGTGATATATTTTTGGGAATAGATAAGAATTATCCAGGTTTTTTTGAAAACATAAAAAATGTTAAAATTTATGATGTTCAAGGACCACATCCTTCTGGAGATGTTAGTTTTCATATTCATAAAATTAGCCCTATAAATCCTGGAGAAAAAATTTGGACAATTAATCCTGAAGATGTTTCTAATATTGGTTCTTTTTTTAAAACAGGATATTATTCTCCAAAAAGAACAATTGCTATAGCAGGAAGTGTAGTTAAAGATCCAAAATATTATGAGACAATTATTGGTTCTGAGTTAACAAAATTTTTAAAGGATTCTAAAGTTGTTAAAAATGTTCAGATTAGATGCATTAATGGAAATGTATTAAATGGAAAAATGGAATCTTCTAATGGCTTTATTGGTTATTTTAATAATTTGGTGACTATAATTCCTGAAGGAAATGATTATAGAATGTTTGGTTGGCTTCCTTTTGTTGACAATAAAATATTAAGTTTAAGTAAAACTTCCTTATCATGGCTTTTTAATCAAAAAGGTTCTAAAGTAAATTCAAGTCTAAATGGAGAAGAGAGAGCTATAGTAGTAACTGGAGAAATGGAAAATGTTTTTCCAATGGATATTTATCCTATGCAATTAATTAAGGCTTGCTTAGCTTATGATATTGAAAAAATGGAAGGGTTAGGAATTTATGAAGTTATTCCTGAAGATTTTGGTTTAATTGATTTTTCTAATACTTCTAAAATTGAAGCACAAGAAATTGTTAGAGAAGGAATAGAATTAATGATTAAAGAAGTAGGATGAAAAATTTTTTAAGAAATAAGATAGACTTAATAAAAAGAAATTTTCAAAAAGGTGAAAAGTTTGAAAAGTTTGCCCCTGCTTTTAATGCATTTGAAACCTTATTATTTGTTCCTAATCACAATACTCAAAGTGGTTCTCATATTCGTGATGCTGTTGATTTAAAAAGAACTATGGTTACTGTTATTATTGCTCTTATTCCAGCTCTAATATATGGTATTTATAATACTGGTTACCAATATTATATTCAAATAGGAGAAAGTTTTACTTTTTTAGATGCATTTTATCATGGATCTCTAAAAATAGTACCGATGATTATAGTATCCTATATTGTAGGGCTGGGGATTGAATTTGCTTTTGCAGTTTATAGAGGTCATGAGGTTAATGAAGGATATTTAGTTACAGGGTTATTAATTCCTATGATAATGCCTGTTGATATTCCTTTATGGATGGTAGGAATTTCAGTTGCATTTGCAGTTTTAATCGCGAAAGAAGCTTTTGGAGGAACTGGAATGAATATTTTAAACCCTGCTTTAACAGCTAGAGCATTTGCTTTTTTTGCATATCCTACTTACATGTCTGGTAATAAAGTATGGGTTTCTGAAGCTTCAAATATAGATTCTATATCTGGTGAAACAATTCTTGGATCACTTGCTGCTGGTCAAAACATAGATTATTCTTTGATGGATATGTTTATAGGATCAATACCGGGATCAATTGCCGAGACATCAACATTTTGGGTAATTATTGGAGCTTTAATATTAATTTTAACAGGAGTTGGAAGTTGGAGAATTATAGTTTCAGGGATTTTAGGAGGAGCTTTTATGGGTTATTTATTTAATTTATTGGGATTAAATCCCTTGATGGAATTTTCATGGATAAATCATTTAATTGTAGGAGGTTTTGCTTTTGGAATTGTATTTATGGCTACAGACCCTGTTTCTGCTGCTCAAACAAATAAAGGAAAATGGATTTATGGTTTTTTGGTTGGAGTATTTTGTATTATGATAAGAGTTTTTAATCCAGCCTATCCTGAAGGTGTTATGTTAGCAATATTACTTATGAATGTATTTGCTCCAACAATTGATCACTATGTTGTAAATGCCAACATTAAGGGAAGGAAAAAAAGATGGTCTGAGGAAAATTTAATTAAAACAGATTAGATTATGAATAGAGATAGTAATAGTTATACTTTTTTATTTACAATAATAATGGTTTTATTAGTTGCAACAACTCTAGCTACCACAGCAAGTTTGTTAAAAGATTTACAGAAAGAAAATATACGCAAAGAAAAAATGCAAAACATCTTATCTTCAATTGGAATAGAAACTGACAGAGAAAATTCTGAAAAGTTATATAATAGTTACATTACTAGTGCATTATCTCTAAAGTCTGATGGAACAATTGATGAAGAAGTTGATGCTTTTAAAATTAAACTAAATAAAGAGATAAAGAAGACACCTAATCAACAAAGATTCCCTATTTATATTGCTAAAGTTGAAGAAAACAACTATTATATAATTCCATTAAGAGGAGCTGGTTTATGGGATGCAATTTGGGGATATATTGCTTTAAAAGATGATAAAAGTACTATAAAGGGTGCGGTTTTTGACCATAAAGCTGAAACAGCAGGACTTGGAGCTGAGATTACCCAAGAGTGGTTTCAAAATAGATTTATTGATGAGAAAGTTATGGATATCAATGGTAATTTAGTAGGTATAAATGTTTCTAAGAGTAATAATGACCCTCAGGATTTAGATAAGTTAGATCATGAGGTTGATGCTATTTCTGGTGCTACAATAACTGGAGATGGAGTAACAGAAATGATACTTGAAAGACTTAAGCATTACTTACCTTTTTTTAATCGTAATGATGTTTTAGCTTTAAATAATTAATTATGAAAAAGAAAAAAAATAGTAATAAAAATAAATCGTTATTGTTTTTTATTAATAAGGGTTCAGAGCCTTTATTATCTGCAAAAAACAGAAAACTTTTATCTGACCCTCTAGATGATGATAATCCAATAACAGTTCAAGTATTAGGTATTTGTTCTGCATTAGCAATTACAGTACAATTAAAACCTGCAATTGTTATGAGTATTTCGGTTGTAGCTGTTATGGCTGCAAGTAATGTAATAATATCTATTTTGAGGAATCTTATTCCAAATAGAATAAGGATCATTGTTCAACTTGTTGTTGTAGCTTCAATGGTTATATTAGTTGATCAAGTATTGAAAGCTTTTGTTTATGATGTTAGTAAAGAACTTAGCGTTTTTATTGGATTGATTATAACAAACTGTATTATAATGGGAAGGTTAGAAGCTTTTGCTCTTGGAAATAGTGTATGGAGATCTTTTTTGGATGGAATAGGTAATGCTCTAGGTTACGCATGGATACTTATTGCTGTTGCTTTTTTCAGAGAATTATTTGGATCGGGTAATTTATTAGGGATTCAAATTATTCCAGACTTTTTTTATGAAATGGGTTATGTAAATAATGGTTTAATGTTATTGTCACCTATGGCATTAATTGTTGTGGGTATTATTATTTGGATTCAAAGATCTAGAAACAGAAAATTAATTGAAGAAAATTAATAAAAAATGGAGTCATATTTAAATTTGTTTGTAAAAAGTATTTTTATAGAAAATATGGTATTCGCATATTTTCTAGGGATGTGTTCTTATTTAGCAGTTTCTAAAACAGTTAAGACCGCTCACGGTCTTGGAATGGCTGTTATTTTTGTTTTAAGTGTAACAGTTCCCATTAATTTTTTAATCAATAAATATATTTTAGAGGATGGTGCTCTTGGAAACTGGCTAGGTCCAGAATTTGAAAATGTTGAATTAGGCTTTTTAACTTTTATTTTATTTATTGCTGTTATTGCCTCAATGGTTCAATTAGTTGAAATGATTGTTGAAAAATTTGTACCAGCACTTTATGGTTCTTTAGGTATTTTTCTCCCTTTGATTGCAGTTAATTGTGCAATTTTAGGTGGGTCATTATTTATGCAACTAAAAGATTTTTCTGGTATTTTGGAATCTGGAGTCTATGGGTTTGGTTCTGGGGTTGGTTGGTATTTAGCAATAGTAGCTATAGCCTCAATTAGAGAAAAAATTTCGTATTCTAATATTCCTGCTCCACTAAGAGGATTAGGTATAACTTTTATTATTACAGGTCTTATGGCTCTTGGTTTTATGAGTTTTATGGGAATTAAATTATAAATAAGATGGATTTAACTTTAATTACGATTATTTCAAGCATAGTAGTTTTTTTAATTATTACTTTATTATTAGTTGGCGCATTACTTGGAGTTAAATCTAAACTTCTTCCTTCTGGGCCAGTTTCATTGATGATAAATGGTGAAGAAAAAGTTGAAGTTTCATCAGGGGGAACTTTGTTAAGCACCTTAGGAGACAATAAAATTTTCTTACCCTCTGCATGTGGTGGTGGTGGGACTTGTATTCAATGTAGGTGTCAAGTAATAGAAGGTGGAGGAGAGCTTTTACCAACTGAAGAGCCTCACTTTTCTAGAAAAGAAGTATCTGAAGGTTGGAGATTGGGTTGTCAAGTTAAGGTTAAAGAAGATATGGTAATAAAAGTTTCTGAAGAAGTTTTTGGAATTAAAAAGTGGGAAGCTAAAGTTGTAAGAAATTGGAATGTTGCATCTTTTATCAAGGAGTTTGTAGTTGAAATTCCTGAAGAAATGGGTTACAAAGCTGGTGGATATATACAAATTGAGATTCCAAAGTGTGAAATAAATTACAAGGATATAGATATTTCAGCTCATCCTGACGAACATCCAAAAGATGTTCAAAAATTTAAATTAGAATGGGATAAATTTAATTTGTGGAATTTAAATATGAAGAATTCTGATACAGTTGAAAGGGCTTATTCAATGGCATCATATCCTGCAGAGGGTAAAGAAATTATGCTTAATGTTAGAATTGCTACTCCTCCCTGGGATAGAAACAAAAATGATTGGATGAGTGTAAACCCTGGAATTGCTTCATCTTATATTTTTTCAAAAAAAGCTGGAGATAAAGTCACTATTTCTGGCCCGTATGGAGAATTTTTTATTAATGACTCTGATTCAGAAATGTTATATGTAGGAGGAGGAGCTGGAATGGCGCCAATGAGATCTCATTTATATCATTTATTTAGAACATTAAAAACTGGAAGAACTGTAACTTTCTGGTATGGTGGCAGATCCAAAAGAGAACTTTTTTATGTAGATCATTTTAAAGCTTTAGAAAAAGATTTTGAAAATTTTAAATTTTACATTGCTCTTTCCGAGCCACTTGAGGAAGATAATTGGAAAGAAAAAAAATCTCTTGATGATAAAGATGGTGAAGGCTTTACAGGTTTTGTTCATCAAGTAGTAATTGATAATTATCTTAACTATCATGAAGCACCTGAAGATATTGAAGTTTATTTTTGTGGACCTCCACTAATGAATCAAGCTGTAGAAAAAATGGCAGACGATTTTGGGATTCCCCCTGAAAATGTAAGGTTTGATGACTTTGGAGGTTAATGTTTAAAGACTATATTTAACATATTGATTAAATTTTTCTTTTTTTTAAAGATGATTTCCATATTTTAATTTTAAAATGAAACTTATTCAAAGAGTTATATTTTGGGGGGTATTGTTTCTGTTATTTTTTTCTTGTGATAAAACTACAGATAAAAAAAAGACAATAAGCGGATATTCGTTTGGAACATCATTTTTGATTCAATTTGAAGGCAAAAATAATAATGAGATTATTCTAAAAAACAAGATTGATTCAATTTTTAAAATTATAAATAATTCGTTTTCAACTTACATTTCTGATTCAGATATTTCAAAAATTAATCTTGGTGACTCCTTAATAGTTGTAGATGATCATTTTAAAAAAGTTTTTTTTAGATCATATGATATTTGGAAATTATCTAAAGGATATTTTGACCCTACAGTTGGTTCTATGGTTAATGCTTATGGTTTTGGCCCAGGAAATAAAATTAAAAATATTTCAAAAAAACAATTAGATAGTTTAATTGAATTAACTGGTTTTTCTAAAGTTTCTTTAACTTCTAAAGGGACTATAAAAAAAAAGTTTTCAAATATATATTTAGATTTTAATGCTATTGGAAAAGGATATATAGTTGATGTTATTTCAGAATTATTAATTTCTTATGATATAAAAAATTTTTTGATTGAAATTGGAGGGGAGATAATTGCTAAGGGAAAAAACCCGAATACAGGAAATTTCTGGAAAGTTGCCATTGATAATCCTAATCAGAAAAAAAACAGACAATTTATAAAAACGGTATTATTAAAAAATAAAGCTTTAGCTACTTCAGGAAATTATAGAAAGTATAGATTTGATTCATTAACTGGAAATAAATATGTTCATACTATAAATCCAAAAAACGGAAAATCATTTCAATCAAAAATTTTGAGTGTTTCGGTTTTAGCTTCTGATTGTATGACAGCTGATGCTTGGGCTACAGCTTTAATGATTATGCCTGTTGAACTTTCAAAAAGTGTTATTGAATCAATTGAAGATGTTGATGCATATTGGATTTTATCAAATAAAACAGGTTTTGATGAAATTTTTTCTTCTAACTGGCCTGATTCTTAATTTTTTATCACAAATGGTATCTTTTCATATAAAGGTAAGCAGTATCTTTTAATTTCTTTTTCTGATAAATTTTTTTGCATATCTATTTTTTTTACTATAAAACCAACAGATTTTAATTTATCATAATAATCTGTTCCATATTTTCTGACATGATCATACTGACCAAAAAGTTCAGATTTTTTTTTAGGGTCAATTATAGTTTTATCTTCAAAAGTTTTTGATAAATTCTCATCTATTGGAACTTGAAGTATTCCAACTCCACCTTTTTTTAGTACTCTATAAATTTCTTTCATCGCTTTAAGATCCTCATTTATATGTTCTAAAACATGGTTACAGATAATTAAATCAAATTCTAATTTTTTAAAAGGTAATTTACATATATCAGCTTTTACATCTGCTATAGGTGAATTTAAATCAGAAGTAATATAATCCCAGTTATTGATTGATTTAAATTTATTATAAAAAGGTTGTTCAGGAGCAAAATGTAAAACTTTCAATTTATCATTTAAAAAGGTTGTATTTCTTTTAATAAAAAGCCATAATAACCTATGTCTTTCAAGCGATAATGTTCCTGGGC
>CAYUZY010000038.1:0-9374 GCA_964448645.1 uncultured Flavobacteriaceae bacterium
CCGACAGATTAAGTCCAGATGTTGCCCAGATCCAATTGAATATGATATTCATTCTTCTCCTCAACTGTTGTTTCAGTATTTATCAACTCCTTCAGGTCTTTCTGAATGGTTTGCAGACAATGTAAACTCTAGAGGAGAAATTTTTACTTTTATTTGGGATGGATCAGAAGAAATCGCAAAATTGATTCAAATAAAAACAAATGAAAAAGTAAAATTTCAATGGCAAACTGGTGAAGAAGATGATGATAAATATTTTTTTGAATTTTTTCTTCAAGTGGATGAAATAACTAAAGATGTGTCTTTAATTGTTTCTGATTTTTCTGATGAAGATGAATTAGATGAATCTAAAATGCTTTGGAATAATCTCATTCAAGATTTAAAACATGTCTTAGGATCTAGTTAATGTTTTATGATTAATATTAATGGTAATCTTTTTACCAATATAGATTCAAAGAATATTAATGACTTCACTTTTATTATAAATAATTTTAATTTTAGTGAAGAAATTCATTTTGAAAATGGTTTGTTATTTTTCTGGGAAGATCATTTTTTTAGAATAATGGCTTCCCTGAGAAGATTAAGATATATTATCCCTTTATCGTTAAATAAAGAATTTTTAAAAAATGAATTAATTAAAACTATAAAAGCCAATAAACTTGAAAAAAAAAGTGGGAATATTAAATTTTATTTTTATTCAAAACCTAATAATAAAATTGATTATTTAATTAATCTAAATTTATCTAAACCTTATAATAAAATAAACTCAAAACATATAAACAGTTGTGACATTTATAATGAAGAATTAATAAAGTCTGGGTTATTATCAAACCTTTCAATTACTAATAGAACTATAAGAAGAATAGCAAATATTTATTCAATTGATAATAATTTTGATAGCTGTATTATATTAAATGATAAAAAAAATATAGTTGAAAGTACAATTGGCAATATATATTTAATAAAAGAAGATAAAATTATCACTCCAAATTTATACTCAGGATGTCAAAACACTGCAATTCGAACCTCATTTAATAGGTGGGCTATGAAAAACTTAAAATTAGAAGAAATTGATATAAACATTTATGAACTTCAACAATGCGAAGAGCTATTTTTTTTATCAATTAATAAGGGATATACCTCTGTGAATAGATATAGGAAAACAATTTATAAATCTACTTTAGGAAGAAAACTTTTTAAAAAATTTATTTCATCAATTTAGATAAGGGTTGTCAGGAGAATTAGCCCAAATTAAATAATCTCCTCCAAAAGAAATCATATAATTTTTCCATAAAGACTTTTTTGTTTTTGTAATAATTTTACTTTTATAGGAATTCTCTTTTGAAACCCATAAATTATTTTTAATTTCTTCTTCTAACTGGCCTGAAGACCAACCAGTGTACCCTAGATAAAAACATATGTTTTTACTATTAATTTTATTATCATTAATTAAATTAATGGCTTTTTTAAAATCGCCTCCCCAAAACAAATTTCCATTAATTAATTTACCGTTTGGAATTAAATCATTACAGTTATGAATAAAAAACAAATTATCTTGTTCAACTGGACCTCCTAAATATATCGGAAAAGAAATTTTAGCAGTTTTTATAAAATCTGATAAAGAATACTTTAATTTTTTGTTTATTATAAAGCCTGTAGTTCCAGAGTCTTTATTATCGACAACTAAAACTATGGCCTTATTAAAAAAAATGTCGCCTATTAAAATTTTAGGAGAAATTAAAAGTTTTCCTTTATACATTAGTATTTTATATTAAAAAAAGCTCCCTACAGGGAGCTTTTTTATACTTATTAAATTAATAATTTTAATTTACTGAACTTGAGAGTTCTGAACCTGCCTTAAATTTAACAACATTTTTAGCAGCAATTTTAATAGTAGCACCAGTTTGAGGATTTCTTCCATCTCTGGCAGCTCTTCTTGTTACAGACCAAGAGCCAAATCCAACTAATGAAACTCTTTTTCCTCCTTTTAGAGCTCCACCAACACTTCCTAATAAGGATTCTAATGCTTTTTTTGCAGCAGCTTTAGATATTCCAGCGCCAGCTGCCATTGCGTCAATTAATTCTGATTTATTCATAATTTATGTATTATTTGTTATACAGTGAACAAATTTAGATGGTTTATCAAAAAAGAAAAGAAAATATGAAGGAAATCTCCGTAATTGTTGATAAATAGACGCTTTTGTTGATAATCATACTTGGATAGTTCATAAAACAAATGAATTTTCTGAAAATTTATAACCATTTAACAATGATTTCGAACTCATTTTCCTCTTATTTTCTAATTGAATCTCGTCACATTTTAAATATCCTTCCTTCAGGGTAATAAATAGATCTCCATCCTTTACCAAAATTTTATTTAAATTATTATTATGAGTTATATAAATGATTGATGATTGAATAATCTTCATCCTACTTTTATTATTATTATTATTAAAAAAAGTCCAAGCTCCAGGAAAAGGACTTAAACCTCTTATTTTTTTTTCAATTAAATCAATTGATTCGTTCCAATCAATTTTAATATTTTTAGATGTTAATTTCGGTGCAAACTTTTCATTTCCCTTTAAAAATTGTTTTTTTGGATATAATTTTTTAGAAAAGTAAAATTCTATAGTTTTTTTAATTAATGGTCCAGCTTTATTTAAAAGTTTATTGGATAAGGTAAAAAATGTATCTAAAGGAGCTATTTTAACTTCTTCTTTTAATAAAATAACTCCTGTATCAATTTTATCATCAATTATAAAAGTAGTTAACCCTGTTTTCTTTTCACCATTTATAATAACCCAATTTATAGGAGCGGCTCCCCTATAATTTGGCAAAAGAGATGCATGTAAATTAAATGTGAAAACTTTTGATATAGACCAAACTTCTTTTGGTAACATTCTAAAGGCTACAACAATTTGAAAATCAGGAGCTATATCCCTTATTTTAGATAGAAATAATGAATCTTTTAAATTATTTGGTTGAAAAATCTTAATATTTTTATTTAAACAAAATTCTTTAACAGATGAAGACCTTATTCTTCTGCCTCTTCCAGAAGATTTATCTGGAGCAGTTACAACAGCAGAAATAACCAAACCTTCTTTTAGGAGATATTTAAGACAATCTCTTGCGAAATCTGGAGTTCCATAAAAAATTACTTTTTTTTGTTTTATTTTCACAAAAATTTATAATAAAATAATATTAATTTTTTTCTATTAATAATTTATAAATATATAATTCTATTATTGAATTTTATTTAAATAATTAATTATATAATCAACTCTATTTTTTACTGAATCATTAAAAATTATCTTTGTTTTTATTTTCGCTTCTTTATAAATAAGTTCTATATACTTAAATAATTTTTTTGAATCATTAAAAGACTCCATCCTTTCATTATCTTTTATATAAATTTTTTTCCAAGGATTAAGAAGAAAAACAAAATCATATGAAAAAGAATAAATAATTTTATCATAATCATATTTTTTTTTTAAAAAATTTAAATAGGCAAAAGTATCATGAATACCTCTATCAAAAAAAATATAAGGTTTATTTGAATTATAATTTAATTCTGAAGAAGAATAAAATTGATTTATCCTATAATCAAGTAATTTATTACTAAATTCCAAAGGATCATCTTTAAATGCATTAACCCCTTTTTTTATACCTTCTTTATATAAAACTCTTACAATTTCATGCTTTACATAGTATCCTCTATTTTCTAATTCATTAATTATTTCAGTTTTACCAGAACCTGGACCACCTGTAATAATAATTTTTTTATTTTTCAATTTATATTTTAAAATTTAAAATTATTATTTTCTTTTATAAATTTACTTAATGAAATTAAAAAATGGGCATAAAGAATTCTATACAAATTTTAAAGAAAATCTAATTAAATCTCAAAAATGGCCTGGAATATATATATTTAAGTTTATTTTAAAATCGAAAAAAATTAATCCTGATTTTTTTAAAAAATATTTTACTAATCATCAATATAACATGAGTATAAAAGAATCTGCAAAAAAAAATTATAAAAGTATTACCATAAAGTCCAAAATGAACTCTCCTGAAGAGATAATTGATATTTATAAAGATTTAAGTCATAATGACGAAATAATAGTTTTATGATTTTTTTTTATAAATTATTGAATCATTATACATATTTTAATTAATTTGCAAATCATACTTAGCAAAAATTAACCCTTTTTCTTATGAATATATTACAATACAACACTAATCGTAAACAACTAATTATTCCTGAATATGGAAGACATATTCATCTTATGGTTGAGCAAATAATGGAAAAAAAAACCAAAAATGAACGAAACAAACTAGCTAAAGCTGTTATTGGTGTCATGGGAAATCTTAATCCTCACCTAAGGGATGTTCCTGATTTTCAACATAAACTATGGGACCAATTATTTATTATGTCAAATTTCAAGTTAGATGTTGATTCACCATTTGAAAAGCCTGAAGCTGAAGTTTTATCTGCCAAACCTGAAAAACTTCCATATCCTCAAAATTATCCTAAATACAGATTCTATGGAAATAATATAAAAAGAATGATAGATATTGCTATTGGATGGGAAGAAGGAGAATTAAAAAATGCTTTAATTTTTAATATAGCTAATCATATGAAAAAATGTTTCTTAAACTGGAATAAAGATACCGTGGAAGATTTTGTAATTCACAATCATTTAGAGGAGCTTTCAAATGGAAAACTAAAGGTAAGTTCTGATCAATTACCATTATCAAGTTCCAGTAACTTATTAAAAATTAAATCTAAAAATGGTAATGGTCCAAAAAGCAACCATAAAAACAGAAAAAGAAACAATAGAAAGAGATATTAATAAAATTCTTAATGAATAGTTTAGAAATTGAAGGAGGTTATAAATTAAAGGGGGTTATAAATCCTCAAGGAGCAAAAAATGAAGCTTTACAAGTAATTTGTTCTGTTCTATTAACTAAAGACAAGGTTATAATTGAAAATATTCCCGATATTCTTGATGTAAATAAATTAATTCATTTATTAGAAATTTTAAATGTAAAAATTCAGAAAATAAAACAAAATACATTTTCTTTTCAAGCAGATAAAATCAATTTAAACAAAATTAAATCTGATAATTTTATAGAAAACGCAAAGTCTTTGAGAGGCTCAGTAATGATTGTAGGGCCATTACTTGCTAGGTATGGAAAAGCTAGTATTCCAAAACCAGGAGGTGATAAAATTGGAAGAAGAAGGTTAGACACTCATTTTGATGGATTGATAAAATTAGGAGCCAAATTTAACTATGATAATGATAACTATTTCTATAATGTTAGCTGTAATAAATTGAAAGGAAATAAAATTTTATTAGAAGAAGCTTCCGTTACTGGAACAGCGAACATTTTAATGGCTTCTGTTCTTGCTTCAGGTAAAACTGAATTATACAATTCCGCATGTGAACCATATATTCAACAATTATGTTTATTACTAAATAAAATGGGTGCGAAAATTAGCGGTATTGGTTCTAATTTATTAATCATTGAAGGTGTAAACAAGTTAAAAGGTGCTAATCATAATATACTTCCTGATATGATAGAAATAGGTAGCTGGATTGGTCTTGCTGCTATGACTAAAAGTGAAATTACAATTAAAAATGTTAATTGGAGTTTTCTAGGAAATATTCCCTCCGTTTTTGAAAAACTTGGAATAAATTTAAAACGAATTGGTGATGATATTTTTATACCTTCTCAGCAAAAAGGATATACAATTAAAAATTACATAGATGATTCAATTTTAACTATTTCTGATGCTCCATGGCCAGGATTTACTCCTGACTTATTAAGTATAATTTTAGTTGTAGCTACTCAAGCAAATGGAAGTGTTTTAATTCATCAGAAAATGTTTGAAAGTAGACTTTTTTTCGTTGACAAACTAATTGACATGGGGGCAAAAATTATTTTATGTGACCCGCATAGAGCTATAGTAATTGGCCACAACTTTAAATCTAAATTAAAAGCAACAACTTTAACTTCCCCTGATATAAGAGCAGGTATTTCTCTTCTTATTGCTGCTTTATCTGCTAAAGGAACGAGTATTATTCATAATATAGAGCAAATCGATAGAGGGTATGAAAAAATTGTTGAAAAATTATCTTCAATTGGAGCAAAAATTAAGCGTATTTAAATTACCGGTTTAATGCTTCATTATATATTTTTAAACAAAGTGCTCTTGCATCTTTATGATCAACTATAGGTTCAATATAATTTTTTGAACTATAGTTTGGAATCCATTTTTTTATATACTTAAAGTCTTTATCAAATTTTTTAATTTGTTCGGTAGGATTAAATATTCTAAAATACGGAGCCGAATCAACACCACAACCAGCAACCCATTGCCAATTACCAATGTTACTTCCTGCTTCATAATCTAATAACTTTTTAGCAAAATAAGCTTCTCCCCACCTCCAGTCTATTAATAAATGCTTGCACAAAAAACTTCCAACCAACATTCTTACTCTATTATGTATAAAACCGGTTTCTTTTAACTGAATCATTCCTGCATCTACAAGAGGAAAACCCGTTTTACCTTGACACCAAAGATTAAATTTATTTTCATCATTAAACCATTTGATATTATCATATTTAGGTTTAAAACTTTGCTTATTAGTATAAGGGAAATGCCATAAAATTTGTATAAAAAAATCTCTCCATATTAATTGCTTTAAGAATGTATTATTTTTGCTTTTTGATGCAAAATCTACGATATGCCTTATACTGACAATTCCAAAACGAAGAAAAAGACCTAATTTAGAAGTATCATAAATTGGAAAATTTCTTGTTAAATCATAATGATCCAAAAAATTTGAATCTATTTCATATTGATTAATTTTAATTAAACTTTTTTTAAAACCTAAAGATTTAAAAGAAATTTGGGGCTCAATTTTTACTTTTAATAAGTTTTTAAGATAATTTTCCGACTCATATTTAATAACCTTTTCTGAAAAAAAATTATTTAACCAAATCTTAGAATAAGGAGTATATACTTTGTAAGGAGTTCCATCTGTTTTTACTATTTCCTTTTTCTCATAAATTACATGATCTTTAAAATCAAAAACATTTATTTTTTTTGAGATTAATAATATTTTAATTTTTTCATCTCTTTCTATAGCATATGGTTCATAATCTCTATTAAAATAAACGCTTTTTATTTTATGTTTTTTTAATAATTCAGAAAAAATTTTTTCAGGCTTTCCTTTATAAATTTGAATAGAAGATTTATTTTTTTTTAAAACATTATTCAATGATATTAAAGAGTTATAAATAAACTCAATCCTCGGATCATCATTAGAAAACTTGCTTAAAATATTTTCATCAAAAATAAAAATTGGAAGAACATTTTTGTTTTCTCTTAAAGCATAAAAGAAACCGCAATTATCATCTATTCTTAAATCTCTTCGAAACCAAAAAATAGTAATTGATTCCATTTCACAATTATTTAATGGTTCCGAAAATTTTGTTAAGTATTTTTTTTCTGTAATCAAAAATTTCTTTCAATTTTGGTTTAACGAAAACAGGATGGATTATCTGTCCTATAACTCCTAAAGGAAGTTTATAATGAATAACATCTCTCATTTCAACTCCTCCTTTTATTGGTTTTAGATAATGTTTGTGATGCCAGAAACTATATGGTCCAAATCTTTGTTCATCAACAAAAAATCTATTTTTTTTAACATGAGTTATCTCCGTAATCCATTTAAAAGGTATACCAAAAAAAGGTCTTACTATATATTGAATAATTTGACCTGAGTACATTTCTTTTTCTATACTTGAGATAATATTAAAACCCATATAATCTGGAGTAATTTTTTTTAAGTTATTTGGATCAGATAAAAAATTCCATGCAGTTTCAACTGAAACTGGAAAATTCTGCTTCTTTTCTAAACTGTATATTTTCATATTAATAGTTTTCAAAAATATAAAATAACGAGAATAAAAAAACCTGTTTTAAATAACAAAATGATTTGTAAATTGTAAAAAAAAAATGAAAATTTTAAATATACTTTTCCTATTATCCTTTTTCGTAACTTTTTCTCAAGTAAAAACACCTCAAGCTAGTCCAAAATCAAAATTGGTACAAAATGTTGGTCTAACTGAAATTACTATAGAATATTCTCGTCCTTCAATTAAAGGCAGAAAAATAATGGGTGATCTTGTCGCTTATGGCGAAATTTGGAGAACTGGAGCTAATAATATTTCAACCATTTCATTTAATGATGAAGTGTCTATAAACAATAAACTAATCTCAAAAGGCAAATATTCAATTCTTACAAAACCAAATAAAAAATCATGGGATATTTATTTTTTAAAGTACACTAAAGACCAGAGCGTTTTAAATATTATTAAAAAGTGGGATGATCAAATAATTATTTCGGAATTAAACATTCCTGTTATCTCTACAAATAATAAATTAGAAACATTTACAATTGACATAAATGATATTTCAAATAATGGAGCTAATATAAACTTAGCTTGGGAAAATACTTTAATTAAAATTCCTGTTGATGTTCTTTCAAAACAAAAGGTTTTAGAATCAATTAGAGAAACTGTAATGAACAAACCTAGCGCTTATGATTTATATAATTCTGCTTCATATTATCTTCAAGAAGATGAAGATTTAAATCGGGCTAAAAAATGGATTAACAGAGCTGTTGAGATTGATTCTACAAAATATTGGATGTTTAGACTAAAAGCTGTTATTCACAATAAACTTAATTTAAATAAAGAAGCTATTATTGCTGCAAAAAAAGGCTTAGAATTAGCAAAGAAAGCTGGAAACAATGATCATATTAGAATGAATTTAAAATCAATTAAAGATTGGGGAGAATTAATCTCTTCCAATTAGATTATGGTTTTAAATTATCTAAAAAATGAATCTGTAAAATAATGCTTTTAGACTTAAACTATTTAAGCTATTCATTTCTAATAGCTGCAATCTCTTCATTTTTATTAGGAGTTGCTAAAGCTGGGGTAAAGGGAATTGCAGCACTAATAGTTACTGGTTTAGCCATTGCATATGGCGCAAAAGAATCTACAGGTATATTAATGCCTCTTCTTATCTGTGGAGACATTTTTGCTGTTTCTTATTACAAAAGATATGTAAAATGGAAATACATCATAATATTAATTCCATGGATGATTTTAGGTGTTTTATTTGGAGTAATAACTGGTAATAATATATCTGAAAAATTATTCCAATATGGAATGGCTATAATAATTATCTTAAGTGTATCTCTTATGTATTATTGGGATACAAAAAAAAAGACTGAAATACCAAAAAATCTAATTTTCGGTCCAACTATGGGACTTCTTGAAGAATTTACAACAATGAT
>CAYUZY010000038.1:9384-15834 GCA_964448645.1 uncultured Flavobacteriaceae bacterium
GTAAATTAGCTGGAGCTTTATCAAATATATATTTCTTAGCAATGAGACTTCCAAAAAATGAATTTATTGGTACATCTGCATGGCTTTTTTTTATAATTAATGTTTTTAAAATACCTTTTCATGTTTTTTTCTGGGAAACTATCAATCTAAAATCATTAATAATTAGTTTAAAACTTGTTCCTTTTGTAATTATTGGATTAATAATCGGAGTATTTATTGTAAAAAAAATTGAAAACAAAAATTACAGGAAATTAATTTTGATTCTAACTGCAATTGGAGGTGTTGGAATACTTTTTAAATAAAATTATTTATTAATTTTTAAGACTATATCTTTAATTATATTTTCATCTGAATGACCAATTACAGAATCAAAAGTTTTAATTTTTTCATATTCGTTTAAAACATTATTTCTTAATAAAGGTTTCCATGCCGAAAAGTGTATAGCTTCAAATTTTTCATTCTTAAAAAGCAAACAGTTTTTTATATTTATTCCTACTCCAGGCATAATAGTAATTTGTCCAATACTTTCATTTTTTAATTCTTTAATTAATTATATACCTAGTTCAGCATTATTTTTTTGTCCTGATGACAAAATTCTGGTAAAACCCAAACTAATTAACTCTGACATAGCTTTAAAAGGATCTTTAACTAAATCAAATGCTCTATGAAAAGTTATTTCCATCGGATATGCTAAATCAATAAAATTTTGTAATGTTTTTATATCTAAACTATAATCATTATTTAAGCATCCTAATACAACTCCTTTACAACCAAGTTCTTTAGCTACAACAACATCATTACTAATTATATTAATCTCATTTGAATCATAAAAAAAATCACCCTCTCTTGGTCTTATTAAACAATGAATTGGTATTTTATCTAATTTAACGGCTTCCTCGATCAAACCTTTAGATGGAGTTATTCCTCCCAATTGAAATGCAGAACACAACTCTACCCTATCTGCTCCAGCAGAAATAGCATTTTTTACAGATAATAATGATGAAGTACAAATTTCAATCTTCATTAATCTTAAATATAATTTAGAATAATTATATAATATACAATAATAAAATTTTTTTATGTTGTATAGGATAATTTATAATTTAAATAATATAATTTTATTTTTTTTTAATATTTTACTGAAAATCATTTTAAATGGAGATAATAGAAAATAAGAAAAGTTATGATGTTGTAATTGTGGGATCAGGAGCTGGAGGCGGAATGGCAACTAAAATTTTAACCGATAACGGTCTTAATGTTGCTCTTATGGAAGCAGGACCTTTTTTTGATCCTGCTAACCCAGAACAAAGACTTCATTTAAAATGGCCCTATGAATCACCTAGAAGAGGAAGAGGTACAACTAGAGCCTTTGGTGAGTTTCATGCATCTTATGGAGATTGGAAACTTGATGGTGAACCCTATAAAATGAAAAACGATACGAAATTCTATTGGTGGAGAAGTAGAATGTTAGGTGGTAGAACAAATCATTGGGGTAGAATTTCTCTTAGATTTGGTCCGAATGATTTTAAAAGAAAAAGTATTGATGGTTTAGGAGATAACTGGCCTATTGGTTATGAAGATGTCAAACCTTTCTATGATAAAGTAGATAAATTAATTGGAGTTACTGGATCTAAAGAAAATATTTATAATGAACCAGATGGTTTTTTCTTACCTCCAGTTAAACCCAGACTTCATGAGTTATATTATAAAAAAGGAGCTGAAAAGACCGGAGTTAAAGTTATTCCTTCAAGACTTTCTATGTTAACAAAAAGGATAAATAACGAAAGAGGTGTTTGTTATTATTGTGGGCAATGTGGAAGATCATGTGGTATTTATGCTGATTTCTCAGCTAGTTCATGTCTTGTTTTTCCTGCTCAAAAGTCTTCACAAGGAAGATTAGACCTTTATGTAAACAGTATGGTTAGAGAAGTTAAAGTAAACAAACAGGGCAAACCTACTGGGATAATTTATATAAATAAAGATGATAATAAAGAGTACAGTATTACTGCAAAAGTGATTATTCTTGCTGCTTCTGCATGTGAAAGCGCTCGTATTTTATTAAACTCTAAAAGTGCGCAACATCCGAATGGTTTGGGTAATAGCAGTAATATGGTTGGCAAGTATTTACATGACTCAACTGGAGCAGATAGGATGGGCTTTATACCAGATCTTATGAATAGAAAAACATATAATGAAGATGGTTTAGGTGGCATGCACCTTTATTCTCCTTGGTGGTTAGATAATAATAAATTGGATTTTCCTAGAGGTTATCATATTGAAATTGGAGGTGGTTTAGGTGTTCCAATGTATGGATTTGGATTTAATTTTAATTCATTAAACAAATATCTTGGTATTGGAAGTGGTGGATATGCTCGAAATGGTGGATACGGAGAAAATATAAGAAAAGAGATTAAAAAGTTTTATGGCTCAACCATTTACTTAGCTGGAAGAGGTGAGTCAATTGCTAGAATTGACAACTATTGTGAAATTGACCCTAACACTAAGGATAAATATGGAATTCCTGTACTAAGATTTAATTATAAATGGTCAGATCATGAAAGAAAACAGGCTAAACATATGAACGAAACATTTGAAGAGATAATTAGTAATATAGGTGGACACATGATGTGGCCTGCTCCTAGTAAAGATAAAGATTATGGTTTAAAAGCACCTGGAGAAATCATTCATGAAGTTGGAACGACAAGAATGGGAGATGATCCTAATAAATCTGTAGTTAACAAATATGAGCAACTTCATGATGCTAATAATGTTTTTATTGTTGATGGAGGACCTTTTGTTTCTCAAGCAGACAAAAATCCTACGTGGACAATTATGGCATTAGCATGGAGGACCTCCGAATACATTGTTGAAGAATTAAAAAAACAAAATATATAAATAATGAAAAGAAGAGATAGTATTAAGACGCTTATAATCACCTCACTGGGTAGTAGTTTAGTTTTAGAAGGTTGTCTCCCAAAAGAAAAAGAAATTATATACAAAAAAGTTTGGAAATATCAATATGGAAGAACCCCTGAAGAAAAAAAGAGAGATTTAGAATTACTAAACAAAACTTTTTTTACGAAAGATGAAATGAAAAAGATTAAAACCCTTGCTAACTTGATCTTACCTCCTTCTCCGATTGGAAATATAGAACAAGCTGAAGTTCCAGAATTTATAGAATTTATTGTAAAAGATGTCCCCTCATTTCAAAAAACTATAAGAGACGGGCTAATTTGGATAGATGTTTATTGTAAAAACACTTTTAATAAGTCTTTTATTGAATCTAGCGAAGATGAGCAAAAAAAGCTACTAGATTCTCTTGCTTTTCCTAAAAATGATAAAACAAAAGAGGAAATATTTTTTTCAACTTTTAGAGATTTAGTTGTAACTGGGTATTTTACTTCTGAAGTAGGAATAAAAGATTTAGGATATAAAGGAAATCAACCCAATATATGGGATGGAGTTCCAAAAGAAATTCTAAAAGAACATGGTCTCTCATATGACAAATCATGGGAGTCTAAATTCATTGACCAATCAAAAAGGAATGATATTGCAGTTTGGGATGATAAAGGAAATTTAATTTCATAAAAATGGAAAAACTTATACTTGCTTTAGATGCAGGGACTACTAGCTCAAGATCTATACTTTTTAACAATAAAGGTAAAATTGTTGCTATCTCTCAATATGAATTTACTCAATATTTCCCTAATAAAAATTGGGTTGAACATGATCCAATTGAAATTTGGGAGACACAACTTAAATCAATTAAAGAAGTAATTAAAAAAGCAAAAATTAATATTGAACAAATACATTCTATCGGAATAACAAATCAAAGAGAAACTACAGTAATATGGGATAGAAAAACTGGAAAACCAGTATACAATGCGATTGTTTGGCAAGATAGAAGAACTTCTAATTTTTGTTTAGAATTAGAAAAAAAAGGGACAAAAGATATTTTTTACAATAAAACTGGATTGGTTTTAGATTCCTATTTTTCTGGAACTAAAATAAAATGGATTTTAGATCAAAATGGTATAAAATCAAAAGCTTTTAATGGTGACTTAGCATTTGGAACAATTGATAGTTGGCTAATTTGGAATTTAACAAAAGGAAAGCAACATATAACAGATATTACAAATGCTAGTAGAACATTAATTTATAATATTCATGAATTAAAATGGGATTCAGAGCTTTTAAACATTCTTGAAATTCCTAAATCATTACTTCCAAAAGTTGTTTCATGTTCAGAGTTTATAGGAAACACTGAATCTAATTTATTCGGGAAACCTATTCCTATTTCTGGTATTGCTGGGGATCAGCAAGCTTCATTATTTGGTCAGATGTGTATTAACCCTGGGGATATTAAAAACACATATGGAACTGGATGTTTTTGTATTATGAACACTGGAAATAAACCGGTTTCTTCTTCAAATAAAATGTTAACTACAATTGGTTATCAATTAAATAATAAGGTAACCTATGCTCTTGAAGGAAGTGTTTTTATTGCTGGAGCATTAATTCAATGGATTAGAGATCAAATTAACCTTATTAATGAATCTCCTGAAATTGAAAATCTAGCACTTTCAGTTAATGATAACGGAGGTGTTACATTTATCCCGGCTCTTTCAGGTCTTGGAGCTCCATATTGGAATCCTAATGCAACGGGAGCAATTTTTGGAATTACAAGAGGTACAAAAAAAGGCCACATTGCTAGAGCTGCATTAGAAGCAATTGCTTTAAGAAGTCGAGACATAATAATAGAAATGCAAAAAGATGCAAATACCAAATTTAATTCTCTAAAAGTAGATGGAGGAGCGAGTACAAATAACTTACTCATGCAAATTCAATCTAATCTTTTAAACAAAACAGTAATAAGGCCTATCACTACTGAAACAACTGCTTTAGGAGCTGCTTTTTTTTCTGGATTAGCATCTGGTTTTTGGCCATCTATTGAATCACTTAAAAATATTTGGGAAATAGATAAAGAGTTTAATCCATCAGAATCTTCTAATAGAGACTCAATTATAAATTTGTGGGAAAAAAGAATACCAAAAGTTCTATAGTATTAAAAATTGAATCGAAATTTAAACATAAAAAAGCTTTCTAATAAAGAAACCAAATGGGATGTAATAATAATTGGAGGAGGAGCTTCTGGCTTAGGTACTGCTGTTGACTCAGCTAGCAGAGGATTTAAAACTTTATTAGTTGAAAAAAGTGATTTTTCAAAAGGGACATCATCAAGAAGTACAAAACTAGTTCATGGCGGAGTAAGGTATATGCAAAATGGTGATATATCTTTGGTTATAGAAGCTTTAAAAGAAAGAGGGATTTTAAAAAAAAATGCTCCTCACCTAGTAAAAAACATGAGTTTTGTAATTCCTTCCTATAATTGGTGGAGTAATCCTTTTTATGGAATTGGATTAAAGATATATGACATGATGGCTGGCAAACTTGGTCTAGGAAAATCAACTATTCTTAGTAAGGAAGAAACATTGAAATTAATTCCAAATGTAAAAAAGAAAGATTTAATTGGAGGTGTAATATATCATGATGGTCAGTTTGATGATTCAAGAATGGCAATAAGTCTTGCTATTACTGCAGAAAATAATGGTGCAACTCTTTTAAATTATTTTGAAGTAAAAAAATTAATAAAAAAAAATAATATTATTAATGGGATAGTTGCCAAGGATAATATCAGTAATAAACTTTTTGAAATAAAAGGAAAAGTTGTAATAAATGCCACAGGAGTCTTTTCTGATACAATAATGAAAATGGATTCTCCTCAAAAGAAAAAAATGATTAAACCTAGTCAAGGAGTTCATCTTGTTTTAGATCAAAAATTTTTAAAAAGTCAACATGCGATCTTAATTCCGCATACTTCAGATGGAAGAGTTTTATTTGCCGTCCCATGGAATAATCAAGTTATTCTGGGGACAACTGACACTCCTCTTAATGAAATAAAAGAGGAACCTATTGCACTAAAAGAGGAAGTTAAATTTATTTTAAAAAATGCTCAAAACTTTATGACTGAAAAGCCAACTAAAAATGATATTAAAAGCGTCTTTGCTGGCCTAAGGCCTCTTGCCGCAGAAAATGATATGAAAAATTCAAAAGAAATTTCTAGACATCATAAAATTTCTGTAAGTGAATCTGGTCTGCTAAGCATTTTAGGAGGTAAATGGACAACTTATAGAAAAATTGCTGAAGATGCAATTAATACATCAATATCAATTGGAGGTTTTAATGAAAGTAAGTGTATTACAGAAGATCTTAAAATTCATGGATATATGAAAAATCCAGACTGGAAAGATCCTCTTCATGTATATGGTAAAGTAAATTTTAAAGGAAATGTAATGTTCGAACTGAAACCATCATTTAAAAGTATCCATAAGTCATTTAAAGACATTTTTGATGAGTTTTTGCAAATGTAAGTAATTTCATTACAATTAG
>CAYUZY010000039.1:0-15817 GCA_964448645.1 uncultured Flavobacteriaceae bacterium
CACGACCTCTTGACTGCCAGTCAAGCGCTCTAGCCAGCTGAGCTACATCCCCATTAAAAATTATTTTTAGTTGTCCATACTTTACCGTTTGGAAAGCTATACTCTTTTATTGAACTTTCTTTCATTGTTATACTGTATCCAGGGTTTTTAGGAGGCATATATGCAGCATTTCTTATTATAACAGGGTCTTGAAAATGCTCATGTAAATGGTCCACATATTCCGTTATTCTATTTTCAGTTTTTCCACTAATTGATATATAATCTATCATAGAAAGATGCTGTACATATTCGCATAAACCAATTCCTCCAGCGTGAGGACATACAGGAATATCATATTTAGCAGCCATTAATAATATTGCCAAAACTTCATTTACTCCTCCAACTCTGCAACTATCAATTTGACAAATTCCAATGGCATCTGATTGCATTAATTGTTTAAACATAACTCTATTATGACAATGTTCTCCAGTAGCTACTTTAATAGGTTTAATAGATTTAGCGATTTTTGCATGACCTAATATATCATCTGGATTAGTAGGTTCTTCAATCCACCAAGGATTGAACTTTGAGAGTTCTTTCATATTTTCAATAGCTTCATCTACATCCCATTTTTGGTTAGCATCCATCATAATTTTTATCTCTGGACCAACTTCATCTCTTATTATTTTTGCTCTTCTAATATCATCTTTTAAATTAGATCCAACTTTCATTTTTATATGTTTAAAACCCTCTGACTTTGCTTTTTTGCAGAGTTCTTTTATTTTTTCATCTGAATATCCTAACCACCCTGCTGAAGTTGTATATGCAGGTTGACCGTTTTCAATTAAATTTTGAATTCTAATATGTTTTGTAGATTCATTTTTCTTTAGTATTTCTAGAGCTTCTTTTTTATTTATAGCATCAGTTATATATGAAAAATCAACACATGAAACTAATTTTTCTGGAGTCATATCTGCAAGAAGTTTCCACAAAGGTTTTCCTTCAGCTTTAGCATATAGATCCCAAACTGCATTAACAATAGCTCCTGTTGCTAAGTGAATTATTCCCTTTTCAGGCCCCAACCACCTTAATTGACTATCACTTGTAATCATTTTCCAAAACCCTGCCATATCATTTGTGAATGATTCTAATTCTTTTCCAATGATTAAATATGAAAGGGATTTGATTGCTTCTATACATAGTTCATTTCCTCTTCCTATTGTAAAAGTTAGACCATGCCCTTCTAATTTTGGATTATTAGTTTTTAAAATAACATATGCTGCTGAGTAGTCAGGATCTTTATTCATTGCATCTGAACCAATTAAAGAATCACTTGTAGGAAACCTTATGTCTTTAGTTTCAATTTTTGATATTATAATTTTATTAGACATATTAAACTTCAATAATATTCTTGAACAAAAGTAAATTTTTTACATTTAAGCAATAAAAACATTTTATGATTAACAAAAAATTAATTTTATCAAAAAGACCAGTTGGGGTTCCTAAAAAAGACACATGGGATTTGGTTGAGGATGAGTTACCTAATTTAATAGAAGGAGAGATGTTAATTGAAAATCACTATGTTTCTCTTGATCCTGCAATGAGGGGTTGGATAAATGAAACCAGATCATATATAAAGCCTGTAGCAATTGGAGAAGTTATGAGAGCAGGCACTATAGGAAAAGTAATTGAGGTAAAAGGTAAAACCCCTTTTAAAAAGGGAGACTTTTTATCTGGATGGGGAGGTGTTCAGACGCATTTAGTTTCAAAAGGAGAAGGGCATTATCCAATTAATCCAGAAAATAAAAATCTTCCCATATATATTGGTTCTTTGGGGATGCCAGGAATGACAGCTTATTTTGGAATTTTAGAAGAAGGAAAAATAAAAAAAGGAGATGTAGTTTTAATTTCTGGAGCTGCAGGTGCCGTTGGAAGTCTTGCAGGTCAAATAGCTAAAATAAAAGGCTGTAAGGTTATAGGTATTGTTGGTGGAGAAAAAAAAGCTAATTATATAATAAATGAATTAGGGTTTGATGGAGCAATAGATTATAAAAAAGATAATGTTATAAAAGATATAAAAAGAGAATGTCCAAAAGGGATTGATGTATATTTTGACAATGTTGGAGGAAAAATATTAGACAGTGCATTAATTTTTTTAAGAATGAATGCTAGGATAGTTATTTGTGGAGCAATTTCTCAATATAATAATGTTAAAGCTCAGGGCCCAAACAACTATTTATCATTATTAGTTAATAGAGCAACAATGAAAGGAATGATAGTTTTTGATTATGCTCATAAATATATTGAAGCAATGAATGAAATTTCTAATTGGATTGATCAAGGAAAAATAAAAAGTAAAGAAGATATTTATTTCGGTATAGAAAATTTTTATGAAACATTTTTGAGGCTTTTTAATGGAGATAAGCTTGGAAAATTAGTACTACAAATCAAAAAGTAAAAATGTCAAAAAAATTAATTTTTCTAGTATTTATTTTAATATTTAAAAATCTATTTTCACAAGATTTAACTGGAAAAGAGTTGTTAGAAAAGGCAATTAATTTTCATGATCCAATGAATAATTGGAATGATTTTCAGGACTCTTTTACAGTTAAGATGATCACTCCGGATAAAAAAATAAGAGAAAGTTTAATAGAGATAGACTTGTATAATGAATTGTTTACTATGTCTGTAACTAAGGATCAGAATAAAACTTTAACCGCTATTGATAAATCAGAATGTAAAATTATTTTCAATGGTAGTGAAAGTTTTTCCAAAGAGGATGAAAATAAGCATAGATTAACATGTAAGAATGCTTTTAAAATGCGAGACTACTATACATACTTATATGGTCTGCCGATGAAATTAAATGACCCTGGAACAATTTTAGATCCAATAGTTAAAAGAAAAAAATTTAAAGAAAAAGAATATTTCGTTTTAAAAGTAACTTACGAAGAATCTGTTGGCAAAGACACATGGTATTTTTATTTTAATCCGTTAACTTTTGCTATGGAAGTTTATCAATTTTTTAAGGATGAAACTCAAAATGATGGCGAATATATTATTTTAGAAGATATAGTCGAAGTAAGTGGAATTAAAATGCCAAAAACAAGATATTGGTTTTTTAATAAAGATGACAAATATTTAGGTAAGGATATTTTAAATTAAAACTTCTACTTGATATTAGAATATACTTTTTAGTCATTTTAATCAAATTATAATGAAATGAATTTATATATTTAAATTAATCAAATAAAAAAATTATGAAAAAATTATTAATAATACTAGTAGTTTTTGCTTTGTTTATAAATTGTACAACAAAACAAAATAATAATGAAGCAGAGACTGAAAAAACTCTTTACATTGAATGGTTTGGAGAAAATGAGATGGCTAATAACATGGTTAGGTCAGGAATGAATCATTTCAATAATATTGAGTTTGAAAAATCTTTTGTTTTTTTTGAAAAATCAATTGCTTTAGATTCTACTCTGTTTGCTTCTCATGCTATGTTAACCGCTTTTTCTTTGCCAAATTCTGAAGAAGAAGAATATCATTATAATATGGCCAATAAATTAGTTGCAAATAAAAACGTTAATTCAAAATTATTTGTTTCTCTTTTAGACACAAAAAACAAAAATGGTAAAAGACATATTTTAGGCCTTGACAATAATAAATATGAGAAATGGGTTAGTATGCACAAGAATGAACCAAAAGGACAATTTATAAAATTTTGGTTTTCAAGAGGAATTGAAGATTTAAAAGAAAGAGAAAAAGCTTTACTTGATCTTCTTGAAGAATTTAAAACTAAAAAGATAGATCATGGCCCAATATTAAATATGCTTGGATATTATTATGCTCAAAATGGAGATCCAGAAAAGGCAAAAACTTATTTTGAAGAATATATTAAAGTTAGACCTAATGGTTACAATGGATATGATTCAATGGGTGAATATTATTTTAATTTAAAAGATTATGAAAAATCTCGCGAATATTATATGATGGCTTTATCAAAGTACCCACCTGCTAATAGTGCACAAAATAAAATTCGAGAAATTAATTCGATGAAGTAATAAATTAAATTTAAAAAACCCCACTTTGAAGTGGGGGTTTTTGAAATTATTTTATAATAGAACTATTCTTCAGCTACTGCAAATTTTATCGCTTTAAAAATAGGTTGATTTCTCCATCCGTCTGGATTGTAAGAACTCATTTTTGATTTTTTTGCAATAGACGAAGGAAGAGAAAATCCAACTCTATATTTCATAAGACTTTCTAGACTATCAAACATATCCCATGTAACAACATCAGCTGTGTTCATTCCAGTTGGAGCTAATTTTCTTCCAACACCCCAATTCACCATGTTTAATTTAGACATGTTTTTGGAAAAATAATTTTTCCAAAGACTTTTATTTTCAGATATAAAACCAACAAGATTTTTTGGTTTTGCAAAGTTAAATTGAATATGAGTACCAAGACCTTTCGCAATACTTACCTCATCTTCAAAAATATGTCTGCTATCAGCAGTCCAGGTAAACTTAGAATTTAAAGCTTGAACTATTGCCTGTTCTTCTTTTGATAATACATTAGAAGCATTATTCCACCAAGAATTTTTTGGACTTAGTATTGCAGATACATTAGAATTTGATTGGACAAAAAGGTAATTCCATCTATCTTCATCATTTATACCATCCCATGTATGTCTTTTTAAAAAAGCCCAGAATGCAATATCTCCATTATTAACTGCATTTTGAGCAACTTTTTGCATATACTCAGATTGAACAGTTTCGAAAGCTTCTAAATCACCTTCTACCTTAACAAAATGCATAGAAAAAGTTTGATAAACTTGAGCCTTTATTGAAATGCTAAATAATAAAATAGTAGTAAAAATTATATTTTTCATTTTAAATTTGGTTATGATTAAACCCAAAAGTAAGTTTTAAAATGAAATTTTAAAAAAATTATCCAAAAAATTGACCAAGAATAAATCCAAGAATAAAAGAAAGAATTACCAATACCCTAAGATCAACTCCTAAAGATTTTGCAGAATCATCAATAAATTGAAATATTTTATCTTTTAAACTCATTTATTTTTCAAAGATAAAAAAAGACGCCAATTAATTTCTATTCGAAATAAGATCTGCAAGTTAAATTTATAATTTCTGCTGCTAGTATGGAGGTAATTGAATTTTCATCATATTTTGGATTTAACTCAACAACATCAATTGCAATTACTTTACCTGTTTTAAAGATATGTTTAAAAGCTAAATTAAAAAAAGATTTTGAAAATCCAGAAACTGCTGGAGCACTAACTCCTGGAGCATATGAAGAAGAAAACCCATCTAAATCTACACTTACATATATTAGATCACATTTTTCAATAAATAGATCTATTTGATTTTTAACAACTTTAAAATTATTAGCAGTAGAATCTTCAGCGGAGATATAATTAACATTAAATTTAGAAGCAGTTTTATAAAGAACATCTGAATTAGATTTTTCCTGTATTCCTATTGCAAAATAATTAACAAATTCCCCCCATTTATTTAATATTTGAAAAAAGGGAGTTCCGGAATTTGTTCCATTTAAAGGTGTTCGTAAATCAAAATGAGCATCAAAGTTTATTATTCCAATTTTTTTATGATCATTAAAAGTTTTTCTAATTCCAGAGAAATGGCCATATGCAAGATCATGTCCTCCTCCAATTCCAATAGTTAGATAATTTTTTTGTATTAATTTATTTATTATTTCTGAAAATTCATTTTGACATCTTTCCATATCTCGATTAGGACATAAAACGTCACCAAAATCAAAAACTTTTTTTGAAGGGAAATTTGATTTTAATTTGCTTAATTCTTTTCTTATTTCTTTAGGCCCTTTGGCAGCACCTATTCTTCCATTATTTCTTCTAACTCCTTCATCACAAGCGTACCCTAAAAGAGCTATAGATTTTGTAAAAATTTTGTTTTTAGAAATTAGGCTTTTGTGAGAGAATTCAATGTTTTTAAACCAATATTCATTGTTGCTTTTTAAATTTGACAAATTACAATTCCAAAATTTTTTATTAGGAGGGGAGTAATACCTTAAATTATTATTTAGCTCACAATTCTTTACCATTTATATAAACTTTTTCTATTAAGTTATTTCCAAACGAATAAGGTAGCATGGCATATGAGGATATAGGTTTAGTTAAAATTAAATTTGCTTTTTTACCTCTAGTAATACTTCCTAATTTATCTGCCACCCCCATAGCATAAGCTCCATTTATTGTTGAAGCATTTATAGCTTCTTCAGGTGTCATGTTCATTTTAGTACAAGCTAGAGAAATAACAAAATTCATATTTCCAGATGGAGCCGAGCCTGGATTATAATCTGATGCTAAGGCTAATGGAATATTTTTATCAATAATTTGTCTTGCGGGAGTGAATGGAATTCCCAAGAAAAAAGAACAATTTGGTAATGAAACGGCTATAGTTTTACTTCCTTTTAAAACAGAAAAATCTTCTTCTTTCATGATTTCTAAATGGTCAACAGAAAGAGCTCCTAGTTCTACTCCTAATGAAACTCCACCTAGATGGTTAAATTGATTTACATGAATTTTTGGAGTTAAATCATATTTTATGCCACATTCTAAAATTTTTCGAGTTTCTAAAGTAGAAAAATAATTTTTTTCACAGAATACATCTATATAGTTTGCAAGTTTTTCTTCGGCAACTCTTGGAATCCAATATTCTACAATTTTTTTAATAAAAGCATTTTTGTTTTTTTTATACTCTTCTGGTATTGCATGAGCCGCTAAAAAAGTTGATTTTACAGAAACACCATAATTTTGTTTTAGTAATTTTATTACTTCAAGCATCTTTATTTCGGCCTCAATCTCTAGGCCATAACCAGATTTAATTTCAACGGCACCAGTACCTAGTTTAATGATTTCTTCAAGTCGCTTTGAACTTTGATTATAAAGCTCTTCAGTTGAAGTTTTCTGAAGCTTTTTGGCTGAATTTAAAATACCTCCTCCCTTTTTTGCAATCGTTTGATAACTATCACCAGATATTCTTTGAACAAATTCTTTTTCTCTATTACCAGAGTAAACTAAATGAGTATGGGAGTCACACCAAGCAGGAAGCAAAAAGCAATTATTAGCATTTATTGTCTCCATATTATTAAATGCTGGACATTTATTCATAGGGCCATAATCTATTATTAAATCATTATCAATAATAAGGTAAGCATCATTAATTTTATTAAGAATTTTCATATCATGTCCTAGAATAATTTTTTCAGAATTCTCTAGAACTTGTAAAAGACCTTTTATGTTTACAAAAATTTTTTTCATTAAAAAAGCGAATCTAAAATTGAAGTGTTTACATTTTCAGGAATTGTAACTTTTAATTTTGGAGTTTTTTTCATTTCTTTATTTATAGCAAGAAGTGCATTAGCATTTTTAGCCCAACTTCTCCTAGCGATTCCATTATTTACATCAAAAAATATCATGTTTTTAATACGTTTATTACAAAGATCACTTCCATCAAGAAACATTCCAAAACCCCCATTAAGAACTTCTCCCCATCCTACTCCACCACCATTATGAATAGAAACCCATGATGCTCCTCGAAAGCTATCACCAATGACATTATGGATAGCCATATCTGCAGTAAATTTACTGCCGTCATAAATATTAGATGTTTCTCTATAAGGAGAATCAGTTCCGCCAACATCATGATGATCTCTCCCTAAAACTATATTTCCAATTTTTCCTGATGCAATAGCTCTATTAAAAGCTAATGCTATTTTTATTCTACCTTCAGCATTTGCATATAATATCCTAGCTTTTGATCCTACTACCAAATTATTACTATTGGCATTTTTTATCCAGTTTATATTATCATCAAGTTGAGTTTGGATTTCTTTCAAAGCATTTTTTCTAATATTAAGTAAAATTTTTTCCGCAATTTTATCAGTAAGTTTTAAATCCTCTGATTTTCCAGAGGTACAAATCCATCTAAAAGGGCCAAAACCATAGTCAAAACATAATGGCCCTAAGATATCTTGAACATAAGAAGGGTAGCAAAAATCGCTTTTATCTTTATTCATAACATCTCCGCCTGCCCTTGATGCTTCTAATAAAAAAGCATTCCCATAATCAAAAAAATAAGTTCCTTTTTCTGTATGAGCTCTTATCACTTTAGCGTGTCTTCTTAGTGATTCTTGAACTTTTTGTTTAAACTTTTTTGGATTATCTTTTAACATGATATTTCCTTCTTCATATGAAATCCCTACAGGGTAATAGCCACCTGACCATGGATTATGAAGAGATGTCTGGTCTGACCCAATTGTTACATCAATCTTTTCTATCAGAAATTTTTCCCATACATCAACAACATTTCCAATATAAGCTATTGATACGGTTGTTTTTTTTGATTTAGCTTTTTTTACAAATAAAACCAAATCTTTTATATTTGAAATAAGGATATCAACCCAACCTTGGTCATATCTTTTTTGTGCTGCTAGAATATTTACCTCGGCTGTTATAGATATACATCCAACTATATTACCAGCCTTTGGTTGAGCTCCACTCATTCCTCCTAACCCTGATGTTAAAAAAACTTTACCTTTTGTCGTTTCACCTTTTTTTAAAATATTTCTAAAAGCATTCATCAATGTTATAGTTGTTCCGTGAACAATTCCTTGAGGACCAATATACATAAAGGATCCTGCAGTCATTTGTCCATATTGAGTAACTCCTAATGCATTATATTTTTCCCAATCATCAGGTTTAGAATAATTAGGGATCATAATGCCATTAGAGATAACTACTCTAGGAGCTCTTTTTGATGATGGAAACAAACCCATTGGGTGACCTGAATAAAGGTGAAGGGTTTGTTTATCATCCATTGTTGCTAAATATTTCATGGTTAATAGATACTGAGCCCAATTTTGAAATACAGCACCGTTCCCTCCATATGTTATTAATTCATCTGGATGCTGGGCTATATTTGGATCCAAATTATTTTGAATCATCATCATTATTCCTGCAGCTTCTTTAATTTTAGCAGGGTACTCATCTATAGGTCTAGCATAAATTTGATAATCTGGCTTGAAACGTAACATATATATTCTTCCATAATTAGCAAGCTCTAATTTAAATTCTTCAGCAAGTTCTTTATGCCAAATTTTTGGAAAATATCTTAGAGCATTACTAATAGCTAATTTTTTTTCTTTTAACGATAAAATATTTTTTCTTTTTGGAGCTCTGTTAATGGAAGAGTCATAAGTTTTTTTGGAAGGTAACTTTTTTGGAATGCCTTGAATAATAATATTCTTAAAGTTCATAAATTTACACTTGTTTTAATCAATTTATTTTTAACTAATTCTATTATTTTTTCAATATCATAATTTAAAAGTCTATCTGAATCTAACTTTTTAACATGTTTTCTAATTAATGATAAGCTAGATTCAATTATTGGAGAAAAACTATTTGGTCGACGAAACTCTAAAGCTTGGGAAGCATTTAATAATTCTAGAGCAATGATTTTTTCAATATTATTAATTACCTGTAAGAGTTTTGTCGCAGAAATACTACCCATAGAAACATGATCTTCTTGTCCCATTCCTGTTGGAATACTATCAGATGATACAGGAAAACATAAAGACTTATTTTCTGAAACTAATGCCGCTGTAGTATATTGAGTAACCATTAAACCTGAATTTAGACCTGGTTTTTCACAAAGCATTGATGGAAGACCGTGAAGACCTTCTAAAAGTAAATAAATGCGTCTATCAGAAATATTCCCTATTTCAGAAACTGCTATTGTTAGATAGTCTATTGCTAAAGCTAAAGGTTGCCCATGAAAATTACCTCCTGAAATTGAGGAGCCATCTTCTAAAATTACAGGATTATCAGTAACAGAATTAATTTCAATTTGAACTAATTCTTTAAGATGATTTAACGCATTTCTTGATGCGCCATGTACTTGGGGAACACATCTAATTGAATAAGGGTCTTGAATACGTTCACAATTTACGTGAGATTGAGTATTTTCTGAGTTTTTAAGTATCATAAGCATTCGCTCTGCAACTTTTTTAGACCCATTATAGGGTCTTAAATCGTGAAGTTCTTTTTTAAAGGGGGCAATGCTTCCCTGGAATCCTTCGAGAGTCATTGCAGCAGCTAAATCAGCTAAATCGAAAATATAATCAAGTTTTGAAAGACCTTGAATTGTATGGGCTAATATAAATTGAGTTCCATTAATTAATGCTAATCCTTCTTTCGCTTCTAATTTAAAAGGCTCTAGGCGATGTTCTTTTAATATTAAGGCAGCGGAAACTTTCTTTTTCCCTTTCCAGAAAGACCCCATACCAATTAGTGGTAAGAACAAGTGGGATAAAGGAGCTAAATCTCCAGAAGCCCCAACAGACCCTTGTTTTGGAACTACAGGGGTTAAATCATTTTTCAAAAAATAAATTAGGCGCTCAATAATTTCTAAACGAATTCCTGAATACCCTTTTGATAATGAAATTATCTTACAAAGGATCATTATTTTTGAAATAATGGGATCTATTGGGTCTCCGACTCCAACAGCATGACTTAAAAGAAGGTTTTCTTGCAAAAGCTCAATTTCTTCGATAGAAATTTTTTTTGTGCATAATGGTCCAAACCCTGTATTTATTCCATAAACAGCTTTTTTTTCATTAGATAATCTTTTTACAAGATTATAGCATTTAGTTATTTTTGATTCTGTGGTTTCACTTAATGAAATTTTATCAGGATTTTCAATAAGAGATATTACATCATTAAATGATAAGTCGTTTCTTTCAATTATAGACATAGATACAATTTACATTTTTTTACACAAAAAGAATATTAATAATAATCTAAACTAATTATTTTATAATTTGCATATATCAACTGTTTATGAAAAAATTCAACTTATTATTATTGTTATTTTCTTCATTTGTTTATTCGCAATTTGATGTGGATGGACAATTAAATTTTCAAGGTAATATAGGTTTAGATGATGACAAAGTTCTATTTGGTGGAATAAGATATTTACCAGAGTTAAATTATGAATCAGAACTAGATAGCTTAAAATCATTTACAGTTCAATTGGCAGGAAATATATCAGCTTCAAGATTTTTCAATAGCCAAAATAATTCAGATCAAAAATTTGATTTTTCTCCATACAGAATTTGGGCTAGATACATATCTAAACAAACTGAATTTAGATTAGGTCTTCAAAAAATTGATTTTGGATCAGCTATGTTGTTAAGACCCTTACAATGGTTTAATGAGATTGACCCTAGAGACCCATTAAGACTTACAAATGGAGTTTATGGAATCCTTTTTAGGCAATATTTTAAAAACAACTCAAATATTTGGCTTTGGGGTTTATATGGAAATGAAAAAACAAGGGGTTTTGATATTTTACCATCAGTTGAAAATAACCCTGAATATGGATTTAGATATCAAAGAATAATTTCAAATGGTGAAATAGGATTTTCATATCATAATAGAATTGTTGGTCAAGATTATCAAAAGATTATTAATCCATACCTGGAAAACGCTGAATCTAGATTTGGATTTGATGCTAAATGGGATTTAGGAATAGGTCTTTGGGTTGAATCTACTTATGTTAATAAAAAAAAAAAAATTGGAGATTTTTCTAAACAATTTCTATTAACACTTGGGTCTGATTATACTTTTGGAATAGGAAACGGATTAAATATAATTGCTGAGCACCTTATTAGTGGATATGGAAAGAATAATATTTTTAGACTGGAAAAAACACAATATTCAGCAATAAATGCTTCCTACCCATTAAATCTTTCTCAAAGTTTTAGTTTTTTGTATTACCATCAATGGCAATCAGGAAATAATACTTTTTTAATGAATTATCAATATCAATTTGATAAGTTTGTGGGCTATTTATTGGGGTATTATAACCCGAAGACACAAGTGGGGATACAACAAAATGAAATAATAAATACATTTGCTGGACCTGGAATACAATTATTAATTGTTTTTAATCACTAATCATGAAAATAAATCCAATAATTAAGATTAATCAAATGAGTAAGGGATATCCTATAGCAGGGAAAACTTTTATGGCTTTAAAAGACTTAACCATTTCATTTAAAGAAGGAGAATTTGCAGGAATTGTTGGGCCAAGTGGATCTGGGAAGACAACTCTTTTAAACATAATAGGCTCTTTGGACAAGCCTACTGAAGGACAGGCAATTGTTCTTGATCAAAACATATCAGATTTAACTCATAGACAAGCAGCGTATTTAAGAAATATAAATATTGGATTTATTTTTCAAGTTTTTAATCTACTACCAGTTTATACAGTTTACGAAAATGTTGAATTTGCATTATTGTTACAAAATTATAGTAGTCAAGAGAGAAAGAAAGCCGTAATGGAATCTTTAGATTGGGTTGGACTTACAAGTCATGCAAATAAAAAACCTGATAAATTATCTGGAGGAGAAAGCCAAAGAGTTGCTATAGCTAGAGCAATGGTAAAAAGACCTAAAATACTTTTGGCTGATGAGCCTACTGCAAACCTCGATTCTGAAAATGCTCATGAGATATTATCAACAATGAAAAAGCTTAATAAGGAATTAAAAACAACATTTTTATTTTCTACTCATGATGAAAAGGTAATGGGTTATTTAAATAGAACTATCCATTTAAAGGATGGAAAGATAGAGAAGGATATTTTAAAAAAGAAGTAAAGATGAAACTCGCATTTATACTCTCAATTAAAAATATTTTTGGAGCAAGATTAAGAACTTTTCTTAATGTTTTTGTTTTATCTTTTTCTTTTGTTGTAATAATTGGCCTTAAAGGAGTTATGGATGGCTGGGATGATCAAGCTAGAAGGGATTCTATAAATTGGCAATTTGGACAAGGACAGTTAATTCATGAGGATTATGACCCATTAGATTCTTTTACGATATTGGATGGTAAAGGACCTATTCCTGAGAATATTTCTGGACTTACTCCAATTTTGGTACATCAAGCTTCAATTTATCCTCAAGGAAGAATGTTAGGTACTACCATTAAAGGGATTGAACTATCCCAAAAAAGTGTTTTATTACCTACTAAGGCGCTTATAAATTCAAAATATAATTATCCAGTTATCATTGGAAAGAGAATGGCTGAATCTTCAAAACTATCTATTGGCGATGAAGTTTTAATTAGATGGAGAGATAAAAATGGCACTTATGATGCAAACCGAATTACAGTTGTAGATATTTTTGACTCTAACGTTCCTGCCATAGATTCAGGTCAAATTTGGATGTCAATTGAAACTTTATGGGAGATCACAGGATTAAATAATCAAGCTTCATTTTTTATAGCAGATAAAAACTATAAGCATAAACCTATAAAATTTTGGAAATTTAACTCACAAGAAGAGTTGTTAAAACCAATTTCTGATTTGGTTGCTCAAAAAAATGGTTCACAATCAGTAATTTATTTTTTATTACTTACTATTGCGTTATTAGCAATTTTTGACACACAAGTTTTATCCGTTTTTAGACGCCAGAGTGAAATAGGGACCTATATTGCACTAGGGATGACTCGTCAAAAGGTTATAGGAATTTTTACTTTTGAAGGGAGTTTATACAGTTTTCTTGCACTAATACTTGCTACTATATATGGTTTTCCACTTTTGGCATGGTTTGCTGAAGTTGGTTTTGCAGTCCCTCCTGCTGATCAAAAAATGGGAATCCCTATATCCGATACTATATTTCCAATTTTTGGCTTAAAGTTAGTTTTCGGCACTATTTTTCTTGTCTTATTTGCTTCAACAATAGTGAGCTTTCTTCCAACCAGAAAAATATCTAAACTTGATCCTATATTAGCTCTTAAAGGAAAGAAACAATGATAAAATTTTTGATTAAAGGAATATTAAGAGATCCCAGTAAAAGTATTATACCAATTTCTGTTATCACTATAGGTGTTATGGTAACTGTTCTTGTTTCAGGGTTGGTTAAAGGTATATTATCAGATGTTGTAAATAAAAATGCAAATTTAGATACGGGTCATTTAAAAATAATGACAAAACCTTATGCTGAAAATAAAGATCAACTTCCAAATGATTTAGCAATATTAGATTTATCAATTTTGAAAGAGTCTTTAGAATTAAATTATCCAAATGTTGATTGGGCTCCAAGAATAAAATTTGCAGGGATAATTGATGTTCCTGATAAAAATGGAGAAACTAAAATTCAGGGGCCAACTTTAGGTTTAGCATATTCAATTCTTAATAAAGAAAGTAAAGAACTTAAAAGGCTAGGAATAGAAAATTCTTTAATAAAAGGGGAAATACCTAAGTCAGAAAGTCAAGTTTTGATCAGTGATGAATTTGCAAATAAGTTGGGTTTAAGTTTAGGAGATGAAATAACATTTTTTGGTTCTACAATGGAGGGGAGTATGGTTTTTGAAAAGGTTATAATGTCTGGTACTATAAGATTTGGCACACCTCTTTTAGATAAAGGAAGTTTTATCATGGATTTATCATATGCCCAAAAAATATTAGATATGGAAGATGGTGCAGGGGAGTTATTAGGCTTTTTAGATAATGAAATATATAACCCTATAAGGGCTGAAGAAATTAAAAAAGATTTTAATAAAAAAAACATAAATAATTTAGATGAATATGCGCCTATAATGTTAACATTAAGGGATCAAAATGATCTTGCTCCAACATTAGATTTAATGGATTTGATTACAGGCATTTTTATTATAGTTTTTGTTTTAGCCATGTCTTTAGTCTTATGGAATACTGGATTAATGGGAGGACTTAGAAGATATAATGAATTTGGAATTCGCCTTGCCCTTGGAGAATCTAAACCTAAAGTTTATAAATTTTTACTTATTGAATCATTAATAATAGGAACGATTGGTTCATTTATAGGAACGATTTTAGGAGTTTGCTTTTGTTATTATTTTCAAGAGGTAGGAATTGATTTTAGTGATGAACTTGCAGGAACATCAATAGTAATGCCATCAATTATGAGAGCTCACATTTCTATTGATTTATTTTTCATTGGATTTATTCCAGGTCTTATTTCTATGTTTTTAGGAACAGCCCTTTCAGGAAGAGGAATTTTTAAAAGAGAAACAGCAAGATTATTTAAAGAATTAGAGGTTTAAAATATTAATATCAAAAAATTTCAAATATGAAATTAACACTTAAAATTATACTCATATTTTTCGTTAGTATAAAATTATTTAGTCAAAATAACACTTTTCCAACTGCGAGTTCAGTTATAAAAAAGATTGATTTTAATATGCTTTCAAAAAGTCAGATTATTAATTCTGAAATGATTGTTTATGGGAAAAGAAAAAGCAGAACAATTAGATCAAGAGGATATTCAGAAGGATTAAATAAAAATTTTACTGAGTATTTATATCCTGAAAGAGAAAAAGGAACAAAAATGTTAAGATTAGAGGATAGACTTTGGATATATTCTCCTTCTACTGATAGAATTATTCAACTTTCAGGTCATTTATTAAGGCAATCTCTCATGGGTTCAGATTTGTCATATGAAGACATGATGGAGGAAAGAAAATTATCAGAAATTTATAATGCTACAATAGTTGGAGAAGAAAAAATAGAAGATAGAGATGTTTGGAAAATGGAGTTAACAGCTTTGGTTGATGATGTAAATTATTTTAAAAGAATTCTTTGGGTTGATAAGGAGAGGTATGTTCCTTTGAAAGAAGATTTATTTGCTAAAAGCGGGGAATTATTAAAAAGAATTTCTTTTTATAATTTTAAAAAAACAGATGGGAGATGGTATCCTAGAAAAATGAATTATAGGGACATGTTAA
>CAYUZY010000040.1:0-15815 GCA_964448645.1 uncultured Flavobacteriaceae bacterium
AACTTTAATTGCTACAGGTCATTTGGTATGGGAAGCAATAGAAGCGGCTGAAGAAGTTAAAAAACAAAATATTAATGTTGAAGTTATTAATATTCATACTATAAAACCTTTAGATGATCAAATAATAATTAATTCTGTTAAGAAAACAGGTTGTTTAGTTACTGCTGAAGAGCATAATCATATTGGAGGGCTTGGTGAAAGTATATCAGGTATGTTGTCAAAAAAACATCCTACTCCCCAAGAATTTGTTGCAGTAAACGATACATTTGGAGAATCTGGAACTCCAGGTCAATTAATGGAAAAATATGGGTTAAACAAGGAAACGATAGTTCAAAAGTTAAAGAAAGTAATCAAAAGAAAAAAAGAAAATTATTGAAAAATTTAATTTTTATTTTATTTTATTTAATTAGTTCTCAAATTTTATATTCTCAATTTGATTATGGCTTAAATGCTGGTGTATCGATTAGTTCAAAAGATGCCTTAAAAGTTGATAATGTAGAAAATAATTTAAATGGGTTCTATGCTGGCTTATATGGAGAAATAAATTTACCAATCTTATATATTCGTCCAGAAATAAATTTTATTCGATCTTCTTCTAAAATAAATTCAAAAGAATATTCTGAAACAAACTTTGAAATACCAGTTTCAATTGGTTATAAAATCTTCCCTTTATTAAGCATCTATGCTGGACCTAACTTTACATCTAACATAAATCGAAATTTTAATGATTTCAGTTTAAACGAATTAAAAGACAAAAAGAATATTAGTTTTCATCTTGGAACAAGACTTTCTTTTGGTCCAGTTTCATTAAATATAACCTATAATGAAGGAAAAAATGAGACTCAATTAATCTCTAACGATTCAAAAATTGAAACTGGTCAAATAATAAAATCTAACAGAATTTTAAGAATGGGGTTCTCCTATTCTTTTGATTAATCTTTATCAAGATAATCTAAAATCCCATCACCATCTGAATCATCTGGCACTCCATCATTGTCATTATCATACTCATCAGAAGTTAAAATACCATCTCCATCATGATCAGTTTTTTTAATTGTAAATAATGAAATTTTAAAAATTAAAGGAGAATATTCAGGAATCAATGATGAAGATTGAGCAAAATATCCTAAACCAGATGGCATAAAGATTAAACCTTGACCATAATTTTGATAATTTACCGTATTATCATCATTAACAGTAAAATCTCCAGATTTAAATTCAGAAAGACCTTCTTTAAAACCTCTAACAACTCCTGTTAAATCAAACCAAATAGGAGTAACACTTTGATCAAAAACCGAACCATCTAATAAACTACCCTTATAAGAAACATATACCGAATCTGCTATAGAAGGATTTTCTCCAATTCCATTATTAACTGGCAAGTAATACAAGGCATGGTTAATAGGCCCATTACTTGATTCAATAGGGATGTTTTTCTTTAAAACTTTATCAATAAGAGGATCTTTATTTATATTCTGATCATATATTGAATCTATAGTGATTTCCAAATTTTCAAAACCATCTGCTTTATTAAAATCTTCATAATTATAATAATGAGTTTCCAAATAAATTTTCAAAGCACTATCATCAAGCAAAGCTTGTTCTGCAACATCCCTTATATCTAAAGAGTTGTCATCTTTCTTACAGGATAATATAATTAACGATACAAAAAAGTTATATAAAATAAATTTTCTCAAAAAAGTTTTTTTTTGTCCCGCAAGATACAATTTACTTTATTTTTGTTTAAAATAAAATGCCTCTTTTTATGAGAACAGACCAATTTTTATGGCAATTAAAGTATTCCAAATCAATAAATCTGTCAACTGATACTTGTAAAAAAGGAATAATGAAATTAAATAATAACATTATAAAACCTTTAAAAGAAATAAGGATTAGAGAAGTAGTTAAAATTAAAAAAACAAAAGAAGGGATATAAGCAATTTTCTAAAATAATAATGGATTCTATTAAAACAAAAATTAAAAATATATCTGATATAGATTTATACTTAAAAAGAATAGCTTATCAAATATATGAGAATAATCATGAAAACGATAATAATCTTATTATCGTTGGTATTGAAAAAAATGGAAAAATATTATCTAATAAAATATTTGAAATACTTAAAAATATTTCGAATTTTAATTTAAGCCTAATGTCAATTAAAATAAATAAAAAAAATCCTACTAAGAAAATTTCATCATCTATTGATAAAAAAAAATGTATTAATAAAAACATTATTATTGTTGATGATGTTCTTAATACAGGAAGCACATTGATATATGCTGTTAATTATTTTCTAAAAATACCTGTTAAAAAAATACAAACAGCAGTGATAATAAATAGAAATCACAAAAAGTTCCCTGTTAAGGCTGATTTTAAAGGAATTTCACTATCAACTTCTATTAAAGAACATGTTGATGTAATTCTAGAAGGATCAAAACAAGGTATATACTTAAGTTAATTTTTGTTTTATTTCCAAAAGAATTTCACTTGTCTTTTTTTTATCAATATTAATTATAAAATCAGCTTGATTATAAAAAAAATTTCTTTCAAATAGATGTTTTGAAAGAAAGCTGTTTAATTCTTTCTTAGAATCTATACTTGAAATCAACGGCCTATTTTCTTTTTCAGAAAACAATCTATTTGTTAAATTTGTAATAGAGGATTTTAAATAAAAAGATTTTAAACCATCATTTTTTTTGATTAGTTCTATATTATTTGAATAACATGGTGTTCCGCCTCCAGTTGAAATAACATGGTTAATTTTTTTCTTTAATAATAAATTCAAACATTTATTTTCAATATTTCTAAAATAAATTTCTCCTTTTTCATAAAATATATTATTAATTGATTGTTTTTCACTCAATTCAATATAATTATCTAAATCAAAAAAATCTATCTTTAATTCTTCAGCTAATTTTCTCCCAATATAAGATTTTCCAACGCCCATATAGCCAAGAAGAATAATTGAGTGTTTTATCATTTTAATAAAAAATATACAACAAATTTATATTAATTAGCCATTATAAATTAATAATAGATAATTATATTTGCAGGCTTAATAGATTCGGTAGCTCAGTTGGTAGAGCATCTCCCTTTTAAGGAGAGGGTCCTGGGTTCGAGACCCAGCCAAGTCACTTAAAATTGCGCATGTGGCGGAATTGGTATACGCGCTAGGTTGAGGGCCTAGTGGGGGTTAACCCCATGGAAGTTCGAATCTTCTCATGCGCACATTGTTACTTGTATAATTCCTATATTTGATTATTAAATTTTTTTCTATACCATAAATGATAAAACTCTTTAATAATATTAGTCAAGAATTTAGCAAATTAGTTACTGTTAAATATAGTACTTCATTTTCTTTGGCTACAAAAACTTTAAATCCTTCTATAAGAAATCATATATATAACATATATGGTTTTGTCCGTTTTGCAGATGAAATAGTAGATACATTTCATGAATTTCCTAAAAAAGAACTTTTAGAAAATTTTGAAAATAATTTATTTATAGCCTTAAAAAATAAAATCAGTTTAAATCCTATATTAAATTCATTTCAATTAACTGTTCATAAATTTGATATTGATTATTCTCTAATTCAATCTTTTTTAAAAAGTATGAAATGGGATTTAAATAAAAAGAAATATAAATCGCAAAAAGAATTTAAAGAATATATATATGGTTCAGCAGATACTGTTGGTTTAATGTGTTTAAAAGTTTTTGTTAATGGGAAACCTAAAAAATATAAAGAACTTGTTCCTAGTGCCATGGCTCTTGGATCAGCTTTTCAAAAAGTAAATTTTTTAAGAGATTTAAAAGATGATTATGAAAATTTAAATAGGTCCTATTTTCCAAATATTGATTTTGCCAATTTTTCTGAAGAATCAAAAAAAAATATAATTAATGAAATTAAAAGAGATTTTGAGTTAGCTTTAAAAGGAATAAAGAAACTGCCCAATAACTCTAGATTAGGAGTTTACACTGCTTATAAATATTATTTAAAATTACTTCACAAGCTTGAAAAAACTCCTTCTCTAAAAATTAAATCAACAAGAATTAGAATTCCCAATTATCAAAAAGTTAATCTTTTATTATACTCATATTTTAAACATCAATTTAAATTTATATAATTTTACAACATGACACTTTTGTGGATTATTATTTTAATTTCTTCATTTCTTTTTATGGAATTTAATGCTTGGTTTACTCATAAATATATCATGCATGGTTTTTTATGGTCAATACATAAAGATCATCATAAAAAGCATGGAAAATCTTGGTTTGAAAGAAATGATTTATTTTTTATATACTATGCTCTTGTAAGTTTTGGATTCATTGTATTATGGGGAGAATATAATTTTTGGCCTGGATTACCTATTGCTATAGGAATATTCTTATATGGTCTTTGTTATTTTATAGTACATGATATTTTTATTCATCAAAGATTTAAATTTTTTAGAAGTATTGATAATAAATATGCTAGAGGAATAAGAAGAGCTCATAAAGTACATCATAAAAATATTTATAAAAATAATGGTGAGTGTTTTGGAATGTTATGGGTTCCAAAGAAATACTTTAAATAAAAGTTAAATTTTGAGCCAATTATTTACAAACACACATTTTCGGCTATCCTTATTGATATTAATATATGTTTCTTCAATTTTTTCCTCCATCCAATTCTGAATAATATTAATTTGTTTTTCTTTTAATGCTAATTCTTTTATTTTAGAATAATCTAATGAATAATCTGCTTTATGTTCATCAAATCGATTACTAATTAATAAAATTTTATACTTTTTTAACCCTGATCTATCTTCATCTAAGATAGGATAAGAAATTTCTCCATCTTTTAAATTTCTGATTTGATTATATAAAACTGGATCTAATTTAGTTAGCTCAAATTTATTATCTCCAGTTTCAGGATTAATAAGTACTCCTCCATTAAATTTCGTTTCCTTTTCACTTGAAAATGCTAAAGCTGCCTTCTCAAATGTAATCTCATTATCTATTATTCTTGTTCTTATTGTATCAATGATTTTTTTAGCTTCTAGTAACTGAGGAGGATCAATCTTAGGAGTTAATAAAATATGTCTAACATCAACCTCTTGACCTCTAATTTTATCAACTTGAATAATATGCCAACCAAAATCAGACTTAAATGGTTCAGAAATTTCTCCTTCTTGTAATCTAAATGCAACATCTCTAAACTCTTTAACCATTCTTGGTTTTTTTCTGTGCAAGGTATATTTTCCACCACTAGATCTAGATCCAGGATCTTGAGAGTATAAAATAGCTTTTGAAGAAAAACTTGAGCCATTTTCTAGAACATCTTCTTTAAATGATTTTAATAAATTAATTATTCTCTTTTCTTCATTTTTAGAGACTTTAGGTTCTATAACAATTTGAGAGATTTCTAATTCAGTACCAAAAGTTGGAAGATCTATTTTAGGAATAGAATTAAAAAAAAGCCTCACTTCCTCTGGCGTGACTTCAATATCTTGAACTATTTCAGCTTGCATTAAAGAGGATAGTTTTTGAGTTTTGTTTATTTCAAAAATTTCTTGTCTAAAAGAAGGTTCATCTTCTTTATTATAAAATTCCAACACCTTTTCAATAGTTCCAAGCTGACTTATAAAGTTGTCAATAATTCTATCAACCATATTATAAACTTCTTCAACACTAACTTCTAAACTATCCTGAATCGCATGATGAGCGTATAATTTATCCTCCATTAATTTTCCAAGCAATTGACATCTAGAAACACCTTTAATTGAAATGCCTTGAGATTCCATATCAATTATAGTTTTATCGATATCCGAATCTAAAATTACATAATCTCCAATAACTGCTGATACACCATCAACTTTTACTTTATTATGAGAGTTTTGAGAGAAAGAAAAACTTATAACTAATAAAGTTGTAATAAAAATAACTTTTTTCATATTAATTAAATATTTCAAATTTGTTTGATTTAAAGGCATCTTGAATTATTTCCTTATCAATTTTTTTTGAAAATTCAATTTTGTTTTTATTCAAAATTATATTTCTTATACTAGGAATAACATGAGACAATGGTGCTATTTCTCCATTTTTTTTATAATCAATTACATATAATAAAGATAATTCTAAAGAATCCTCAAATTCAAAATAATGCATTTTTTTAACATAATTTTTTAAATTATCATTTTTTATAAAGGAAACATTATTAATTAGTCTTTTTTTTGTAATCCAAATAGAGTCTGTCAATATATTATTAGTGAATTGGTAGGACAAAGAATCTAAATAAAACTTATCAATATTATTATACCTAATAAAACTCTTAATAATATCATTTTTGTCAACATTATCAATTGGAAATTGAATAAAACGAATTTTAAACAAAGGTTCATTTAATCTAAAAATCTCATTATTACCTTTATAAAAAGAATTAATTCTTTTTTCTAGAGTCAATGTATCTATGATTTTATTTAAAAGAGTTTCTTTATATACTGTACCATATAAATCATATCTGTAATTATTAATTAAATTTTCAAGCTCTTCAACTTTATTTTCAGAAAGATTAACTAATGCTTTTTTATACAAAAGATTTTTTCTTGCCCAACTATCAATAAAGTTTCTAACCTTTAAAACACTGTCCTTATTAGTTTCAAAAGAATCCGCTTTTAATTTTATATCAGATTTATAAAGATATTGATCTTCTACTCTTGCTACGACTTCATCTTTATTAGTGTTGCAAAATTCAAAAACAAAAAATACAACAAACAATAAAATGAATTTTGGAAGTCCGTTTTTTTTAAAAAAATACTTGTTAACAATAATATTAACATTTTTATTACGTCTTCTTAATAAATCAAATAACATCTTGTAAAACAACAACTTAATATGTTTATATTTTTTGTAAATTAATTTTTTTATTGTAAATTGCATAAAAATAATAACATTTGAGATTAATTTTATTATTTATTTTATTTATATCATTTTTAAGAGCTTCGTCTCCTTATAAACAATTTCTCTCTTCAAATCTAAACTCAATTCTTCAAGAAACAAAATCCATTTTTTATAAATTAGGAACCCTTTCTATAAAAGGTTTTACTGGAAAAGGATCAGTTCAAATATATTCAATTATAGGTAATAAAATTAGTGATATTAAAGTACAAAACTTATCGGAATTTAATTTACAAATTGATCTTAGAAAAAATAACATGTATGTAATTAGAGTTTTTAATAATTCTGAAATAAATACATTTAAAATAATTGTAGATTAAATTAAGGGCTATAATTTGGAGCTTCTTTGGTTATACTAATGTTATGAGGATGACTTTCTTTAACACTAGCTGAGCTTATTTTTACAAATTTTGATTTTGTTTGAAGAATTTTAATATTTTTAGCTCCACAATATCCCATTCCAGATCTCAATCCTCCAACAAACTGATGAAGACTTTCTTCTAAACTACCTTTAAATGGTACTCTTCCTACAATTCCTTCTGGAACTAATTTTTTAAAATCCTCTTCAACATCCTGAAAATAACGATCTTTACTTCCTTGTTTCATTGCCTCAACAGAACCCATACCTCTATATGTTTTATACTTTCTGCCTTCATAAATTACTGTTTCGCCAGGAGATTCTTTAGTACCAGCTAATAAAGATCCAAGCATTACTGAATTTGCTCCTGCTGCTATTGCTTTTGAAATATCTCCTGTATATTTAATCCCCCCATCTGCTATTATTGGAACATTCATTTTATCTAAAGCTTTAGACACTTCTAATATTGCCGAAAGCTGAGGGAATCCAACTCCAGCAATAACTCTGGTTGTGCAAATTGAACCAGGACCTATTCCAACTTTGACAGCATCAGCTCCTTCATTTGCTAAAAAAATTGCAGCCTCAGCTGTAGCAATATTTCCAACAATAACATCTATACCTGAAAAATTATTTTTTATTTTTTTTAAAACATTAGAAACATTTTTTGAATGAGCATGAGCTGTATCTACAACTATAGCATCAACATCTGATTTTTTTAATAAAGCTACTCTATCTAAAACATCATTAGTTATTCCAACTGCAGCACAAACTCTAAGCCTACCATATTTATCTTTATTTGCTTTAGGTTTTTTAGTTTGCTTTGAAATATCTCTAAAAGTAATTAATCCAACAAGGTTATTGCTTTTGTCAACAACAGGTAATTTCTCTATTTTATTTTTTTGAAGAATTTTCTCAGCTTCATTTAATTTAATTTCCTCATTAACTGTTATAATGTTTTCTGAAGTCATTACTTCTTTAATTGGTCTTTTATTATTTTTTTCAAATCTTAAATCTCGATTAGTTACTATTCCTTTTAATTTTCCATTTTTTTCAATAATTGGAATACCTCCAATTTTATATTTACTCATTTTTTCTTTTGCATCAATGACTAATGAGTTATAACATAAAGTTACAGGATCCATTATCATACCTGACTCAGACCTTTTTACACTCCTTACCTGTTCTGCCTGATCTTCAATCGACATATTTTTATGTAGAACTCCTATACCTCCTTCTCTTGCAATTGCAATAGCCATACTACTCTCAGTAACAGTATCCATAGCAGCAGAGGAAATTGGTATATTTAAATCAATATTCTTACTAAACTTAGAGTTAATTGAAACATCTCTTGGTAAAACATCTGAATAACATGGGACTAATAGCACATCATCATATGTTAATCCTTTACCGAAAAATTTGTTTGAAGACATTAGCAATTAATTTTAAATTAATTGCATGTAAATATACAAATTTTCATTAAAGAAATTTGTTAATTAACAATCTATAAATTAATAAGAGCTTTGAAATTATTATATGCTTCTTCAAATTCTAAAATATCTAATTCGATATTATTTTCCTGATTATTAAAAAAAGTAATAAGTTTTTCAGTAGGAATATTACCAATAAGCTTATTTGAAGCCATTGGACAGCCTCCAAAACCCATAATTGTACTATCAAACCTATTACAACCAAAGGAATAAGCAGAATTAACCTTATTGAACCAATCATTGGGCAAAGAATGAAAATGAGCTCCAAATTCAATCTCTTTATATTCACTATTTACGTCTTTAAATAATTTCTTTATTTGATCAGGTTTAGAAATTCCAATAGTATCTGATAATGAAATTGTATTTATTCCTAATAATTTTAACTTATAAATCCATTCCATAACAATTTCAACACTCCAAGGATCTCCATAAGGATTTCCAAACCCCATTGATAAATAAACAATAACTTCCTTATTTGATTTATTTGAAATTTCAATAATATTATTTAGTATATGAATAGATTCTTTTATTGTTTTATTTGTATTTCTAATTTGAAAATTTTCTGAAATTGAAAAAGGATATCCTAAAATATCAATTTGCTCATAATTTGAAGCTTCTAATGCTCCTCTTTCATTCGCTATTATTACAATAACTTTAGTTTTAGACTCTTCTTTAATTAGACTTTTAATTAACTGTGGAGTATCAGACATTTGAGGAACCATTTTATTTGAAACAAAACTTCCACAATCTATTGCATAAAAACCAATTTTTAATAAGCTATTTATATAATTAATTTTCTTATCTGTGTTAACAAATCTAGAATAACCTTGTAAAGCATCTCTTGGACATTCTATTAATTTAATTTTTCTCATAATAAAATCAACAAAATTGCTATGATAAATAAAACAATAGGCTGAAAATATCTAAAAAACTTATTTGTTTTTATTGAAAAAAAATTTCCTCCTATATGTGATGAAAATAATGAAACTATAGAAAAAATTAATATAGCTTGAATTATAAAAATAATTCCCAAAATCATAAATTGAAACCTTATACTTAGTGTTTCATCAAAAAGAAATAATGGGAAAATACTAAGAAAGAACAAACTAACTTTGGGGTTAACCAAATTCATAATTAAACCTGTAGAATAATTTTTCAACAATGTGTTTTGTACTGTTATAATTTCTTTATTCTTTTTTTTATATAAAAGAATGTTAACACCTAAAAAGATTAAATATAATGAACCAAAATATTTAATAAATTTAAAAAAATGTGGATTTTCTGAAATTAGAAAACCAAAACCTAATGACACAAAAGCAGTATGAAAAAAAAGTCCAGAAATTAAACCTAAACTAACTAAAAAACCACTTTTAAAACCATAACTTAAACTTTGAGACAAAACGTATAAAATATCTGGCCCAGGTGTTAAAGTAAGTGAGATTGAGGTTATTATAAATAAAAATAAAATCTCAATATCCATTTTTCCTGTTTTACAATATTAATTTATATTTGCTAACTTAAAAAATACATCTTACAAATGACAAGTTTGTTTGAAGAACAATTAGCCCCTTATAGAAAAAAACTTAAAGAACATGAGTTATATACATCGATTAAATCCATTAATAATATTCAACTTTTCACTGAGTACCATGTTTTTGCTGTTTGGGATTTTATGTCTTTACTAAAAGAGTTGCAAATACAATTAACCTGTGTTTCAATTCCATGGAAACCTAAGGGATTTCCAAAAGCATCTAGACTTATAAATGAAATAGTTTGGGATGAAGAATCAGATATTGATCATAATGGAATTTCTATGAGTCACTTTGAAATGTATTTAAATTCAATGACTTTAATTAAAAGTAATCCACATAAAATAAACTCTTTAATTAAAAACTGGGACATTAATTTATCAGCTAATAAGAATATTGAAAATGAAAAACTACCTGTTTTTATTAAAAATTTTTTAAAATTTACTTTTAAAACTATTTCATTAAAGAAACCTCATATAACCTCTGCAGTATTTACTTTTGGAAGAGAAGATTTAATTCCAGATATGTTTATTGAGATTTTAAAAAACATTAAAATTGACAATAAAATTAATATTAAGCCACTAATCTATTATTTTGAAAGACATATTGAGTTAGATACTGATGAACATGGCCCGTTAGCACTAGAAATGGTTAATGACTTATGTGGGTCAGACAAAAACAAGTGGTATGAAGCTCTAGATTATTCAAAAAAAGCAATGGAAATGAGAATAAAACTTTGGGATGGAATACTAGAAATAATTTCTAAGAAATAATTTCTTTTTTAATAAATTGGTGTTAAAAATTGTTATGAAAAATTTTATTTTTTATTTTTTATTTTCTTTAACTGCCTTTTCACAATCTGACTTATCAAAAATCTACTCTAACAAAATTACATCTAAAGAATTAAAAGAATTGCTTTATGTTTATGCCTCTGATTATTTTGGTGGAAGAGAAGTAGGTTCAAAAGGACAAAAAATTGCTGTTGATTTTTTAAGAGATTTTTATAAAAGACATTCCATTGATCCTGCTAAAGGAACAAATGATTACTTTCAATACATAAAAAATATTAAAACTAGAAAGTACTATCTTGGCAAGCAATTTGTTAGATCTGGAATTTTTGACTCGGAAAATGTAGTTTCAATAATTCACGGATCAAAATTTCCAAATGAATATATCATTCTATCTGCTCATCTTGATGCTCATGGGACTCATGATGGTAAAATATATAACGGAGCTGATGATGATGGTTCAGGAAACGTTTCTTTACTTGAAATAGCTGAAAGTTTTTCTGATGCTGTTAAAGATGGTTACCCTCCAAAAAGATCAATTATTTTTTTACATGTAACAGCCGAAGAAAAAGGGCTTATTGGATCCAAATATTATGTGGATAATCCTCTATATCCTCTTGAAAACACAATTGCTAATCTAAATATTGATATGATTGGAAGAATTGATCCTAAAAGAAAAGATAAAGATCCTAATTATATATATTTAATCGGCTCAGATAGAATTAGTCAAGAACTTCATAATATCTCTGAAAAAATCAATTCAACTTATACTCAATTAAAATTAGATTATAAGTATAATGATGATAAGGATCCAAATCGCTTCTATTATAGAAGCGATCATTATAATTTTGCAAAAAATAATATTCCAGTAATTTTTTACTTTAATGGGGTACATGAAGACTATCATGAACCCACAGATACAGCTGATAAGATAAACTACCCCTTACTGGAAAAAAGAACAAAATTAATTTTTCATACTGCATGGGAGCTGTCAAATAGAGAGAAAAGATTGTCAGTTAATAAATAAATTACTTTTTAAACTTAAAGAATCCATAAATATTTTGACTTATAAATTTTTTTGGAAAATTTTCATCTCCTTTAAATCCTAAAATTGCATTTCCGCTATCTTCAGGGATATAATTAGTTCTAAAAATATAATCCCAAAGACTTAAACTAATTGCAAAATTAACTCCTACTCTATTTTCAGGAATATCTCTAGCATGATGATATAAATGCATTACTGGATTATTAAAAACGTATTTTAATGGTCCCCATGAAATTTTTATATTTGAATGATTAAAATGACCAATTGTAATAGCAATAAAATGGACTATATAAGCTTGTTCTGGTTCAAAACCTCCAATAATCATTACAGCAAGAGTTTTAAAAGGCTTGTAAAGAATATTTTCCATCCAATGGTATCTCATATGAGATGAAAAACTCATCTCTTTAACAGAATGGTGAACTTTATGAAAATTCCATAAAAAATCAATTTTATGAAGACAGAAATGAGCTATCCATTGAAAAAAATCAATTATCACAAAAAATATCAATAATTGAATTGAAATATGATAAGAACTTAAATTAATAATTTTTATAGAGTCCATTTCAATTTCTCGAGAAATAAAAAATTGATAAATTATTTCATAAAATCCACTTATTATAATTGAAAAAATAAAAAAATTAAAGAATAAATAAAAACCGTCAAGCCAAAAATCTTTTCTAATAATCTTTTGATTTTTCCTCCATGGAAAGATTATTTCTAACCCCCATATAATTAAAGAAATTAAAATAATTCCCCAAAAGAAATTTTTATACCATAATCCCTCAAATAGAATTAATCCAATAAGCCATTGTAATGAAGAAATAAAAGAATTAAAAAATATTTCAAAATAAGAAATGACAAGCATTTTTATGAATTTAAATCAAAGTATTGGAAAATGATTACTCATAATGTGCCCAAACAATTGATTTTCCATTAGAATCAATTGCTAAAACATCAAAATTTGCTTTATCATCATTAACCTCCATTCCAGGCACATTTATTCCTGCAGGCATTCCTGGAACAGATAATCCTATTATATTATCAGGATTTTCTTTCAATAATCTTTTAACATCATCTGCAGGAACATGACCTTCAATAAAATAACCATTGATTATAGCTGTATGACAAGAAGCTAAATCAATTGGAAGTCCTGCATTTATTTTAATATCATACATATTTGAATCTAAATTCTTTTCTAAAACAAAATCATTATTTTCCATATGTAAAATCCAGTCATGACAACAACCACAGTCAGGAGACAAATAAACAATGTCTTTTTTTTTCTCTTCTACTTGATTACATGAGAAAAACATAAAAAAAATAACAGGTAAAAAGTACTTTTTCATATATACGAAATTATAAAAAATAAATCAATTTATTCACCGGCCCCAGCCCCTCCTCCATCAATTCCTCCCATTCCAGAATCTCCTCCATAAGTACCAGAGTCTCCAGAATAAATTATTCCAGCATCTGAGTTATTTGATAATGAGTTTACATTAATCTGAAACTCATCTAATATTGATTTTATTTTAGATGAATCAAGAGAAAAAGGTAATTTCGTTTCATCAAAATTTTTAGTAGACTCATTAAAAACAAATGTTTTTTTCTTTGAAAACATATATAGTTTTTTTGAAATTAAAGATAATTTTGGGCTAGTCCATAAAAAAGGATGACTTCCTCTAAACTTCTGCTCTCCATTATATAAAGATATCCAGTTGAACTTACCCCATTTATCAATGAAATAAATTGATTTTTCATTTATTAAAATATTGTAAAAATATTTTTTAACTGTCCATAAAATCTCTCCATTTTTAAAATTTATTAAAGATGTCCAACCTGACCATGTTGAGGAAAGAGTAACAAAAACATGTTCATTAATTCTTGTCATTCCCATAATTCTTTTGTCAAATGTTGTTTTCCATAAAATTTTTGATTTAAATGTATCAAATCTCATTAAGTCTTTATCTTCTGCTATTAATACTGTCGAATTTACCTTCATTATTTCAATTTTTAATATATGATGTGTAAAATTATTAAAAGTATTTAAAAAAAAACCCTCTATTTTATAGAGGGTTATTATATATAATGATCAAAAATAAATTAATTCCATGATTTAACATTTCTTACCGTAACTGTCCCTAAATAATCAGATGTAGGGGCTGTTTTTTTCTGAAACTTAACAAAAGCCGCTTGTTCTTTTTCATTTTTTGGACCCCATGATAATGCGGAACCATAATCCTTATGAGTTGTATATATATAGTGAGACTCTCCATCTGGACTTGATCCTTGAGAAATTCGACCAATAGACAGATAACCTTCTTGTGGAAATGACCTAGTTAAAGAAATAAATTCATTCATAAAAACTTCAGGATCTTTTACATTCCATTGCCATAGCTGAGCTATTGGATAATTGCCTTTATCCAAATTCATTCTCATTAAAGTTGAACCAGATGTTATAGAAGTAATTTTTGAGAATTTTAACATATTTTGATTATACTGCATGTATATTGATCCAGAGCGAAGTTCTCTAAGTTTAGCAAGATCTTCTGCAGATCCAGCAAAAGTTAAAAAATGAGTAGCTTCATATCCTTCTGGCTTAAACATAAGAGCGTCAAGAGATATTGCTACTCCTTTTGGTTTCTCAATACTTGTATAAAACCCTTCTACAAGTTCTAAAACAAAGTTTGAACTTCCTTGATTAACTTTTAACCCAACTTGTTCCCAAACGATATTTTGGGCTGAAAGACTAAAAGAGACTAATAATAAAAATATAAATATAATCTTCTTCATTGTAAATTGTTTTTTAATAAATAATGTTTATAATTTAAAGAAATCTTTTGAATATAATGAAAGTTAAATTTTATTTATTCAAAAAAATAAATTTCTTTAACACGACATTATCTGTCAAATCTCTCAATTTCATCATATTTTGATATGATTTAGAGGCATTTGTTGATGGTCCAGAAGTTCTTTTTAAAAAATCTGAATATTTATCATACCAATCAACTGTAAAATGAGTCCAAGACATATTTGTTCCATATCTGTCAATTCTTTTTGCTAAAGACCATCCTTTTCTAATTGAATTATTTGGAATAGATTTAGTTAATGCCATTTCTAAATCCTCATAAGATTTATATTTACCATGTTTAGCTTTCATAAAATTTACAACAGCAATATCAGGATATGTAGTTACACCATTTTGAAGAACTTCAGCAACATTTACAATTTGAGTTTCAAAAATAATTTTTCTGTTTTTATTATTTTTTTCGCCCCAATCTTTTAGTTCATCCTCTGTCAAATCTGGAAAAATTTCTGTCCATTTTTTAGGGGTATAATCTTCATCTACTATATCTAAATCATAAATAGATACAGCGACATGAGTAAATGGTGTTTGGGAACCATTAAGAACCTTCCAAACATGCCATCCTAAAATTCTTCCATCATCTATATAGTTTTGATTGACTTTTTGAAATTTAGTCTTTAAGTTTTGGTCATAATCATTAATGTTTTCTGCTTTAATAAAAGCAAAATCTAAAGTTATCTTCTGAGAAAACCCTATAAAAACAAAAAACAATAATAAACAAGTAAAAATTTTTTTCATTTTAAATTTATTTATAATTAATATAATCCCAATGTAATAAAAAATGTAAATAAATAAAAAAAAA